>NZ_JALIFQ010000004.1:0-415246 GCF_022867815.1 Blautia sp. NSJ-175
GTGCAATCAAACTTAATCCTGCCTAAGACTATTGTAAGGCAAAAAGAGAAGTGAAAAAAGTAGTGGAGTCAGTATCCTATTTTCATTATAGGCTGAGATAAGCTTTCATGATTCGTTGACAATAGAATATCAGCATGGTAGATGCATTCTAACTTTATTATGACATAAATGACATGTTGGAATTCATCTTTTGAGATACTAAACATTTGGGACATGCTTAAAAGCATGAAGAAGAGCAATGAGCTGCGCCACGATATACCTGCCTTGAATATAACTACAAGGTAAATGTCAGGAATCGTAATAGAAGAAGTAAAGGTATGAGCGGCACTTTTTCTTGGACCATATAACCAGCGGTCTAAAACCCAGAATGATAATGATACCTCCGTAATAATAGAATCACGGTCCAGGTAGCGCTGGAGGCATGAACAGTGAGTAAGGGTGCTGTAAAGTGTCAGGAAGGTTGTGGTTATACCTAATCTACATGTTCCCATGGTACAAGGGGTGAGATAATATTCAGCCGCACCAGTTTATGGTGCGGTGTACCATTAAAAAAATAGAACTAATCAGCAATAGAACTTGCTTATTAGCTGTGCTTTTTTAAGAATATTATTATATTTTTTTTGGTTCTTACTTGACACAGGCAGGCAAGACCACACTTTTTAACTGTCTGAACCGGGACCTGAAGACAGACGGAGGGGATTTCTTCCTGCAGGAGAACGGGGAGAGAGCGGAGTTAGCGGCGGAGGATATCGGTTATGTCCTGTCAACGCCCACTGTCCCGGAATTTCTCACAGGAAGGGAATTTCTGAAATTTTTTATTGATATCAATGAAAAGAGTATTGCGGATATAAAAGCTTTGGATGAGTATTTTTCCATTATGAACATTGATGAGGAGGACAGGGATAGGCTTCTCAAAGACTATTCCCATGGTATGAAAAATAAGATGCAGATGCTGATCAATATCATCGCACAGCCAAAGCTTCTGCTTCTGGATGAACCGCTCACATCCCTGGATGTGGTGGTGGCTGAGGAGATGAAGCAGCTTCTGCGCTCATTGAAAAAGGACAGGATCATTATTTTTTCCACACATATTATGGAGCTGGCTCTTGACCTGTGTGATGAGATCGTGATCCTCAACCATGGAGAGCTGGAAGTGGTAGATCCGTCTAATCTGGATAATGGCGGATTTAAGGACAAGATCATACGGGCACTGAAGGAGGAAGAGAATGATTAGGACGTTTCGTATTTCTTTTTCGCTGAAAAATACATACCGTGTGAACACGATCCTCTATTCCCTGAAGCAGATTCCCCTTATCAGGAAGATTCTTCCCCAGAGCCTCTACAGGAGCCGGGGGCTGAAGATATTTGCCAATATACTGTCCGGCCTGTGGGAAATCGCGGGAACTTTTCTGGGGAAGGTTTTATATCTTCTGATCATGGTATTCGGGTTGGGGATGCTCTATGAGAACACAGGGGACGGAAGACTGTTTGTACATATTTTGTTCTTTCTGAGTCTGGTCGGGTCTTATATGAATACCTATATGTTCAATCCCAGTAATGATAAGTATTATGCCATGATCTTAATGCGTATGGATGCAAGGTCCTATACACTGACGAACTATGCCTATGCGGTGGGAAAGTGCATCCTGGGATTTCTGCCTTTTACCATTTGGTTTGGGGTGGAGAGAAATATTCCGCTGTGGTGCTGCCTGCTTTTTCCGTTTTTTATCGCGTCAGTGAAGATGCTGATAGCCTGGAACTATCTGGTTGATTTTAAAAGGACAGGGGAGAGCAGGGATGAGAATCTTCCCGGTAAGCTGGGATGGATACTGACAGCAGTCCTGCTTGCGGCGGCTTATGGGCTTCCTTATCTGGGAGTGCTTCTGCCTATGTGGCTTATGGCAGCGTTCATGGTGCTTTCCGTGGCGGCGGCTTGCGGGGCAGCAGTTTATATGGGGCGGTTCGATGAGTACAGAACCCTGTATCAGCAGCTTCTGGCAAAATTCAGAAACGGTATGGATTATAAAGCAACAGTAAAGGCCGCGGTTGAGGAGCAGAACCGTAAGCTTATCAGCCAGGACACCGGAATTACCAGCAGCAGAAAGGGATTTGAGTATTTTAATGAGCTTTTTGTGCGCAGGCATCAGAAAATCCTCTGGAAATCGGTGAAGAGGCAGGCGGTTATCTGTCTGTTTCTGTTTGTGGGGATTCTGTTCCTGTTTCAGGTAAACGAGGATATCAGGAAACAGATCAACAGGATGCTTATGGTGTTTCTGCCGTACTTTGTGTTTATTATGTATATGATAAACCGGGGGACAAGTTTTACGCAGGCGCTGTTTATGAATTGTGACCACAGTATGCTCACATACTCTTTTTATAAGAAGCCGGAATTTATTTTGAAGCTGTTCCGCATCCGGCTCAGAGAGATCGTGAAGGTGAATCTGCTGCCCGCGTCGGTGATCGGTGTGGGGCTGCCGGTGCTGCTGTACTTCTCCGGGGGGACGGATAATCCTGTGAATTATTTGCTGCTGTTTGTGTCAGTGATGGCTATGAGTGCGTTCTTTTCCGTGCATTACCTGACCTGTTATTATCTGCTGCAGCCTTATAATGCGGGGACAGAGGTGGTCGGGGGGACTTACAAAATTGTCACCTGGGCGACCTATATTGTCTGCTTTATGTTCATGAACTTAAGGATGAGTACGCTGGTGTTTGGAACGGTCGTTACCTGCTTTTGTCTGATTTACTGTGTGGTGGCCTGTATTGTGGTTTACCGGGTAGCCGGGAGGACATTTCGGATTAGGAATTAGGGTGTTTATGACTCCGGTTCGCTGTTGTCTGTGGGACAATCAAAGCGGCAGCACTCCAGCGCTTCCAGCTTGGCATAGAGTACCTGTTCCAGGAAAGTGACTTTGGTGACAGTCTGTTGGACGGATTGATTGACTTTCAGAAGGTCACAGATGTTGTCGGCCAGTTCGATGGCTTTCTGTAGTTTTTCACCTTCTGCATTCAGGATGTGGGCCAAAGCATTTTCCGTCTTGGCGATTGACTTCAGGATGGCACAGGCAGCGTCGGAGCAGGAATTGCAGTTGCAGTCACAGTCGGAATCACAGTCACAGCTGGAATCACAGTCACAGCTGGAATCACAGTCACAGTTACAATCACAGTCGGGTCTGCAGGAGCATTTGGAACTGCAGTTGCAGTCAGTGGTGCAGGAGCATTTGGAACTGCAGTTGCAGTCAGGGTTGCAGGAGCATTTGGAACTGCAGCCGCAGTCGGGTCTGCAGGAGCATTTGGAACTGCAGCCGCAGTCAGGATTGCAGCAGCATTTGGAATTGCAGTCACAGTCAGGGTTGCAGGAGCATTTGGAATTGCAGTCACAGCCGGGCTTGCAGCAGCACCCGGGTTCACAATCACATTTGGAACTGCAGCACTTGGGGCAGCAATCGCAGTCACAGTCGGTTTTGCAATTGCTGCCTGATTTGCAGCAACCCTTAGAATCACAGTTACAGTCGGGCTTGCAGCATACTTTAGAATCACAATTGCAGTCAGATTTGCAGCAGCCCTTAGAATTACAGTCCCGATCGGTTTTACACCTGCAATTCATTTCAGAAATATTCATTTCACTTATATTCATTTTACAGATATCTGCAGCGGATATATCCGTGCCATATATTTCCTCAGCCAAACTGGCTATAGTTAGAGGTTCTATTTTTTGATTCATATATTTCTCCCTGATTAAAAAAAGCCAGAGCGTATTAGAAAATCATTCTCCGCAGACAGTGATAAACTGCGGGCAGGATTAAAGTTTCAAATTCACTCTAAAGTCCGTTTCCATGCAGATGCACATCGGAAAACAGCAGGACAGTTACCGGACAGCACCGGAATGGCAGCATATTTGTATTTAATATATGCGGGTTTTCGGATGACGGTACAGGATGTATTATTGTCCAATATCCTGTCCTATTAACTGGAGGCAAGTACCTGCATATATATAAATAATGAGCAGATATTTGCTCAGAATATGAATATTTAGGGGGGATATTTTATGGGTATGCCCATTATTATGCCGGGGGACACTACGCTGGACCAGGCTGTAACAGATTTGATAATATCAGTTGCTATGCAGGAAACTTCACTTTCCCACATTCTGAACGCGGAGGGGGAAAAGATGGAGACGATTATTTCCATGGAGGGAACATCTCCGGAGGACCTGATGAGGATGAACCGGTCTGCGGAACTCATAACAGGCGCGGTCACAAGGCTGGAGCTGATACTCCAGAGTAAATTAGAGCTGTTTGTCCGTTGTCCTTCTGTGACGAGCAGCAGTATGAATGGAACAGGAGGGGAAAGCTGATGGCAGTAGTAGCAGGCAGAGTGATATTTGACCGGGACAGAAGTGCAACTGTCAACAGCGGAGATTCCGGAATTGCCAATATTCCGGTTGTTTTGCAGAATGTGGACACCAATGAAAGGCTTACCGTTCTCACGGATGTAAATGGAAATTATTCTTTTATCAATGTACCCCCGGGAAATTACAGGGTGGTAGAATCCTACGGAACACAGGGAGGCATTCCATCACCGGGGGATTTTGCCGATGCGGAGACAGGAAGCATACCGCAGGGTGTGAACCCGCCCATCAGTACGGTGACGAATCCGCCTGTCGGTTCAACCAATCTTGACTCAGTGACGCCGGATACTCTGTTTGTGACAGTGGACATGGCAGATGTGATGAATCAGAACTTTCTGAACGGCCCGGTGATCTATACGCCTATTGGGGCACTTGTAGATCTGTGTGCGGTGGTATCAGGGGAAAATCTCATTGAAGCCGCGGATAACGGCACTTTCGGCAGTTTCCCGGCGGGGACGCCTGCCAATACAGGAGTACCGGTTGAGCCATATCCTGATGTGACGCCGGATTTCACTTATGTGCTGCCGAATCCGGATGTTTTTGCGCCTATGGGCGGGGAATATACAGTAGAAAATATTATGAATGATGCCAGAAGTGAGCAGATTGGCGCATGGTGGCGGATCGCAGACCATACGGAAGGCAATGAAACAGGACGAATGATGGTGGTAAACGGATACAACCCCGGCGCTGTATTTTTCCGTGCCGCGGTGGATGTTGAGGAAAACACCAGCTATCTGTTTACTGCATGGATACTGAATCTGTTCAGGGTTACAGGTTATCCCAATCCGGAATTGGGCGTGCGGGTTCTGGACAGAAACGGTAATATTTTATACAGCGCAACGCTGGGCCTGCTGATTCCGCCAAATGTAAATGCACCGGAATGGAAGCAGTTCGGTACAGTCCTCAACTCCGGGAACAATACCAGTCTCACAGTGGAATTTTTGAGTGAAGGCCCCGAGGTGATCGGGAATGATTATGCCATTGATGATGTGGCATTCCAGGAAATAGAGGTACGCCAATTTGTTCCGGTGAAGACTGCCAGTACCTCGGCTGCAGGTATCGGAGAAATTTTTGATTATACCGTCACATTGACAAATACCTGTGAGAATCCGCTTACAGATGTATTCTTCCGTGATTTGGTACCCCAGGGACTGACATTCGTTCCGGGCAGTGTGACCATCAATGGGACCACATTTCCGCAGGCAGACCCGGCGGAGGGATTTTCACTGCCCGATATTGCCGGCGGCCAGACCACAGCGGTCAGATTTTCTGTAGTGGCCAATGCGGTACCGGAAGAGAATCCCACGATCAACCGGGCAACTATTAATTACTCTTATACGCCTGTGGAGGGCGGAATCCCTGCTGCTTTCCAGGTGGAATCCAATGAGGTCCCGGTATTGATATCGGGGGCGCTGGCGGATCTGTCTGTGGTAAAGACAGCCAGTGAAAGCACTGCGGGACAGGGGGCACAACTAACCTATACCATTACTGTGTCAAATGCAGGCCCGTCTCCGGCTGAAGATGTTCTTTTAACAGATGCAGTACCCCCATCCCTTACAGATGCGGAATATTCCGTAAATGGTGGTACTGTTTTCAATCCGTGGAGCGGAAGACTGAGTCTTGGCACCCTTGAAGCGGGAGAAAACCGGATTATCCTCATCCGGGGAATCGTAAGCCCTCAGGCAGCGGGAACTATTGTAAACACCGCTGTTGTGACCTCTTCCACACCGGACCCCAATCCGGACAATAACTCATCCACCGTAACGATAAGCATTCTGACACCCAGATGCCGGGCCCTTGTAGATTTGGTAGAATCCGTTGCGCTGCAGGAAGCCGCCCTTGCCCGCATTCTAAATGCAGAGGGACAGAAAATGCAGGCGTTTATCAATTTGGAAGACGTGACCAATGAGGAATTATTCAAGCTCAATAGCTCTGTGACAAGTATGATCGGGACGGTTTCCAGACTGGAGATCGTACTTCAGGCAAAATTACAGAATGTGTCCTGTCAGCTTAATGACTGCCTGGATGCATAAACGATGTTGGCTTTGATGTAAAGACCGGGGCAGAAAGTATTTTTTCTGCCCCCTGATGTTTTCTATTGACTTTGAGGCCATATAAGTGTAAGCTTTAGACAAGTATCCAGAAAATCGTGCCGGAAAAGGCATGATTTTTCTTTGGATTTTAATCTTACAAATGTAATAATAAGGAGGATAGTATATGAGAAACAGAACAACCGAAGGGCGCCGGATGTTCTTCATTCTTATTTTATGCGTAAGTTTGGCGGGGTGCGGGAAGCTTTTGGTGGATGACAATGTCAGGGGGCAGAAGAATGAGAAGGCTGAATTTCTCCCTGAAAACGTACTGGAAGAGTATAGGGAAATATACACAGAGGCAGAAAACGCAGATGAATGGATGGAGATAGGGACAAGAGAGAAGATGGCAGCGTGTATAGGAAGCGCAGGATTTGCAGTCGTGGATATGGAGAATCAGATCAATATGGAGAATCCGGAAATTATGGAAGAATTTTGTGAGAAGGCAGAGAATGGGGAGAAGGTGTCTGCTTTTTTGATCCAGATCCGGAAAAGCGGAGAACTGCTGCGTATAGATTTTGCCGCGGAGGAGAAAAAGCTTGAAGTGAGAAAGACAGCACTCGACTGGCAGGGGGAGAAGCCGGAGATAAAAGAAGCGGATTCTTATGAGGCGGCATTTTGGGCGTATACACAGAAGGGATATCTGCTCTATGAGAAAGATCTTCCGGAGGGGTATGACGGTCCCCTGGGACACGATGCGGTACGGATAAAGCCGCTGGATGAAAAATGCAGGGCATACGGTCTGAAATATCTGATGCCCATAGGATATAAGGGAAATAATATGTTCCTGACAGAATGGAGTGAGGAGGACTATGGGGAGCTGGATTTTTTTGATTTGTATGAGCCGCTGTATCAGTTGAAATATGGAGAGCTGTTGAATGTCTCACTGGATACCCGCAGGGTACCGGCGGAGTCATTGGAAAATGTGATTGTGTCTTATTTCAGGATACCGGCGGATGTGCTCAGGGAGAGGGAACCGTTTGACCGTGAGACAGAGGAATATTTATGGCATAAGAGGGGATGGTATGAGTATTCTTTCAGCGATATGCCATATCCTGAGGTGACAGCGTATCGGGAAAATGAGGACGGGACGCTGACGCTTGTGACGGACGCAGTATGGGCGGAAGAGAACCTGGACCGGGCCTATTCCCATGAAGTCACTGTGCGGCTGCTGGAAGACGGGCAGTGGCAGTATGTATCCAATCATATTCTTCCGTCAGAGGAGAATAGGATTCCCGCATATACGGCCAGGTTTACGGAGGAGGAATGGGAGAAGTATTATGGGGATGTGCAGAAGGGGCAGTAAAATGCAGCGGTCTTTTTGAACATGACAGATAGATGTCGCGTTTGCGTGCTATACTTGTAATATAGATGCAGAAAACAGAAAAAGGCAGCCGGACAACCGGCAGAACGCAGAAGCAGTCCAGGAGGAAAAGTTATGAAATATGATTGGAGAAAACAGGAAAAGAAATTATACAGCCCGGGGGAAATGCCGGAGGAAGTTTGTGTTCCGGCACAGAGATTCCTTATGATAAGCGGAAAAGGAAATCCGAACCATGAGGACTTTTCAAATCGTGTGGGAGCTCTTTATTCTCTGGCTTACAGTATAAAAATGCGGTATAAGGCAGAGCATAAAGGCATGGGAAACAGGGATGCAGATATGGAAGAATTTGCCGTATACCCGCTTGAGGGAGTCTGGGATATGGAGGAAGAGACGGGAGCGGACGCACATGTGCTGGAGGACAAGGAGCATTTGTGCTACACGATCATGATACGGCAGCCGGACTGCATTACAGAGGAGATGTATGAGGCGGCTCTTGCAGCGGTGAAAAAGAAGAAACCAAATCCGCTGCTGGATGAGATCACCTGGGAAATCTGTGAGGAGGGCAGGTGCGTACAGATCCTTCACACGGGTTTGTTTGATGATGAGCCGGAGTCTTTCCGAAAGATGGACCTTTTTCTGGAGGAAATGCATTTAAAAAGGCGCAGTAAGACACACAGGGAAATCTATTTGAAAGATATGAGCCGTACAGCGCCGGAAAAAATGAAAACAATTCTGCGGTATACGGTATAAATCAAAACCGTCTCATTGCATATTTATCCGGAAGCGGGTATCCTTAGAGCATAAAGGAGGTGTTTTATATGGCGAATGAAGACAAGAAGGATTTCAATGCCATGCTTCACAAAGACACAGATATGCCGAAGGTACAGATTGTGACGGATGAAAAAACCATACAGAAGTACGGAGGCAGCAGAATGTATTTTGCACCGCCGGTTCATTACGATGAAGTTATGAAACGGATACCGGAGGGAAGGCTGACCACAGTGGGGGAGATCCGCAGTTACTTTGCGAGGAGCAATGGTGCTGATTTTACAGACCCTATCACAGCCGGCATCTTCGTATCCATAGCGGCCTGGGCCAGCCATCAGAGAACAGAGGATATCACGCCTTACTGGCGGACTCTGAAGGCAGGCGGTGAACTGAATCCCAAGTATCCGGGAGGCGTGGAGGCACAGAAAATAAAACTGGAGGCGGAAGGGCATGTCATTGCCCGGAAGGGGAGAACGAACATAAAATATTATGTGAGAGATTTTGAAAAGTCATTGTTTCCCCTGACATAGAAGAATCGAAGTTACTATTCACGGCCACTGTTCCGCGAGGTGTTTTCAGGCCAAAGGCATGAAAAGCCCGAGGCAGCCAGCGCGATATGGGGCAGAATGCTCCATATCTGTGCATCGCGAAGCGTGTTACTGTTCACAGAACTGCGCTTTTTGCAGGGCTGTGAATAAGTAACGAATCGAAAGACGCACCCTCTGCGGTGCGTTTTTTGTGTTGACAAATCTCCGGAAGTGTATTATTATCAAAAATGAGAATATTATATAAATTGAAAACGTTAAGCCGCAGTATAGAATAACAGGAGGTGTGGCAAATGGAAGGAACAGACCTGGCGAAGATCGTCATGAATCCGGTGAGAATACGGATTGCCCAGTACCTCATTCTTCATGAGCAGGGGACGACAGCGCAGATTGGGGAGGAACTGAGTGATGTGCCGAAGGCCAGCCTGTACAGGCATATGAAAATGTTGGAGGACGCGGGCCTGATACAGGTAGTGCAGGAAAATAAAAAACGGGGAACCGTGGAGAAGGTCTATAAGCTCAATCAGGAGAATCCCATGGGCGGCAGAGAGCCGGGGAAAGAGGAGATAGCGCAGCTCATACACAGCTCTCTTCTGAGTATTATGGGAGAATTTCAGCGGTATCTGAAGCGGGAGGATGCGGACCCGCAGAAGGATATGGTATCACTGACATCCGCGGTTTTTCTCCTGTCAGACGAAGAATTTCAGGAGTTTTTCGGGAAACTGGGTGAGCTGTACAGCAGCGTCATGAATAACCAGCCGGATGGAAAAAGGAAGCCGAGAAAGCTCACCCTGATTTCATCCCCGGTAACAGAGGAAAAGAAAAAGTAAGAAGGCTCAGGCCGGGAGGAAAGAAAATGTTAGAGATCAGAAATTTTACAAAAACCTACAAAGGCGGAAAACGTGCAGTCAGCGGTCTGAATCTGCATGTGGAAGCCGGAGATATCTATGGATTTATCGGCCATAACGGAGCCGGCAAGAGTACCACTATAAAAGCAGTCGTAGGGGTTCTGGAGTTTGAGGAAGGGGAGATCCTCATTGACGGCAGGGATATCAGAAAGTCTCCGGTGGAGTGTAAGCAGATATTGGCATATATTCCGGATAATCCGGATCTGTACGAACACCTGACAGGCATCCAGTATCTGAATTTCATCGGTGATATCTACGGGGTCCCTGCAGCAGAGAGGAAGGAACTGATCCAGAAATACGGTGATATGCTGGAGATCACCAGCAGCCTGGGGGATTTGATCTCTTCCTATTCCCATGGTATGAAACAGAAGACTGCCATCATCTCCGCTCTGATCCACAAACCAAAGCTTATGGTACTGGATGAGCCTTTCGTAGGGCTTGACCCCAAGGCAACCCATACATTAAAGGAAGTCATGCATGAGATGTGTGAGAACGGCAGTGCCATCTTTTTCTCCACCCATGTCCTGGATGTGGCGGAAAAACTCTGTAATAAGATTGCTATCATCAAAAACGGAAATCTGATGGTTGCAGGCAGCACTGCCGAGCTGACCCAGGATGAATCTCTGGAAAGCCTGTTCCTGGAGGTGATCGACCATGACAAAGAGTAAATGCTGGCTGCTTTTTAAGACGCAGATGAGAAATGAGTTCGGAAGGAGCCTGAAGTCCAGAGGAAGAAAAATGACTTCCTTTGCCATTGGGATTGTCCTGCTCATGCTTGTCTTCTATGCCTATATGCTTTCCTACGGGTTGGGAAGCATGGGAATGGCTGAGGTGATCCCAAGCTACGGCCTTGCCATTACCGGGCTGATCACTCTGTTTTTTACGGCACTCAAGACAAACGGCGTACTGTTTGCCTATAAAGAATATGATATGGTGATGTCCCTGCCGGTTAAGACCAGCACGGTGATCGCCAGCCGGTTTATGACCATGTATGTCCTGAATCTGATGCTGACAGCCGTTATTCTGATTCCCATGGGGATTGGGTATGCGGTTTGGGCAGCACCGGGGATAATATTTTATCCGGAGTGGATACTGGGAATCCTGGCGGCTCCGCTGATCCCCACCACACTTGCGGCTCTTTTGGGAACGCTCATCATACTTTTTTCATCCAGGTTTAAGTATGCAAATGCCGTGGTCACGGTGGTTTCCGTGATCGGAACACTGGCAGTGCTGGTGCTGTCTGTGGGAATGGGACAGTTTGCAGAGACTATTGATATGCCTGAAATACATTCCATCAGTGAAATGATACTTACGCAGGTGCACAGGATTTACCCACCGGCAGCCCTGTTTTTCCAGGGCATAGCCAGGGGAAATGCGGCAGCCATGGCAGCTTTTCTGGCGGGGTCCCTGTTATGGTTTTATCTCTTTGTAAAGCTCATATCCCCGGTTTACAAAAAGCTGAACACCTCACTGGTGACATACCATACCCGTTCCAATTATAAACTGACGGAGCTGAAGGCATCATCTCAGATCCACGCCCTCTATAAAAAAGAGCTGAAACGCTTCTTTTCCTCCACGATCTACTGCCTGAATATGGGGATGGGGTGCCTGATGACTCTTGTTTTGGCCATTGCCCTGATCTTTGTAAGGTTTGACCAGCTTGACCAGATGACGGGAATTCCCAACATGGCAGAAATGGCAGCCAGGATTCTGCCCTTTGCCATCAGTGCCCTGATATCCATGAGCTGTACTACCTGTGTTTCCCTTTCACTGGAAGGGAAAAATCTATGGATACTGAAATCCATGCCCATTGAGGATATCACCATATGCAAGAGCAAGATCCTGATGAACCTTACGCTGCAGATTCCGGCAGCGCTTCTGGCAGCACTGATCATCAATATCCGCTTCCCCATGGTATTATCCATGAGGATACTGATGTTTGTCACCCCTGTGGTGTGCGCGCTTTTTAATTCCCTCTGGGGAATGTTCATAAATCTGAAGATGCCGGATTATAACTGGACATCTGAGACAGCACTGGTGAAGCAGAGCCTGCCGGCCATGGCGGGAACGCTGGGCGGCCTTGTGGGAGGCATGATCCCTATTCTGGCTGTTCTGGCACTGCATCAGATAGACGCAGGCCTGCTTACCGGTGTTATGACTGCGGTGATCCTGCTGGGAGCCTGGGGGCTCTGGGGACAGATCAGGAAAGCAAAGATTTAGCGGTTATGCTTTTACATCTCTCTTTTTCAGCAGCAGAATGCTGATGCCGGAAAAGGCCAGGAAAAAGAGAAGGACGCTCAGGAAGAAGGAGAGGGAATGACCTGCCAGTGTATCTTCATTTTTATTGGAGTTCATTCCCATGAGCATCAGGGCATACGGCCAGTACAGGCCAAGCCCCTTGTTGCTGATCACAAGTCCTGCCACGCCTCCTGCCAAGGCAATCCCGATGGGGACCGAGAAGCTTCGGATACACATGGAAAGCAGCAGCTGCAGAGCGCCGATCGCCATAGCCGCCAGAGTTCCGCGCAGGATCCAGACGAGGATCTGGGAGGGAACCCACCCGGGAAGCCCGATAAGTTTTCCGCAGAGAAGAAAGAGCACAGCCAGCCATATCTGGGTGATGAGTGTCACCTTAAAGATGACTGCCAGCTTGGAAAAGAAGATATTGGGAATGGAGACCGGCGCGGTCATAAGTACATTCCAGTTGTGATTCAGGTGTTCCAGACGCCAGAGATAGGAACAGTACAGGGCGATCAGGGGCGCATAGAAGAAACTGGCATAAAACAGAGAAAGCTGGGACCACAGGGAATACCATTTTCCGGTGAGGATGCCCAGGTTCTGCTGATAATTGAAGGTTCCCATAATAGCCGGAATGATGGGAATCAGAATACAGGCTGCCCATATAACAGAATGGCGCAGCTTTTTATTTTCCGCTTTGACGCACAATCGTAACATATCTTACACCTCCTTTTTTACAAAGACAGTCCGGCAGACCACAAAGAATAACAGGCCGAACAATATAAACAGCACAAAGGTTTCCGTCGGAAAGGGAATTCTGTAAAAAGACATCACACGGGTCTGGCTGTCGTAATCCATGCCGTAGGGGGAAAAGGCCGAGAAATACCCCCAGAGGATAAACCGCGCCGCTCTGGGCGGAAAAAACATGGAGAACAGCCCCAGAAACGATCCGATAAGCCCCACAAGCAGGGGTAAAATCTGGTTGGACGACATCAGGGACAGAAAATGCTGCAGCGTCAGAAGTACAAGGCTCACCAGTGTGGTGGTTCCCACATGCAGAAATACCAGGGACAGAGGCAGTTTCTGTGTAAAATGGCAGAACATGCCTATGAGGGGAACCAGGATTCCTTCGCCTATGGTGAAAATCAGCAGATATTTCAGTTCGTGGATGAATTTCCAGTCGTAAAAGCTGCTTCGCTTCTGAAGGGTGCAGAGCAGTTTCAGTGTATTTCCCTTGATCTCCATATCACACAGCCGGCTGGCAATAACGGCTGTCATAACCGGTACCAGCACTACATTCAGAAGCGGAAACTGATACAGGGTATAGGAATATCCCCTAGCCAGATCTTCTGCGGATAAAGAGCGTTTCCCTATAAAGGCCCATAGAAACAGAATGACAAGAAAACCCAGGGGGACAATCCAGATTCTGCGGCGGCGCTGTTTTTGCTGTTCAGCAGTAAAGGAACTGCTGATACCACTTTTTATTTTACTCATAGACTGATGCTCCTTCCCGTAAGATTGAGGAAAATATCCTCCAGGCTTTTCTGCTGCTCCTCCAGACGAAGAATCCCCAGTTTGTTTTCAGACAGAATAGTTCCGGCGTGAAGAATATCCTCGTCTCTGTCAGATAAGAGATACAGATTCTCTTTTTCAATCTCCACCGGAAGTCCGGAATGCTTCAGGGACAGGAAGGACTGCCGGTCATCTGTGGTGCGCAGCTTCATGCGGGCCTTGCTGTGTTCGTGGAGGCTGGCCAGTTTATCCTGAAAGACCAGGGAGCCTTTGCTGATGATACCCACATAGGTTGCCATTTGGTCAATTTCCGAGAGGAGATGGCTGGACACAAGTACGGTCATGCCGTAACGTGACGGGAGGGTACAGATCAGCTCACGCATCTCCTGGATGCCGGCCGGGTCAAGGCCGTTTGTGGGTTCATCCAGAAGCAGGATGCGGGGATGGCCCAGCAGGGCGGCTGCCAGTCCCAGACGCTGTTTCATGCCCAGGGAATACTGACCCACTTTTTTGTTCTGCTGTTTTTCCATGCGCACTGTCTGCAGAACCTCGTCGATGGCACTTTCCGGGACCTGTTTCAGAGTGCAGATGACCTGCAGATTTTCCCTGCCGCTCAGATGTCCGTAATAGGAAGGGGATTCTATGAGGGAGCCGGTATCCTTCAGGATTGAGAGGCGGTTCCTGCTGTTCACCGTTTTTCCAAGGACTGTTACCGTACCGGAAGTGGGCTTTGCCAGGCCCAGGATCATTTTCATGGTGGTGGATTTGCCGGCGCCGTTTGGGCCGAGGAATCCGTAGATACTGCCCCCGGGGACTTTTAAGTCCAGGTCTTTTACCACCTGTTTTTTACCATATTGTTTTGTAAGGGATGATGTTTCAATGACAATTCCCATATTTCTGCCTCCTTTTTATCTTTTCTGATTTCTGCATTCATGTTACAGCAGGGAACTTAATCAGGACTGAAGGCTGCCTTATTTTTACCTTAAATTTTCCGGTCTCTGTGGATATCAGGCGGGAAATGTTTTATCATAAAGGCAGAAGGAGGGAAGACAGATGAATTTGTATGACTGTAAAATTTTATTGATAGATGACAACGCAGAGCTGGTATCCATGATCAGCGGAATCCTGACAAAGAGCGGGTTTGAGAGCATATATACAGCAGGAAGCTGCAGCAGCGGGCTGGAGGTTTTCTTAAAGGAGGAGCCGCAGCTTGTGATCCTGGATATCATGCTTCCGGACGGGGACGGATTTACCCTGTTCCGCAGACTCAGGGAGCAGTCCCAGGTGCCCATTCTGTTTCTCTCCGCCAGGGATGAGGACAATGACCGCCTGTTCGGGCTGGGCCTGGGGGCGGATGATTATATCACCAAACCCTTTCTGCCTCAGGAACTGCTATTGAGGATACATGCCATCTTAAAGCGTGTCTATTTCTCTTCGGTACAGCTTCCGAAAGAGGAAAAGGTTCTGATTCTGGGAAAACGTGAGATTTCTTTTGAAAATGCCCAGGTGACGGCAGAAGGAATAAGCGTTTCCCTCACGGCAAAGGAACTGCTTCTGCTGAAAAAGCTGAATCAGAATCGGGGGAAGATCGTAACATTTGACGCGATCTGCCAGGCTGTATGGGAGGATTCCTATTACGGATATGAAAATACGCTGATGGTGCATATCCGCCATCTGCGGGAGAAGATAGAGGAAGACCCGTCCCATCCTGTCTGGATCCAGACAGCCAGGGGCCTTGGTTACAGGCTGAAAAAGGAGGAGGGGCAGAGATGAAAAGTCTATGGAAAATCAGCCGCAGGTATATCCTGACGGCTGTATTTATTACCGTGTTTGTCATTTTTGTCAATCTGGCAGTGTTTATATATATGGCATATACCAGTATAACAGAGGGGGAGAACCAAAACAGCGGAATGACCGTACGGCAGAATATGGAGAAGATAAGCAGCCGGATCCACAGGCAGGGGGAGGGTTACGGGCTGTCACAGGAGGGGTATGACATATTAAAAGAGACATCGTTTCAGTGGGCAATGCTTCTTGACCGGGACGGGAAAGCTGTGTGGGAGTATGCACTTCCGAAAGAAATACCAAGGCAGTTCGGCATACCGGATGTGGCCTCATTCAGCCGCTGGTATCTGGAAGATTATCCGGTCTATGTCTGGCGGCATGGGGACGGGCTTCTAGTATTTGGCTGCAGCAAGGGCAGCATTGTGAGGCTGAGCACAATCTGGGACGGCACGCTGATGAGAAATGCAAAATGGAATGCAGGGATATTCTGTATTTTGAATCTGCTGCTGCTCCTTTGCCTGGCACTGGCATTCGGGTACCGTTTTTACAAAGCCTTAAAACCTGTTGCGGGAGGGATTGAGGCGCTTTCCAAGAAAGAGAAGGTGGAGATTCCGGAAAAAGGGATGATTGATGAGCTGGCGGCGAAACTGAATCAGGCGTCAGAGATACTCTGTCTGCAGAACAGTAAGCTGGAGCAGAGGGACAATGCCAGAACGGATTGGATCGCAGGGGTTTCCCATGATATCAGGACACCGCTTGCACTGATCGTGGGTTATGCGGATGAACTGGAGAAGGAAGAAGGGCTGTCGGATGCGCAGCGGGAGAAAGCGGCCGTGATACAGCAGCAGAGCCTTGTGATACGGCAGCTCATATCAGACCTGAACCTGACCTCCAAGCTGGAATACCATGCCCAGCCGCTGTCTGTCACAGAATATGCACCGGCAGAGCTATTGCGGGAATGTGCGGCGGATTATTATAATCAGGGACTGGATGATGTATACGAGATAGAACTGCAGATCGGGCCAAAGGAGGAGCGTCTGCGGCTGACCGGAGACAGGGGGCTTCTCATGCGCGCCTTTCGGAATCTGGTGGGAAACAGCATCCGGCATAACCCGGGGGGATGTACCGTCTATGTGAAAATGAAAATTGCGGGGGACAGGGCCGGTATTTTATTTTCAGACAGCGGCCCCGGGATTCCGGAATCCATCCTCCGGGCGCTGAAACATCCGGATTCACCGGAAAGTTCCCGTGTGCATATTATGGGACTGCGCATTGTGAGACAGATTGTGGAGGCCCATAACGGCAGGGTGGAATTTGTGAAAAAGGAATGGGAAGAGGGGTATGCCGTGCGGATTTATCTGTAAGGTGCATCCTATGCTTCTTCTTTATCCTCTTTATCCCCGTTCTTCCGGCTGTCCGGGTAATTGTTCCCGTTGTTGTTGCCGCAGCTGACGCCCTTTTTTATGGGAGCTAACAGGAATCCTTTGACAATGCCCAGATAAAAGAAACAGAGAAGGATGAGAAGCTTCTCCGCAAGTGACCAGTCCCTTTTGAAAAATTCTTTGATTTTTTCTAACATGGCATCTCCTTTGCTGAGTTTTTTGTTGTGACAGGGTTTTTCTATTCATTAATATAGCTTTGGGGACTGGAAGTACAGGACCTTGGACTTGAATTTTCCATGCTTTACAGATAAATTGAAAGAACAAGTTGGGATTCGCAGGTAAAATTAAGGGGTTGGGGTATGGTCTTTACTTGCATTACAGATAAATTGAAAGAACATGCTGGGTTTCGTATGTAAAATTAAGGGGTTGGAGTATGGTAATTACTTGCATTACAGATAAACTGAAAGAACATGCTGGGTTTCGTAGGTAAAATCAAGGGGTTGGAGTGTGGTATTTACTTGCGTTACAGATAAAATGAAAGAACATGCTGGGTTTCGTAGGTAAAATCAAGGGGTTGGAGTGTGGTATTTACTTGCGTTACAGATAAAATGAAAGAACATGCTGGGTTTCGTAGGTAAAATTAAGGAGTTGGAGTGTGGTATTTACTTGCATTACAGATAAATTAAAAGAACATGTTGGGTTTCATATGTAAAATCAAGGAGTTAGAGTGTGGTATTTACTTGCATTACAGATAAAATGAAAGAACATGCTGGGTTTGGTATGTAAAATTAAGGGGTTGGAGTGTGGTATTTACTTGCATTACAGATAATTTAAAAAAAACGCTGAATTTCGTATGTAATCTTATGAATTTTACCGATTGCTGCTACTTTTTTTACAGATAAATAATGGAAAAAATTTAAATTTATACGTACATCCCCCAATATAACGGGCAGGCATCCTTGCTTTGCAGCTCATCTGAAACGCTGGTGCATTCCGGATGATGTGTGAACACTAACTCCAAATGGTCTTCAAAATACTAAACGATCATCAAAACTTGATTTATAAATTTCGGCAGGTTATAATCATGATAAAATAAGCCTTTCAGGAGGATGAGCGTTGAATATCAATGAGATTGCAAAGTTGTCGGGGGTTTCCAGGGCCACGGTTTCCCGTTATCTCAATGACGGCTATGTAAGTGAAGAGAAAAAAGAAAAGATCAGGAAGGTGATTGAGGAGACAGGATATCAGCCCTCCAGCCAGGCACAGATGCTCCGCACGAAGAAGACCAGGCTTGTGGGCGTCATCCTTCCGAAAATCAATTCCGACACGGTGAGCCGCATGGTGGCAGGTATCAGTGACGTGCTGGCGAAGAACGGATATCAGCTTCTTCTGGCAAATACCAACAACAGTGTGGAGGAGGAACTGAAATACCTGAACCTGTTTAAAGATAACCAGGTGGACGGCATTGTGTTTATTGCCACTATATTTACCGCCAGGCATAAGAAGCTTTTGAAGGAGTGCAGGGTTCCGGTTGTGATCCTGGGACAGCATCTGGATGGCTATTCCTGTGTCTATCATGATGATTTCCATGCATCCAGGGAAGTGACACAGTTACTGCTGGAAAAGGGCAGGACCGTGGGCTTTATCGGTGTGACCACAAAGGATGAGGCTGCGGGACTCGGCAGGAAGAAGGGCTTTGAGGCAGCTATGAAAAAAGCGGGGAATGTCTGCAGGCCGGAGCAGATGGCTGAGGCAAAGTTCAGTATTGAATCCGGGTATGAGAAGATGAAAGAACTTCTGGAGGCTGTGCCTCAGGTAGATTCCGTCTTCTGTGCCACAGATAATATTGCCATCGGAGCTATGTCCTATTTAAAAGAAATTGGGAAATCGATTCCACAGGATATCCAGCTTGTCGGAATAGGTGACACACCGCTTGGCAAGCTTGTGACGCCCAGCCTGACAACCGTGCATTTTTATTATAAGACAAGCGGGATGGAGGCTGCGTCCATGCTGGTGGACATACTTGAGACAGACAGAACGGTGAACAAAGAGCTGAAGATGGGCTTTGAGGTGATCAGGAAGAACTCCACTCGTTAATGGGAGAAGCAGAAAAAGACAGCGAAAAACAGTAAATGGAACAAAGTGACCGGGATATCCCATATATGGGGTATTCCGGCTTTTTTCAATTTATTGGACGGGGAAAGCAGTCCTACAGGCGGGAGGAGGTTCTTTGGTAAAAATGCATGATTTTTGCCTTTCAGTTTTGTGAGGATTATCAATTTACAAAGACGGATATCTCGGATATAATGAAAACAAGATATGAGAACGATTCCATATAAGAAAAGCGTGAATACAAAAGGATAAATAAAAGAATACTAGATATGTATATGGGAACGATAACATGAAAAGGAGAGAAAAGGCATGGATTACAGAAGCATTGCACAGCAGATCTATGACAACATCGGCGGCAGGCAGAATATTGTATCCGCTGCACACTGCGCCACCAGGCTTCGTCTGGTTATCGGCGACAACGAAAAATGCAGCAAAGAGGCTCTGGAGAATGTGGAGGGAGTAAAGGGGGTTTTTGAGGCCTCCGGGCAGCTCCAGATCATTCTGGGAACGGGAACAGTGAACAAGGTCTATGATGAGTTCATTGCCATTGCCGGGATTTCCGCTGCCAGTAAAGAGGAAGTGAAGCAGGCGGCGGCTTCTAAACAGAATGTTTTCCAGCGGCTGATCAAAACCCTGGGGGATGTCTTTGTTCCCATTATTCCGGCCATTGTGGCCAGCGGTCTTTTGATGGGGCTTCTGGAAGGGCTTGGCAAAGTATTCCCGGCTATGACACAGTCGGGGACTTACACGATCATTCATCTGTTCAGCAATGCGGCCTTTGTATTTCTTCCGATCCTGATAGCGATCAGTGCGGCGAAGGTCTTCGGAGGCAACATTTTCCTTGGAGCTGTCATCGGTATGATCATGATCCATACCGATTTGATGAATGCCTGGTCTGTGGCCTCCGCGGAGGCAATTCCGACAGCAGATGCCTGGTTTGGCCTGTATCAGATCAACCTGGTAGGATATCAGGGGCATGTGATTCCTGTGGTGATCGCCGTATGGTTTATGTCCATGCTGGAGAAGAAGCTGCATAAGATTGTCCCTGAGATCATTGACCTTTTCGTGACGCCCCTGGTGACCGTTCTGGCCACAGGATATCTGACGCTTACCGTGTTCGGTCCTGTCTTTTCCTGGATTGAGAACGGAGTTCTGGACGGTGTGCAGTTCCTGATCACGCTGCCTCTGGGCATTGGTTCCGCTCTGGCCGGCGCTGTATACGCGCCCACAGTGGTTGCAGGTGTGCACCACATGTATAACGCTCTGGAGGCCGGACTTTTAAGTTCAAAAGGGCTGAATATCTGGATGCCTATTGCCACAGCGGCCAATGTGGCACAGGGGGCCGCGGCTCTTGCCATGGCTCTCAAGACAAAGAACCAGAAGCTGAAAGCACTGGCACTTCCCTCCTCCCTCTCCGCTTTTTTGGGAATTACGGAGCCGGTCATCTTTGGTGTCAATCTGCGTTATATGAAGTGTTTTATCGCCGGATGCGTGGGCGGAGCTGTGGGCGGCCTGATGGCCGGACTTACCGGCGTGGGCGCCTCCGCATACGGGATTACAGGGCTGTTCGGTTATCTGATCACCACGGATTATACAGTACAGTATACTATGGTGGTTGCGGCTTCGGTGATAACAGCATTTGTGATTTCCTGGGTTTTATACAGAGAAGAACAGATACCCGCGGCAGAGAGTATAGAGCAGAAATCTGAGACAGAAAACAGCAGTGAGACGGAAAACAGCAGCGCACAGGCAGAATTTAGATGCGAAAAAAATACGGTTTACAGCCCGCTTAAAGGAAATGCAATTCCTCTGACAGAGGTAAAAGACTCCACATTTGCCGGTGAGATTCTGGGAAAAGGAATGGCTGTGATCCCGTCTGAGGGAACGGTATACGCACCTTTTGACGGTACTGTGGAGACTGTCTTTGATACAAAACACGCCGTGGGACTTACCAGCACAGATGGGGTAGAAATCCTGATTCATGTAGGAATCAACACTGTGGAGCTGGGCGGAAAATATTACGAAACTCATGTCAGTGAGGGCGATAGTGTACATGCCGGTCAGCCCCTTGTTACTTTCTCCATAGAGGATATTAAGAAGGCTGGATATGATATCACCACACCGGTTATTGTCACCAACACAGATGATTACCAGGAGGTTGTCATGGAGGCAGCCGGAGAGATTCAGGTACTTGACAGGGCAGTCACAGTAAAGTAGAGGCGGTAAGATATGAATGTGATGAGAGATACGCTGCTGCGGGAGATACGCCGCAGGGAGACGGAATATCAGAACCGGCCGGGCCCGGATAAGTGGAGGCTTCGCTTCCACATCATGCCCCCGGCAGGGTGGCTCAATGACCCGAACGGACTTTGTTTTTACAGGGGAAAATACCATTTCTTTTTCCAATATTCCCCTTTTGACCCGGAAGGCGGGCTGAAAGTGTGGGGAGAATATACCGGCACAGATCTGGTGCACTGGCAGTATGAGGGGACACCGCTTCTGCCGGACAGCTCCTGGGACTGCCATGGAGTATACTCCGGCTGCGCATTTACGGAGGACGGGCTGCTGGACATCTTTTACACGGGAAATGTAAAGCTGGATGGGGATTATGACTATGTGAACAGCGGCAGAGAGGCCAATACGATATATACATGCAGTGAGGATGGCATTCATTTCCGGGAAAAGGAATGTCTGCTGGAAATGAAAGACTACCCGACAGGATATACCAACCATATCCGTGACCCGAAAGTATGGAAAGCAGGGGATACCTGTTATATGGTACTGGGCGGCAGGAAAAAGGACAACCGGGGAGCCGTGCTCTTATATGCATCCAAAGATAAAAAACACTGGGAATTTGTAAGAGAAGTGACTACCAGGGAGTCTTTTGGTTACATGTGGGAGTGTCCGGATGCCTTCTGTCTGGATGGGCAGTGGCTGCTCTCTGTATCGCCCCAGGGGCTGAAAAGAGAAGAGTTTTGCCGGCAGAATATTTACCAGTCCGGATACTTTATACTACCTGAAAAATGGATGGAAGAAGGGGAGCCGAAAGAGTTCCGGGAATGGGATATGGGATTTGATTTTTATGCCCCACAGACATTCAGGGATGAAAAGGGAAGACGGATCCTTGTAGGCTGGGCTGGCCTGCCTGATATCAAAGAAGAATACAACAATCCAACGGTGGAACAGGGGTGGCAGCACGCCTTTACTATACCGAGGGAGCTTAAATGGAAGAATGGAAAAGTGTATCAGTATCCTGTGAAAGAGGCAGAAATGCTGCGGGAAAAAGAGCTTTTTTCAAGCAGCAGACAGGACCGGGATCCGGAAAAAACACAGGGGATTCTGGTTGAGGATTCCTGCTTTGACTGGGTGATCAAGGAGACAGATTCCAGGTCTTTTATCATAAAAATAGAAGAGGAATGTGTACTCAAATATGAGGACGGCGTCTTTTCCCTGTCTTTTGAAGGGGCCATGGGAGCCGGAAGAAAGGTACGAAAAGCGCTTGTACCGAAGCTTTACAGTATCCGTATCCTGGCGGATACCTCACTTATGGAAATCTACCTGAACGAGGGAGAATATGTATTCACCTCCAGATATTATACAGAGAGTGACGTAAGGCAGCTTTCGGTCCGGGGCCTGCAAAATGCGGGAAATATCTGGACGATGAAGAAGCAGACATGCTTAACGGGCTTATGATAAATGAAACAATAGGTGCATGTGCCATTTCACAATAATTATGGCTGACATGCAGCATCAAACCAAAGAAAAGGAGAAAAAAATATGGGATCTTTTCATTATGTAATCAAGGACGAAATCGGAATTCACGCAAGACCTGCAGGAATGCTGGCTAAAATGGCAAAAGGTTTTGACAGCGCTGTCACGATCACGAAAGGTGAGAAGACTGTGGATGCCTCAAAGCTCATGGCAGTTATGGGACTGGGAGTGAAAAAAGGCGATGAGATCGTCATTTCCACAGACAATACAGAGGATTTGGAAATACTCAAAAAGTTCTTTGAGGAGAACCTGTAAATAAAGGCGCAAAGCATAGGGAAAAGAAAGGAAAGCTATCATGGAGCAGTATACCGGAAAATCAATTTATAAAAGTGTTGCGATTGGTCCAGTTTATTTCTATTCCAGAGGTGAACAGCAGGTAAAACGCTGCAAAGCGGAGGACAGCCAGGCACAGCTTGAACGCTATGAAACAGCCAGAGACCGTGCGGTGGAGGAACTGCAGCAGCTTTACCAAAAGGCGCTGAAGGAAGTCGGGGAAGTCAATGCGGCGATTTTTGAGGTACATGCCATGATGCTGGAGGATGAGGATTACAATGATTCTGTAAAGAACATCATCTTTTCCCAGCAGGTCAACGCTGAGTATGCTGTGGCTGTGACCGGCGATAACTTTGCCCAGATGTTTGCTGAGATGGATGACGAATATTTCAAGGCAAGGGCAGCGGATGTAAAGGACATTTCCGAGCGTGTGGTGGGTATCCTGTCAAATAAAAGGGCAGGGAGCAGCATAGGCCGGGAGCCGGTCATTGTGATCGCAAAAGACCTGGCGCCCAGTGAGACCGTACAGATGGACAAATCCAGGCTGCTGGGCTTTGTGACGGAACTGGGGTCTTCCAATTCCCACACGGCGATCCTTGCCAGGACTATGAATCTTCCCGCACTCATCGGCGTTCCGGTTAAGGAGGAGTGGAGCGGAAAACTGGCCATAGTGGATGGGTACCAGGGGATTCTCTACATTGATCCGGATGAGGAGACACTGGAAAAAATGCGGAAAAAACAGCAGGAGGACAGGGAGAGATCCAGACTTCTGCAGCAGTTAAAAGGCAGGCTGACCGTAACCCCGGACGGCAGAAAGATCAATCTCTACGCCAACATCGGCAGTGTATCGGATGTGGCGGCGGTACTGGAAAATGACGCGGAGGGTATCGGGCTTTTCCGAAGTGAATTCCTTTACCTGGAAAAGGATACATACCCCACTGAGGAGGAGCAGTTCCAGAGCTATAAGCTGGCAGCGGAAATGATGGCCGGAAAGAAAGTGATCATCAGGACGCTGGATATCGGTGCGGATAAGCAGGTAGAGTATTTCCATCTCGGGCAGGAGGAAAACCCTGCTATGGGTTACCGGGCCATCCGTATCTGTCTGGAGGAGCCGGAGGTGTTCAAGACCCAGCTTCGGGCTATTTTCCGGGCCAGTGCTTACGGAGAGATCGCGGTCATGTATCCCATGATCACCTCTGTGGAGGAAGTGCGCAGGATCAAGGCAATAGTAGAAGAAGTAAAAGAGGAGCTGGATGCCAGAAATATCCCCTACAAAAATGTGGAACAGGGAATCATGATCGAGACGCCCGCAGCAGCTGTCATCAGCGATATGCTGGCAAAAGAGGTGGACTTTTTCAGCATTGGGACGAATGATCTGAGTCAGTACACCATGGCGATCGACAGACAGAACCCAAGGCTTGACGCCTTTTATGACCCCCATCATCCGGCACTTCTGCGGCTGATACGCATGGTCATTGACAATGGACATGCTCATGGATGCTGGGTCGGAATCTGTGGGGAACTGGGAGCAGACCTGTCCCTGACAAAAGAGTTTCTGCAGATGGGGATTGATGAACTTTCCGTAGCTCCCGGCATGGTGCTGCAGGTCCGTGAGGCAGTCAGAAAAGCAGAATGACAGGCCCATAATACAGCAGGGGAACTGAGAAAATATATGAGAATGTGGAGGCGCATATGGTCCGGGACTGTATGCGCCTTTAATTTATTGCAGGGCATCTTGACACCTGTTTGCCCGAGTGCTACACTAAAGTTCCTTTCCCGGCAAAGGGAAGGCTCTGCCACGGGTTTCCCCGGCAAAATCCAGGGATATCGTGGCTTGCCAAAACCAGGAGGAAAAACAAAATGATCGAAGTGCAGCACCTGTGCAAGACGTTCCGTGTGGCGAGACGCGGAGCCGGTTTTGGGCAGGCAGTGAAGACTCTGTTCCATCGGGAATACGAGGAAGTGAAAGCGCTGGATGACGTCTCCTTTTCCATCGGCGAGGGAGAAATGGTTGGGTATATCGGACCAAACGGCGCGGGAAAGTCATCCACCATCAAAATCCTCAGCGGAATCCTCACACCGGACAGCGGTGTGTGCAGCATCAACGGGAGGATTCCATGGAAGAACCGGACTGCCCATGTAAAGGATATCGGGGTTGTCTTCGGGCAGCGGACGCAGCTTTGGTGGGACGTGCCGGTTATTGATTCTTATGAGCTTCTGAAAGATATTTACAGTATATCCGAAGATACATATCAGGCCAATCTGGAGGAGCTTACATCTCTGCTGAATTTGTCGGAACTATTGAAAACACCGGCCAGACAGTTGTCACTTGGCCAGAGAATGCGCTGTGAGATCGCGGCGTCTCTGCTTCACAGCCCTAAAATCCTGTTTCTGGATGAGCCAACTATTGGTTTGGACGCAGTTTCAAAACTGGCAGTACGGGATTTCATCGTCAAATGCAATGAAAAATACCGAACAACCGTGATACTGACCACCCACGACATGCAGGACATTGAGGCGCTGACAGACAGGATCATTCTCATCGGAAAGGGAAAAATCCTGCTGGATGGTACGCTGGATGACATACCGGGGGCGGACAGGGGGCTGGACCAGGCAGTGGCGGATCTGTACCGCCGTTTCCGGATATAAGGGGGCGGTGTGTATGAGAAAATATCTGTCCTTTTTCAGAATTCGTTTCTCCATGGGCCTTCAGTACCGGGCAGCGGCGGCAGCGGGGATCGTGACGCAGTTTGTGTGGGGAGGGATGGAGGTGCTGGTGTTTCGGGCCTTTTACCGGGCAGACCCGGGAGCATTTCCCATGACACTGCAGGCGACCTGTTCCTACATATGGCTTCAGCAGGCTTTTCTGGCCCTGTTCATGGCCTGGCTTATGGAGAATGAGATTTTTGACTGCATTAAAAACGGAAATGTGTCCTACGAAATGTGCCGTCCCATGGATATCTATACCATGTGGTTTACAAGGAGTGCTGCCAACCGGATATCCAAGGCTGTTCTGCGGTGTATGCCAATCCTTTTGGCTGCGGGATTCCTGCCTGCCCCTTATGGAATGACACTGCCGGTCTCCCCAAAAGCAGCGGTTCTGTTTTTGACGGGAATGCTTCTGGGCTTTTTGGTGGTTGTAGCTTTTTGTATGTTAGTCTATGTGGTCACATTTTTTACGATTTCACCGGACGGAGTACGGATGGTGGCTGTCTCCGCAGTAGAGCTGCTGGCGGGGAGCATCATTCCCCTTCCGTTTTTTCCTGACTCTGTGAGAACGGTTCTGGAGCTTCTGCCTTTTGCCTCCATGCAGAATGTGCCGCTGCGCATTTACAGCGGCGATCTGGCAGACGAAGCCGCGGTTTCGGCGCTGGCGCTGCAGGTGTTCTGGCTGGCAGTTCTGGTCCTCTTAGGCAAACTTCTGATGCGCAGGGCAGAGAAGAAGATCACAGTGCAGGGAGGATGAGAGGATGGGATATCTACGGTTATATAAGAAGTATATGCAGATTCAGATACAGAGTATGATGCAGTATAAAGCGTCCTTCTGCCTGACGGCCATAGGGCAGTTTCTGGTGTCCTTTAATGTGTTTCTGGGCGTGTATTTTATGTTTCAGAGGTTTCATGAGGTGGAGGGATTTACATACAGCCAGGTGCTTCTGTGCTTTGCTGTCACACTGATGGAATTTTCCCTGGCGGAGGCATTTGCCAGAGGGTTTGATACGTTTTCTTCCATTATCAGCAATGGGGAATTTGACAGGATCATGGTGCGTCCGAGGAATGAAATATTTCAGGTGTTGGCAAGTAAGATCGAGCTTACCAGAATCGGAAGAATGCTGCAGGCTGTGGTGATGTTTACCTATGGAATTGCCAAAAGCCATGTGGAATGGACCTGGGATAAAGTGCTGACTGTGGTGTTTATGCTGCTTGGCGGAACTGCTGTCTTTACAGGGATATTTCTGGTATATGCTGCGATCTGCTTTTTTACCATTGAAGGGCTGGAATTCATGAATGTGCTTACGGACGGGGCGCGTGAGTATGGGAAATATCCGGTTGCCATTTATGGGAAAAGGGTGCTGCAGTTCTGTACTTTTGTTGTGCCCTATGCACTGATTCAGTATTATCCGATCTGCTATATCCTTGACAAGGACAGCAGGGGATTTTACATGTTTCTGCCGCTTTTGGGAGGCGTATTTTTGCTGCCGTGCTTCGGGCTGTGGAAACTGGGGGTGAGGCATTATAAATCGGTTGGAAGCTGAGAATAAAACGAACCCCTCCCGGCAGCATGGGATGCTGTGCCAGGAGGGGCAGTGATGCAGCTTAAATATCTCCGACGATATCCTGCAGAGCCTCTAAAAAGCGAAGCGCCAGCTTGCTGATCATCATATGTTCATTGCGTATCTGTCCCACAATAAGTTTTTCCTGGCCGTATATGGGAATATAGACCCAGCTCTCATCATGCAGGGTGCCGGGATAAGGGCCTGCTGTGATACAGTAGGCGTCACTGTTAAGCATCAGACTGGTGGCGCTGGACCGGTCTGACACGATCAGATGTTTTTTGATGTGAAAGGGCTCCAGTATAATTTCCGACATGGAATAAGTATTACTGTGGCTCTGATTGTAGGAAAGAAAAGGATACGGAGCCAGATCCGGCAGGGTAAGGCCCGTCCTCTTTCCCAGGGGATGATCTCTCCGCATACAGGCATAAGGCAATGTTTCAAATATGGGTTCAAAGATCAGATGCGCCTCTTTGAGGACACGTCTTATGACCGTGCTGTTTAACGGGCTCAGATACAAAAGCCCCACCTCACTTTTCAATGAATGTACATTATCAATGATGTCCTGAGTCTGTGTCTCAATGTACATAAATTCATATAATTCGTCTTTTACGGAATCAACTACCTTTGAAAACGCCTCAGAGGCAAAGGGATAGTGCTGGGAACTGACCGTAAAATAGTGTTTGTTCACACTTCCGATCTCGTATCTCTTTTCCAATGTATCCATCTGCTGAAGTACCTGTCTGGCATAAGCCAGAAACTCAGTGCCTTCGTCTGTAAACAATACACCCCGGGGTGTGCGGACAAATAATGATTTTTGAATTTCTTTCTCCAATTCGGCAATGGCCTTTGAGAGGCTGGGCTGGGCAATATATAATTCCCGGGCGGCTTTGCTCAGCGAGCCGCATTCGGCTATAGAAGCCACATATCTTAATTGTTGTAGTGTCATAGAAACCTTCCTTCAGCATATCGCTGATAATATCACGAAAAATACACACTCTAAACACAAGATGACTGTAAACTTGATGGATTGGAAATTAGTTTGAATCATTCTATCATAGAGTACCTATAGTTTCAAGTTATGGCTGGTAAATCCTTTTAACTATTTGAATTTTTATTAGTTTCATTTTATCATAAGTTTAATCAGAAAAACATAAAACTATTTCAAAAAACAAAAAAATATTTCATAGAATCACAAAAGTGAAACAAAGTTCTTATGAAAGAAGGGTGTCCGGAAACTTTTCTATTATGAGAATGGAAGAGTTTATGTTTTTTTGCACCGGTTGTGTAAACAGAATCACAATGTTATATCAGCGCTGATATAGTATAACGGCAAGGGCTCACCGTGAAGGTGTTTGACAAAAGTAGGGAGGTAAAAGATGAAGAATGTAGAAACAAAAAAACACAAAAAGGGTTCGATCAACAGTCTGGCGTTCTGGCCCGCTTTTGCAGGCTTAATACTATTACTGCTTATAGGAATCTTTTTTAAAGAACAGTTAGCTTCTGTTCTGAATACCATGCTGTACAGTATGGCGGATAAAATAGGGTGGGTCATTAACCTGTTCGCCCTGGTATGTTTTTTGATCGTCATGTATATCATGATAAGTAAATTTGGCGATATCAAGATCGGAGGAAAAGACGCGAAGCCGGAATTTACCAAATTTCACTGGATCGCCATGACTATCTGCGGAAGCATTGGCACAGGGCTGTTGTTCTGGGCCATGGGAGAACCGCTTTATAACTTTTTTGAGCCGCCGGCATATGCCGGCTGCCAGCCTGGAACTCGTGATGCTGCGATCTTCTCGATCTCTCAGGTTATGTGGCAGTGGTCTTTTGTTGAATTTGCGCTGTATGGAGCCTGTTCTGTGGCCTTTACGGTTGCTGTTTACAACCGCCGTAAAAAACTTCAGTTCAACTCCGTATTAGACCCGGTTTTCGGCCGCCGTCAATGGCTGGAGACACTGATTCATGGAGTCATGATATTTGCCATGGTCGGAGGATGCGCTAACTCCATGGGTGTTGGTCTGATGCAGATCGGTGCCGGACTGGAATCTGCATTTGGAATCAGCCAGTCAAATTTTGTGTATTTTTTAGTAGCTGCCTTTATCGGTGTGATGTTTGTCATTATGAGTGTTTCCGGTATTCATAAAGGACTGAAATATGTATCTACAATCACATTTTTCATTTTCTGCGCCCTGCTGGTTTATGTATTTATCTGTGGTGATACTGCATTTATCGGCAAACTTACCACAGAGTCCTTTGGTAAGATACTGGATAACTGGGGGTCTAAGACGTTAGTCAACAATACCCTTTCAGATGATACCTGGTATGCCAACTGGATCGTCCAGTATTGGTCTTCCTTTATTTTGTACTGCCCGGTATTTGGTATGTTTTTCTGCAGGATGGCAAAAGGACGTACCCTTCGGGAGTTCCTGGTAGTCAATGTTATTATCCCTGCGATCTTCTGTATCACCTGGATAGGTATCTTCGGCGGACAGACCATCAGTCTGCAGACCAGCGGTACCATGGATGTATGGGGGATGGTGCAGGATTACGGAATGCAGGCAACGGTATTCCAGATCATCAAGTCACTGCCGATTGGAAATATCGTGCAGATTGTATTTATCATAGCGATCATTGGATCCTTCACAACAATGGCAGACCCAATTGCTTCCGTGCTTGCCACCATGTCTGTACATAATCTGACCGTGGATGATGAAGCACCGAAAAAATTCAAGATCATCATGGGTCTGCTGATCACAGCTACCGCCTATACAACTGTTGCAACAGATGGTGTCAATGCGGTAAAAGCCATGTATGTTATCCTGGGGGCGCCGATTATGCTGATTGTGGGAATCTGTATTTTTTCCTTCTTTAAGCAGGCAAAAGAGATCCAAAAATATCCCAATGACATGCTGCCGGAATCAGAAAAAAGTGATGAAGAATAAAAATAGTATGAGAAAAGAGAGGTATTCCTATGAAATTAACACCATATGAACAGGACATGCTGGATGGAAAATTCGGCCGTTTTAAACAAATCGCATTGGAAAATGTTTTAAAATATGCCCGTGTCGTGGGCGCGGAAGAACTGGTTGAGATTACAAAATCCACACTGTATTTCGGGGCACATTCCTATCTGGAGACCTGCGATGCAGATACATATGATGAGATATTTGCCAAAATGTATCTCTGTACAGATGAAAAAGTGGAATTAGGCGAATTTGAGAAGACCTGTTACTGTCAGACCTGTGTTGCGCCCTGCGATCAATATGATTATAAAGTGACACATCTTCCGAAAGAATTGTTTGACAGAAATACAGAATATTTAAGACGTACACTGAAGGCAGGCTGCTGCATCGCCGGTTCCTGCACGCCGTATCTGAACGGCTGGGTGCCGTTATTCGGAGAACATGTGGTGACATCTGAATCCAGCAATATCACCATGAGCAATTCTGCATTCGGCGCAAGATGCAACGCAGACGGAGAAGAGGCGATCACATGGATATCCATCTGCGGCCGTGCTCCTAAATGGGGATTTTATCTTCAGGAAAACCGTTACGCGGATACGGTATACCACATTGAGTGTAAATCAGAGACAAGATTTGACTGGGATATCATTGGCTACACAGTAGGGCGTATGCTGCCCTCCGCCGGAGTTCCTGTTTTGACCGGAGATTTCCACAGACCTACCCTGACCATGTTGAAACAGTGCTTTACCGCAATGGCTACTACGAGCGCATGTGAAATGTGCCATATTGTCGGTGTGACTCCCGAGGCGCGTTCCCTGGAAGATGCCAGAGGAAACAAACCGCTCAGAGGTGAATTTACCATCACACAGGAGGATTATGAGGAATCCCGCCGCCAGATCTGCAGTGCGGGAGAAGGCAAGATCAACTTTGTACTGATGGGATGCCCGCACTACAGCCTGGAGGATATCCAGCAGGTAGCAAATTATATAGAAGGGAAAAAGGTAGCGGAAGGTGTGGAACTCCATGTCTGGACAGATATGTCTACGCTTGCCATGGCAAAAGCAAGCGGTTTTGTAAAAACGATTGAGGAGGCAGGCGGAAATGTATTGTCAAGCAGCTGTGCTATGGTCATGGATCCTGCAGCTTTTGCGCATGTCACTGCCATGGTGACGGATTCCGGTAAACAGGGACATTATATGCACTCCTGCTTTGGAGCAGGCAAGCATGTCCCGATCTATTATGGCGATATCTATCAATGTATTGACGCCGCTGCAGCAGGCTATTGGAAAGGAGAAGCATAATGGAAAATACGATGATCAAAGGACGCGGAGCCTATGAAGGAGTCATGGAAGGAGAAGCGCTTGTTCTTCCTGACAGTGTACAGGGATGGGCCGGTTTAGATGAAAAAACGGGTATCATCATAGAGGAAGCAAACAGCAAATTCGGCGCGTATATCGGGGGAAAGATCCTGATCCTTCCCTGTGCCAAGGGAAGCAACGGGTGGGCCAGCCATTTTTATTCTGCCTCTGTGGCAGGCCACAAGCCCATCGCATGGGTCATTGAAAAACTGGATTCCCGCTGTGCTGCCTGTATTGTGGAACTGGGAATACCCGCAGTTGTGGAGACTGAAACAGAGGCCTGCAAGATTATTCATGACGGAGACTACATTCGCGTGGACGGCAACAAGGGAACCGTAGAAATATTAAAACGGGCAGAATAAAATTTTTAACTTTCTGAATATTTAAAGAAAGACATCCATAACCTTATGATGAATGAAATAATGAATAAAGTATTTCATGCATTGGAGGGATTATGGATGTTTTTTTATTATGATGCCACATATCTTCTGGTCTTAGCAGGTGTAATACTCTGTGTCATAGCATCTGCAAATGTGAACCAGACCTACAAAAAGTACAGTACCGTGGGAAATGCCCGGCACATGACAGCGGAACAGGCAGCCAGGACCATACTGGACCGTGCGGGAATCAGCCAGGTGAAGATTGAGAGGGTCGGCGGAAATCTCACAGACCATTATGACCCCAGAAGCAAAGTACTGCGGCTGTCTGAAACCGTCTACGGCTCAGAGTCCGTGGCAGCCATCGGCGTGGCGGCCCACGAGTGCGGCCATGCGATCCAGGATGATGTGGGGTATGTACCGATCAAGATCAGAGGCGCGATCGTTCCGGTCGTAAGTCTTGGTTCTGCCCTCTGCTGGCCGCTGTTCCTCATCGGCCTTCTCATGGGAGCACCGGGTCTTGTAAACGCGGGTATTATTTTATTTTCTCTGGTGGTGGCCTTTCAGCTTGTGACCCTGCCTGTGGAATTCAACGCGTCCGGCAGAGCACTCAGGATTCTGGACGGTGCCGGAATCCTGGAGGGAAATGAACTGCAGGGGGCCGGGAAAGTTCTGCGCGCAGCAGCACTGACCTATGTGGCCTCGGCACTCTCATCTATCCTGCAGCTTTTACGTCTGGTACTGCTTTCCGGCAGACGGAGAAATTAGGCCGCTGCTGTTTACAGCCGTTGTCCCGCAGGGGGAGTTATGCACATACGCATAAAAATACCGAGTTTACTTTTTCTCCCTCCGGCAGTAGAATAAAGACAAGAGGAATAGTCCGGAGGAAGCATATGGCAGAGGGATACGAACATTCAGAGGAAAAAGATTACCTGGAAGAGATGCTTGACAATTTCGCAAAGGCAACAGAGCTGGGAATCATAGCAGTGAACACTTACGGGGAGGTCTTCCTTGCCAGTAAAGACTACTACGAGTGCGCATACTGCCGTCAGGTGCAGGACACGGAGGTGGGAAGAGCACGCTGCAGGCGTACCTATAAAAAGGCCTGCAGGCAGGCATTCCTGTGGAAAGAACCGTATTTTTTTGCCTGTCATGCCGGCCTTGTCATGTGGGCAGTCCCCATCTATGCGGATGGAACAGAAGTGGGAGCTGTCATGTGCGGACAAGTCCTTCTGTGGGAGCCGGATCATGTGTTCTGTCAGGACGCGGAAAAGTTCTGTCTGAGCGAAAAGGACCGCAGAGAGATGGAGCAGAAGGTAAAAAAGCTGCGCGTGATCTCCGCAGACCAGTGCCAGTCCTCCGCCAACCTTCTCCAGGTCATGATGCAGTATCTCTCAAAGACGCAGAACGCCATTTTCATGGACCAGAAGAATCTCATGAGCTGGCGTGATGCCATGACCACCAGGATCGAAGAGAGAAAGAAGACACTGAAAAATGAAAAATTCGACTGGTCTGTCTATCTGAAAAGGGAGAAACGGTATCTCCAGTACGTCCGTATGGCGGACAAAGAAAAGATACAGAACATGCTGGAAATGTTGTTCACGGATATCGAGATCCTGTGTTCCTACGACAAGGCTCTTGTGAAGTCAGCCCTGCACGATTTCATGGCTGTGACCGCCAGAGCCATCGTGGAGGCAGGGGCGGACAGCGAAGTCGTCATGAATGGTGTAAAACATTACAGGCAGGACATGAAGCATGTGGAAAACATTGAGGAAATGATGGAGATCACCTACCGGATGCTGAACCGGTGGTTTGACAGTATTTACCTTCTGGGGACAGATGACCATATCAGTGTCATGAAAAATGTCAGGGATTACATAGAAGAGAATTACAATAGGAAGATCACCCTGGATGACATCTGCAGCCACGTATTTTTGAGCAGGTCTTATCTCTGTACCTTATTCCGTCAGAAGACCGGAGGAACCATCAGCGATTATATCCTGAGGGTCAGGATCGAAAAGTCTATAGAGCTGATGGGGAACAGGGAACTGAGCCTGAAGGAGATCATGGAACAGTGCGGGTTTGAAAGCCAGAGCTACTATACAAAGACATTCCGAAGGCTGATAGGAGTCAATCCGGGACAGTACAGGAACAAATTCTTATAGGAGATGCAGAATGGATATATATGAAGAAATTAGGCGGAACCTTCTGGGCGGGAAGGCGGATGAGGTGGTAAATCTGATCAGAAAAGCCATTGCTGTCTGCTATCCTCCGGAGTCAGTGCTCAAAGAGGGACTGATTCTGGGCGTGGATACACTGGCGTACAAGTTCCGCAACAGTGAGGTCTGCGTGCCGGAGGCGCTGCGTGTGGCCCGTGCCTTAAATGCCGGCCTCAGATGTCTGACTCCCTATCTGGATCAGGGGGGCGCCAGGCAGTGCACTGCGGTCATCGGTACCGTGGAGGGGGATGTCCATGACATCGGAAAGAATCTGGTCAAGATATACCTCTCCACTCTGAATATAGATATGGTGGATCTGGGGGTGGATGTCAGCAAAGAGGAGTTTGTGGAGGCAGCAGTGGAACATGACGCCAGGCTTGTCATGGCGTCTGCACTTCTGCCCACAACGGTCTGTGAATTGAAGGGTGTCATAGAGGAGCTTACGAAGGCAGGCATAAGGGACAAGGTCATTGTCTTCGTGGGAGGCCTTTCCGTCAGCAAAGAGTATGCGGAAGAGATAGGAGCGGATTATTATACCAGGGATGCCATTGAACTGCGGGACTTCCTGAACAAGAATCTGTCCAAACTCCTGAAAGAAATATAGAGCAATAAATAGCAAAATACAGCAAAAGTAACAGACCCTGTTCTGTGGTATTCTTGATGTATCAAAAGAAGATACGTATCGGGAATGCAACAGAACAGGGTTTTTTTTAGAGGAGGTAAAACATGAGACCATCGATCAAGTATTTAAGCGACGCGGAAGTAGTACGGGTACATGAAAAAGCATTGGAGATGCTGGAAGATCTGGGAATGAAATTTGAGGGGGCAGAGGCAAGAGAATACTTTGCAAAAGCAGGGGCAGAAGTGTCCGGACAAATCGTGAAAATACCGCGCAGCATCATCGAGGAAGGATTAAAGACGGTTCCAAAGCGAGAGGAATTCGTTTTATATGGAAGGACACCGGATAAAGATGTGCATGTGAAAGACAGGGTGCCGTCACTGGCTGCCATGACCATGGCTACCCATGTGCTGGACCCGGAGACAGGACTGCGCAGGAAAGCTACAGACAGAGACCTTGCCCTGATCACAAGGATCATGGAAAAACTGGACACCGTGACCATCGCCAGTGCACTGGTCACGCCCCAGGATGTGCCCATGGCGGCATCCGACTGGTATACCTGGGCGACTTCCATTAAAAATACCACAAAACACATCACCGGCGGAGCTGTAGGAAAAGAGGGTGTGCGGGATGCCGTCAAGATGGCCAGTCTGGCAGTGGGAAGCGAAGAAGAATTCCTGAAACGTCCTTTCATCTCCTTCTGGGTCCTGACTATGCCGCCGCTCCGAGTGGATGAAAATACATCCAATGTATTGATGGAGGCAGCCGTGCATAAGGTACCGTCAGTGATCAGCTCCGGCGGAATCCTGGGCATGACATCCCCCATGTCCGTGGAGAGTGCACTGGTGCATACCCATGCGGAGACATTAGCCTGCATCGCACTGTCCCAGCTTGTCAATCCGGGGGCGCCTGTGATCTATTCCAGCTATGTGCGCAGCATGGATATGAAGACCATGTGCATCAATATGTCCTCACCGGAGAGCATTATCATGAAGGTAGGCATGTCACAGATGGGAGATTATGTTGGGCTGCCGACTAAGATGCCGGCCAATCTGCGGGACGGCAAGGTGCTGGATGCACAGGCCGGATTTGAGACCGGTATGGGCGGACTCGCCGGAGCACTGAGCTGTGATTTCATCGTTTCCATGCAGCTTGACATGGACCTTATGGTGGACTTTGCGGATATGATCTATTCCGATGAGTGCATGCAGATTCTGCAGAGGATGGCCCGTCCGCTCAGCTTTGACGATGAGACACTGGCCTATGACAATATGGAGGAAGTCGGCCCCGGCAACACATTCTTGGAGACTGACCACACCTTTGAACATTTCAAGGATGAAATATGGATGCCGAGATATATGGAGAGAGGCACCTGGGAGAACTGGGAGGCGAACGGAAGCCGTGATATCCGTGATATCTGTGCGGAAAAAGTGAAGGATATGCTGGAAGAGCTGCGTGACTATGAGATCCTGCCAAAAGATGTGAGGGATGCCATAGACGCTGTCGCTGCCGGTTCCTCGGAGAAGGCGAAGAACATCAAGCGTTAGAGGGGAGAGGATGCTTATGGATAAGACAAAAGGCAAGACCATAGGGCTGCTGGCCATGGTGGTAGTCGTCACGATTTACGGTGTGTCTTATATTTCCAGGGCTGTAATCAGTGAATACCTTCCTACGGTAGTGATTCTGGTCATTCAGATGGCAGTCATGACGATTTTGTTTACCGGATTTAATCTCGTGACCGGAAAGAATATGAAAGTGAAGAAAAAGGATTGGGGCATTATCATCCTGTCCGGCCTGGTCGGTACGACATTCTTCCATGGGTTCACTATTTTAAGTGTTACATCCATAGGGGCTACGGTTTCCTCCCTGCTTTTTGGATTTGCCGCTGTCTTTGCGCTGATCATGGAAATCGTTCTGTTTCACAGGAAGAAGACAAAGCTGGGAATCCTGGGTATATTGATCTCTCTTGTCGGTGTGTATATTCTGATGGGTGTGAAGATCGGGGATCTGATGGCAACCAATTTCAAGGGATATGCGCTGTGTCTTTTAAGCATCATTTCCTGGGTAGTCTATTGTTTCCTGACAGACAAGATATCGGATGGATATGAGAAGACCGTATTGCTGAACTACCAGGCACTTGTGGGGGCTGTCACTACGCTGCCGTTTTTATTCTTCTATCATGTGGAGCCGTCCGTCCTTGCAAAACCGTCGGTGTTCATGAACCTGATCGTGCTGGGGGTATTTAATTCTACGATTGCTTATTTTTTGAATATATTTGCGATCAAAAGGATCGGTGTGCTGTTGTCAAATCTGATGATGGATTTTCTGCCGGTAGTGACCATCGTGATTTCACTGGTACTATACAGTACAATACCTACTGCGAACCAGATCATCGGTGGAATCATCATTCTGGTCTCTGTGTTTATGCTGGATAAAGACCAGAGGAATCTGGACGCTCAGGCGTAAAAATGCTCCTTCCTAAGTAACAGTTATTTCGCTTAGGAGGGAGCATTTTATATAATTTAGCTGGTATGGAACTCCTGGTTTGTAAGGACAATGGTAAGTGTGAAGATAAAGCTATCAGATTCTAATTTCATCAGACCATCGTATTTTTTTGCAATGAGCTGCATGGAGGACATGCCAAAACCATGAGGAAGACCGTCGCCGCCCTTGGTTGAATGGATGTGGTTATTGATAATACGGGGGGCATGATCTACTGTGTTGGTGCATTTAAAAGTGAGATAACCACCCTTAGTGTTTACGGTAAGATGAATGCAGGCCCTTGTACGGTCCATTAGCTGCAGACTGCATTCTATGGCATTATCCAGAGCATTTTTCAGGAGAGCAATGATATCTATATCATCAATCCGGATTTTTTCTGTGAGGCTGATATTGACCTGGAAGTCAATTCCATTATTTATGCAGGAATTGTGGATGTCAGTCAAAACCGCGTTCAAAATACTGTTATCGCAGTATTCCTCGTGTTTCAGCTGCAGGGTATGCTCCGTAAGCTTGGTGAGGAGATTCAGAGCCTCTTCTGATTTTCCTATATGAAACAGCGTGTAAAGCGTGGTAAGCTGATGCCGCTGGTCATGCTGAATAATGCGAATGGTTTTGTGGTGCTCCATCAGGTTGTCTGTGTATTGTTTCAGAATCTGGTTCTGAGAAGCAATAATGATCCGGCGTTCTTCCTCCGCCATTTTTTCATTGGATATGACACACATATTCAGAATATCCAGAACAGAAAGTGTGACAATTATCAAAAGCATGCAGGTAAATAAAATTTCCTGCGGCAGCTTCCGGAAAAGAAACATATCTCCTCCAAATGAACAGCAGATTAAAAGAAGGAACAAAGTTGTGCCGCTGGCTATGGAAGTTTTTCTGTAATTTTCTTCCGGCTCGGGGAGTATGGTAAAGATTTTCTGTCGTGCAATAAACATACTGACGCACCAAATGGCATTAATCAATGCGTTTACTGTAAAAAATACAATAGGTGATACACTTCCTGATAATGCTGAAATACCGGCAAACTTTTCTGCTGCGTAGAGTGCCGCAATGCTGATAATACCCTGATGAAAGGTGCTGTATAGCTTATGAAATCTTTTTTCTTTGTAGATCAGATTGACAAGGATACAGCAGACGGCTACAGCCAGTACACTGTAAGGAATCAGCAGGGGCGATTTATCAATACTAAAATAACAGTATGTCAATAGAGCAGATACTAAAATATGCAGATAAAAATATACCTTTCTTTTAAGGGTAAGGTACAAAGAGACCTGAAAAGCAGCACAAAATCCTGAGACGGATGAGACAACAAGTCTGTAAATAATCAATTCTATATTCATAATGAGATATTCCCCACGTAATGCATAAACTGTGTCTTGACTTTCCCCTGTTTTCCTTTGCTGATAGGCAGCAAATCACCTGTAGTCAGAAGTATGTCTGTTTTCTGGATTTGTCTGATATAGTCAGGATTGACAATAAAACTCTGATGGCATCGAATAAAATCCCTGAATAGAAAATCCTTTTCAATAGAATCCAGTTTGCTGTAAAAGTAATAGGTATTTGTATCAGTTACAATTTTAATGATCCGCTTTATGCTTTCAAAATATACAATTCTTTCTAATGGAACGCTGAAGAACCCTCCTTTGAAGGAAAAATAGAATTTTTTATTCTGAAAAGCGGCAATTTTATTGATTGCGCGTTCAAGGGTATCCTTCAGGTGATCGTAGGAAATCGGTTTGACTAAATACTCAAATGGTTCAGCAGAAAAACTGAGAAACACTTTTCCTGCATGGGATGTTACAAAAATAATAATGACGGATTTATCCTTCTCTCTAAACTGCCGTGCAGCTTCTATACCGTTCAGACCTTCCATCTCAATGTCAAAAATAGCAATATCAAAACTATACGGTACTGTTTCGCGAAAAAAGCTCTCACAACTGGTATATTGGGTGAGTGAAAAAGTCTTTTCAATATCTGCTGAAATCTGTTCCAGCATCTGAGAGATACATATCTGATCTTCTTTGCTGTCCTCAATATGGACAAGTCTGTACATAACGGAATCACCTCTTATCAAATGTATCAGCAATGCCTGTGGGGGACGACAAGTTTAATTTATTATATTTTCTTTATTCTGAAAAGTCAATAAGTTCCCTGCGATTAATGAAAAAATATAATGTAATTGCTGAATAGAACAGAAAATGACATTTTTAATCCCGAAAATGACATATGTATTGAAGCCTAAATACAGTTTGGATATCATGAATGTATAGTAGAATCGGCAGGTGAATAATGGCTTTGTCCGGATAAGTTCCGGGGCGGGAAAGGAGGAGAAGATGGGAAACAATGAAAATATGCTGCCGCAAGAGAAGGAGAAGAAAGGGACGAAAAAGGGAATTGCCGGGCCTGGTGATATCGGAGGGGGATTGGCAATCGGATTTGGAACTCTTTGTTTCTGTTTTTGGGCAAATGCTATGGGGTTTTGTGATACAGAAGGTTTTGAACTGGCAATCGGAGTTGTACTGCTGGGATTCTTTGTGATCTATCTCGTAGGAGGGCTTTATTATCTAAGGCTTGGCAATACACTGTCGGGATGCGTTTATGTTGTGTTTGCCACAAGTTTCGGGCTATTCGGCGGCGCTGTGAATGTGGGACATGCATTGTGTTCATATTCGGGAATTCCATTTGATAATACCATTGGCGGCATTAGTTTTCTGATATCAGGTACATTTGTATTGTTTTTGCTTCCGGGTCTGCGGTACAGTGCGAAAGTGGACTTCCTGGTATTCTTTTTTGCAGGAATCGGTGTTTCAGCGTCAGGATTGTCAGGCCTTGGGATTATGACTGTAATGACGGGGATGCTCAGCGGATGGGCCCTTTTGTTTAGTGGAATCTGCGTATACTATTCTGCAGTAGCCGGTGTTTTAAAAACAACAGGAATTGATGTGCCATGCGGCAGGCCGTTTTTTAAACAGAAAACAGTTGACGGCTGATTTTGACGGAAAATTAGAGTACGGATTTACAGGTCATCCGTCATCAGACCTGAATATGAAATAAAGGAGAAAAAGACAAATCATGGATGAAAAGAAATTAACGGCAGTACCGCCCTCAAAAGGGTATCTGGTAGTAGATACAAAAAAGTGTTCCGGATGTATGAGCTGTATGATGGCCTGCACCTTAGCTCATCACGGGGTCATAAATCCGGTATTATCCAGAATTCAGATCAAAAAGAATGTATTTGGAAAATACCCTAAGGATGATATTGAACAGTACATATGTCATCAATGTGAGCAGCCGGTATGTATGGAAGTCTGTCCGAAAGAGGCAATATATGTGGATGCAGAGACTGGTGTGCGCAGAATTGACAAGGAGAAATGTATTGGCTGTAAAAAATGCATTAAAGCATGTCCTTATCCCCCTTCGCGTATTGCCTTTGATCCGGAAGAGAAGAAAGCTTTGAAGTGCGACCTTTGTCTGGATACACCGTTTTGGGAAGAGAATGGAGGCCCATGTGGCAAGCAGGCGTGTATTACAGCCTGCTCATTGAAAGCAATTAAATTTGTCACGGAGATGCCTGAGCAGTCAGAAGAAGGATATCATGTAAATCTACGTAAGAGCCTTCATTATGCACGCATGAACTTCCCCATTGATGATGAAGGAATACAGCCTCCAAAAGAAGCTGTGGAGGCTGCAGGTCTGAAGCCTACAGGTTCTGGTGTTGCAAGAAGTTTCTGGGACGATCCGGACACAGAAAAGGAGGAGTAGACATATGTCATTTTACGGCTATACAGGGAAAATTGCTTATGTAAATCTTACTGACAATGAGATTAGAATGATTGACACTGAAAAATATATGGACTGGCTGGGGGGCCATGGACTGGCCAGCGCACTGTTCTGGGATTACTGCGAAGATAAATCAATCAAACCTTTTGACCCTAAAAATCTGATTGTGGTGGCAGCAACACCGTTTTCGGGAACCATGGTTCCTTCAGCGGGAGCCCGTGTGGAAGTGACAGGAATCGGAGCATTTGGAGAACCAGAGTGGTACAATCGTTCCAGTCTTGGGGGACGTGTTGCGGGAAGTATGAAGCGAGCAGGTTTTGATGCGTTCATGGTTACCGGGAAAGCGGATCATCCTGTCTGGATCAATGTCTATGACGGCACGGTCACCATTGAAGATGCTACTGAAATGTGGAAAAATGAATACGATGCGTATGAGACACAGATTGAGATTCAAAAGATTGTTACAGAGGGGGCTGAAAATGGCAGGTGGTATGATATCAGGACAGAGAAGCGTAAAGCAACCACCATGCAGCGGCCGGCTGTTATGGCAATTGCACCCATAGCTCAAAGGCTTGGACGTGTTGCGGGTATCGTACATGATGCAAGCCATATTGCTGCACAGTGCGGTTTTGCGGCGGTATGGGGGTCCAAGAACCTGAAAGCTGTCAGCTTTGCAGGAACACAGTCCGTCAAAGTGGCAGATCCCAATGCGCTTCTGAAACTGCGGGAAGAAATTATTGACAGGACCGTTTATAAGATTGATAAGCCAGATAATATTCCATATGACTGCCATTTTCAAACACATTTATTTAATACACCTGGACGTGGGCAGGGGCTGTCAAATTTCAGCTATCTTCCTTCACGCCCTGAAGCTTGTGAAGGATGTCATGGTGCATGCCGTGCTATTTATCCGGATGGTAAAGGGAATGAATCCTTTTGTATCATCTTCAACTGGGGAAAAGGTTCTGTGGAGCCGGAAGAAACAGGAAGGCTGAACGCAGACCTGTTGAATCGCTGGGGAATCAATGGATTTGAGATTGATACGCCGTCCTATGTATATGCACTGTATAAACGCGGCCTTGCAGGACCGGGTAAACAGATTGATACAGGTGATCTTGATTTTTCAACATATGGGACGCATGAATTCTCTCGTCAGCTTCTGCTGAAGATGGTAAATCGTGAAGGAGAATTGGGAGATGCGCTGGCTGATGGTGTTGCCAGGGCTGCGAAGAGATGGGGAACCTGGGATGAGGATTCCAGGACAGGTGTGCTGGTACATCCTCAATGGGGATACTATGAGCATTACTCACCTCAGGTGGAAACAGACTGGAGTTATGGAAGTATATTTGGAGAACGTGATATCAATGAGCATTATTTTAATTTTTATGTGTACTGGGTTCCGAAAGCTTGTATTACACTTCTGGATATTCCGCCGCTGCTGTCTGCAAGCCAGATGGCAAATATGCTCGCAAAATCCACAGGCCTGACTCCCATGAGCTTTGATTACAGTGAAGAAGGCATGTATAGTGATGCGAGAATGGATGCGGTTGTATGGGGGCGTCATTGGGCGCGTGTATGGGAACAGTCGTTATGCTTCTGCGACTGGGGATTTCCGCGCATTAATTTTAATGATCCCTATGGCAATTATGAGATTGATATTGATGATTACGGCTGTAAACTCTATAAAGCCGTAACCGGAAAAGAGATGACCCGGGAAAAAGCCCTGGAGCTCGGACACAAGATATTTACACTGGATAAGGCAATCTGGACACTACAGGGCAGACATCGCGATGACGAAGTATTTGCAGGTTATGTTTATGAACGTCCGAATCCAGAGGATGCTTTATATCCAATGTATAAAGATGGGAAATGGGATTACTGCTCCGGTAAAGGGCGCACCATGGACCGTGACAAGTTTGAAGATTTTAAGACACGCTTTTATATAAGAGAAGGCTGGGATACGGCAACCGGCTGGCCGACCAGAAGCACTCTTGAACAGATGGGGTTGAAAAATGTTGCAGATACTCTGGAAGCCGCTGGAAAACTGGGAGCAGAGTCATGAGCTGCTATGAGATGGAATCCGAACCTCTGGATGAGATATTTGGATTCCATATGGATTATCCTACAGCAGATGAAGTACACAGATTTAAAAGGGAAGTATCCTGGGAAGAGCGGTTTGAAGTGCTTTCCCAGGGTTTCCACAGGGGGTGTTATGTTGATTATTGCTATACGCTTCAATCCCTGACTGATTTTGTGACTAAAAGAAATCCGCGCAATCCGACAGGGGGTGTCCGAACTCTGGATGGAGAGAAGCTGACAGCCTGGGTCAATGATATAATAGGAGACCATGAACTGGCCGCTGTACTGGAAAGAGTCTTTTCAGGTAATGAAAGAATGCCCGTTATAGTAGATACGGTTCGTGTGGTGCTGTCTGCCCGCATGAACCAGTATGCGGAGGTCCTGGAAGAGGAGGAATGATTATGCTGGATATTGCGCAGGATTTTCCGATGTTAAGGAATCTGAGGAGTGAGAACTGCCGTTTTGTGTATCTGGACAATGCTGCGACTACGCAGAAGCCGGACTGTGTCATAAATGCGCTGACAGAATGGTATTGCTGGAGGAATGCAAATCCCCACAGAGGGACTTACAATTTGTCGAAAGCTGCCACAGAGCTCTATGAAAAATCCAGAAGAGTGGTGGCAGACCATATAGGGGCTGACGTAGGCGAGATTATTTTCTGCAGGAATACCACGGAGGCAATTAATCTTGTAGCCCAAAGTTTTGCTCTCAATAAAATTACGGAAGGTGATGAAATAGTTCTTCCCATATCAGAGCATCATAGTAACCTCCTGCCATGGCAGAAGATTGCCAGAGAACGGAAGGCACGTCTGGTTTATCTGCTGACAGACCGGTATGGCCGACTGACAGATGCAGAACTGGATAAAAAGATCGGATCCCACACTAAAATCGTAGCGTGTGCAATGGTGAGCAATGTACTGGGCACATGGTTTCCCCTAAAAAAGATTATCGATAAAGCACACAGCGTCGGCGCTTTTACTGTGATTGACTGCGCCCAGGGGCTTCTGCACGGTTCTGTGAATCCTTATGAAATGGGGGCTGACTTTCTTGCCTTTTCAAGCCATAAGGCTTTTGGGCCAAATGGTATTGGGATTTTGTGGGGAAGAAAAAAGTATCTGGAAGAGATGACACCTTTTTTAAGAGGTGGCGAGATGGTTACGGCCGTGACAGAACGAAAAGCTATCTTTGAGCAGGCCCCCCTGAAATTCGAGGCAGGGACGCAGGATCCCGCAGGTGCTTATGCTTTTGCTGCAGCACTGGATTATATTGAAAATCTTGGGATAGAGAAGATACGTGCTCATGAGGCTGTACTGACACAACAGCTTTTGGAAGGATTAAGAAGGATATCAGGGCTGAAAATATACGGCAATCCGGATTATGCGGATGACAGAGGCGGAATCGTGTCATTTAATATTGCGGGGCAGAGCCCTTTGGCAGTTGCTTTTTATCTGGACCGCAGCGGAATTACTATTCGTGCAGGAACGCACTGTGCCCAGCCGCTGCTCACCTATCTGGGAGCTGCAGCCACCTGCAGGGTAAGTCTCAGCCCTTATAATACGGAGGAAGAGATTGCGTACTTTCTGGATTGTCTGGCGAAAGTGCCGGAAACGATAGCAGGGACCACATTAAAAGGAAGATGATTTGTAATAATTAGGCTCCTTATCCAGAGTTAAGATGGAGAAGGGGCCTTTTTAATACAATCGTCCTGTGATCAATCACCTTTTCTACGTTTTCCCCTTGATGATTATCCGCCTACAGAGGAGATACTTTTAATATAAATAGAGCGAAAACAGCAGATTGTGATGGGAGATGTATAAATGAGAGATCCTTATGGAAGAAAGATTAATTATATGCGTATTTCTATAACGGACAGGTGTAATCTTCGGTGTCGTTACTGTATGCCGGAGGATATAGAAAACATACCTGCGAGGGAAATACTGAGTTTTGAAGAAATTTTGATGGTCTGCCGGGCAGCAGTTTCACTGGGGATTACCCGGTTCAAGCTGACAGGAGGAGAACCTTTAGTACGGAGAGGCTGTTCTGAGCTGGCAGGGAAAATCAGGAAAATTCCGGGGGTGGAGCAGGTAACGCTGACGACAAATGGAATTGGACTAAAAAAGAATCTGCCGGCACTTCTGGAGAGCAGGATAGACGGAGTAAATATTAGTTTGGATACTCTGGATTCAGAGCAGTATAGACAGATTACAGGTCGGGACGGGCTTACAGAGATTTTGGATGGCCTGGAGGCGGCAGTGTGGGCCGGAATAAGGGTTAAGGTTAACTGTGTCATGCAAAAAGGGGTCACAGAGGAGCAGTGGCCATACTTGATTGGATTGGCGAAAGAGCACAAGGTGGATGTTCGTTTTATTGAAATTATGCCCATTGGATACGGGAGAGAATATATATCCCTGTCTGCACAGGAATTGTTTTCACTGATTGCCAAAAGAAACCCCAATATCTTATCTGACAAAACGGTACATGGAAATGGACCGGCGGTATATTACCGCATACCGGGTTTTCTGGGCTCAATAGGATTTATCTGTGCTATGCACGGGAAATTTTGCAGCAGATGCAATCGAATCAGAATGACAGCACAGGGGGATGTGAAGCCTTGTCTTTGTTATGAAGAAAGTATTTCTTTAAAACCTGTTCTGCGCTCTGGCGCAGATGACCGGGAGAAATTCCGGCAACTGCGGGGTGCCTTGTATCAGGCTGTTATGAAGAAACCGGATCAGCATTGCTTTGAACAACTTCAGAAGATTACTGAAACCCATAAGATGATTCAAATAGGAGGATAAATCTGTAACCCTGTTCTATGGTATTTCTGATGTGACGGGAATACATAGGACAGGGTTTTGGGGATTATGGGGATAGTGCTACCGCATGACATATCCAAGAGTCGCGGACAGCCTCCTTACAGCAGCGATAAGCGTTTCACTTATTGCATGCTCCTCCTCCTCGGTGAGCGTAGTGCCGCTGATACTGATTGCACCCAACGGCGTATTGGTATAATTCATTACAAGAGCGCCCACACAGAAGATGTTATATTCATTTTCTTCCCTATCCAGCGCATAATGCCGCTGTTTCACTTCACTGATATCCTGAAGTAAAGCGTGGACATCCGTAATGGTGTGTTCTGTGAGACGCTTTACATTAAATTTTTCCCATTTCTCAATAATCTCATGGTTTGAATATGTGGACAAAATCGCCTTGCCGGCACTTGTGCAGTACAGAGGAGAACGCCGTCCAACGTTTGTATAGACGGAGAAGGAAGGTGCAGTCTGTCCAATGCTCTGTACACATAAAAGCTGATTGTTATCCTCAACAGAGAATTGTGCAACCCGCCCTGTCTCTCGGCTCAAATCGGCAAGTGTGGAGTTGATCAGTGAAATCTGATCCAGATTCTGTACGGCGTTGATACCCACTTCATATGCCTTTAATGTGAGACTGTATTCATTGTTCGGTCTCTTCTCAATATAACCATTTTCCACCAGCGTATATACTAAACGTGACAGGGAAGCCTTGCTGATGTTCATCTTTTCATGTAATTCAGCTAATGTCATATTGCCTGAACGGGATATTGTTTCGAGAATTTGGAAAGCACGGTCTATAGCCTGAATCGTTTCCATTTTCTGTATTGCCTTGCTCAAAGTATATCCTCCTTATCCTGATTTCTGAAATTAATAATTTATTTCATTATACATTTATATGAATGAGTGTGCAAGAGAGATTTTGAACATTAACTTAATATAATGATTTATTGCGCAGAAAACAGAATATTAATTTATAAAAATGAAATAAATTATGAGTAGTACAATGTGCATAAAAGCAGATAAAAAACATTATGCATAATTTTATAATATTATATTTGTAAAATGAATTATAATATAGTAAAATGAAATAAATAATAAAAATAGAAACTTAAAATAAAATTATGAAATAAAGGAGAAGGAAAATGGAAGAAATGAGAAGAGTATCGCTGTCCATGTTCAGCGATAAGGATCTGCAGAGAGTTCACGATTACTCTATGAAGCTTCTGGCAGAGAACGGTGTCAATATCACCAGTGACAGAGCACTTGAACTTTTTAAGAAACATGGTTTCCGTGTAGACGGCACACAGGTTTACATGACAGAGTCGCAGGTCAGGGATGCGCTGGAGAAAGCTCCTTCGCAGTTTGTGATGCATGGACTTGATTCCAAGAAGAGCATTAACCTGGGCGGAGGCGATTATGGCGTACCGGGTCCCATCGGACCGGTGAATGTAACCGATCTGGACAATGGCATCCGCCGCGGTACGCTTCAGGACGTGATAAATCTGGTCAAGATCTACCAGAGCAGCAAAGTCATGACCATGAACTCCAATAATGGTGTAGAGGCCAACGATGTGGACCCGGTCAACCGCCATCTTGAGATCATGCGTGCTCTTTTGAACCATACGGATAAACCCTTCTATACCAAGCTGTTTTCTTATGAAGAAATGCATCAGGCTATTGATATGGTAGAGATCGCTGCAGGTGAGAAGTTAGAGCCGGGTGGAAAAGTATATCTGGCACCGGGGTCTGCGCCTTCTATGAGTCCGATGTCCTACAGCCGTGAGGTGGCTGACAATATCATTGCGCTGGCTGAGCGCGGACAGGCTGTTACCATGGGAACTGCCACAAGTACAGGGGTGACCGGTCCTATCCGTATCTTTGGCACGATCACTATGCAGAATGCGGAGATCCTGGCAGGCATTGTTCTGACACAGCTTGTGAATCCAGGCAATCCTGTAGGCTACGGAGTGGGTGCCTGCCCCGGCAATATGAAGGGTGCGACCTACTGCTGCGGTTCTCCGGGACGTGTGATGCTTCAAATCGGTTCCATGGAGATGGGCAAAAGGTTCTATAACCTGCCGTCCAGAACGATACCCTACAGCACAGATGCCCTGAACTGTGATATCCAGTGCGGTATTGAATCTTATGAAGGTACCATGGCGAATATCCTTTCTGGTGCAGATTACCAGTTATCTGAGATTGGAACCCTTGACAGCCTTATGACTACTTCCTATGAAAAAACCATTATCGATGAGGAGATTACCAGCCGTCTGCTCTATATCAGAAACGGTATCGACGTATCGGAGGAGGCTGCTTCCTTAGAGTCCATCATGGAAGAGGGCAGCGGCGGACAGTTCATTACCAGTGACGATACCCTTGATTATATGTATAGCGCATGGTACCCGGATTATACGGACTGGGACAGTAATTATAAGAAGAGGCCAATGGAGGATTATACCTATGTACTCCGCCGTGCCAATGAGGAATGGAAGCGCCGTCTGGAAGAGGCACCGGAAACTTTACTTGATAAGAGTACAGCCGAAGAAATCGATGCATATGTAGCAAAGCACAGCAGATAACAGGGCATGACATTTTAAGAGAGCTGTGCGTGTTCTTTCGGCCAGAGCAATTTTCAAATACGCTCTGCTATGCAGCAGGAGATACAGATTACATGAAACTGAGATATGGGCAGGGGTCCTGAACTGAAGGATATATGGTACAGGAACCTGTCCATATTATGCAAATGGAGTCGGAAATCAAATATTAAAAAAATAAATGAAATATACCGAAAGGAGATTGAATCATGGCAAAAGCAAAAGCAACTGCGGACACCAGCTTATGCAAGGGCTGCCGCCTGTGTGTAGGGGTATGTCCGGTGAAAGCCATTGAGCCTCTCACTGAGATCAACAAAAAAGGATACGAGATCATCAGAATCGATGAAGAAACCTGTATCGGATGCGGACAGTGCTATAAGATCTGTCCCGATTATGTATTTACCATTGAGTAGAAGGAGGCAGAGAAGATGAGTAAAGGATTTCAATTAATGAAAGGCAATGAGGCGATCGCTGAGGCTGCTCTCCGTGCAGGGTGCCGCTTCTATGCAGGTTACCCTATCACGCCCCAGAGTGAGATACTGGAATACATGTCAGCCAACATGGCGGACCGCGGGGGCGTCTTCATCCAGGGGGAAAGCGAGATCGCAAGTATGAGTATGCTGTGGGGAGCTGCAGCATGCGGTGAGCGTGTAATGACAAGCTCTTCCGGTCCGGGGTATGATCTGAAGCAGGAAGGGATCTCCTATCTTTCCTCCTACAATCTTCCGGCGGTCATCATAGATGTCATGCGCTACGGTGTAGGCGACGGTGAGATCACAGAGGGTCAGGATTCCTACTGGCTGGCGACCAGGGGCGGCGGCCACGGAGATTCCAGGCAGCTTGTCCTCACACCGGGTTCCGTGCAGGAATGCGCAGAGCTTACATACGAAGCTTTTGACCTGGCTGAAAAATACCGCACTGTGGTGATCATCTTAAGCGATGGCGGAATCAGCCAGATGATAGAAAAGGTAGTCCTTCCCGAACCGAAGGAACATGACAGAAGTAAATTTGACTGGGCGATCAAGGGTGAGAAGAAAAAAGATGAACCGAAAGTAAAGGTCACCAATCTGGATCGTTCCATGGATTACAGTGCATACGATGCGATGGTACGGAAAAAATTCTCCGATATGTATCACAATGAGCAGCGCTGGGAGAATTTCATGACAGAGGATGCCGAGCTTATCCTTGTTGCCTATGGAATCTCTTCGAGAATATGCAAGTCAGCAGTGAGAAGAGCCAGAGAAGCAGGCATGAAACTGGGCCTTATCCGTCCCATCACGGCATGGCCTTATCCGAAAAAAGCCTTTGAAAATCTCCCGGAGGGATTAAAAGGGCTGGTAACTGTTGAGATGAGCCTCTCCTCCCAGATGGGACTGGATATCCGTCTGGCCACAGAGTATAAGGTTCCCCTCTACGGTTATCTGACATCAAAATATGTTCCCACAACTCAGGGAATCGTAGACTTCTGCAAAGGGGTACTGGCAGGAGATGTTAAGGAACTGGAGGTATATTGATATGGCAGCTAAAATGACAAAACCGGAAATGATCAACCAGCAGGTGGGATGGTGTCCCGGCTGCGGCCATGGTATCATACAGCGCCTGATCGCAGAGTGCTGCGAGGAACTGGGGCTTTGTGAAAAGACCATCCAGGTCGTGGATATTGCCTGTGCTTACTGGTCTATTGACACTCTGAACTGTGACGGCATCGCAGGTCCTCACGGGCGCTGCGCGGCAGTGGCCACAGCAATCAAAAAGGTTTATCCGGATTCCAATGTCTACGTCCATGCAGGGGATGGGTGCTCTTATGTGATCGGCCTTTCCGAGACCTGCTACGCGGCCCAGAGGAATGTTCCAATAACTATGATCGTGGTAAATAACGGAATATTCGGCATGACCGGCGGTCAGATGTGCCCGGCGACCACTCTGGTGGGAGACAAGACAGTCAGCAGTAAAAAAGGAAGAGATGACAAGGTGGCAGGAGAGCCGTTCGATATGCTGAACATCCTTCAGAATTATAAAATCGCATATGCGGCTAGAGGTTCCCTGTGTGATCCTAAACACATTGATCAGACGAAGAAGATGTTAAAGAAAGGCTTTGAGAACCAGAGGGACAAGAAAGGATTTTCCATTATAGAGATCCTTTCCCCATGTCCGACTAACTGGAAATTATCGCCGGCAGATGCCATGAAGAAGATGAAAGAGGAAAATGAAAAGGTATTCCCGGTGAAAGTATATGTAGATAATGGGGGTGACGAATAATGGCTGATATTATGTTTGCAGGTATCGGTGGTCAGGGCGTATTGACAGCCGGAAAGATCCTGATCGAGATCGCGGCAGAGCACGGCAAAAATGTGAGCTGGACCAGCGAGTATTCTGCGGAGATGCGCGGAGGCATTGCCCTCTGCCGTGTGGTGGTATCCGATGAGGAGATAGGAAGTCCTTACCCGGATTACCTGGATGTGCTGTGCTGCATGAATGAGGACGCGTATGACAAATATGTGTCTGATATGCGGGAAGGAGGCTGCGTGATCATCAACCGCTCCGTATTCGGAGAAAAGCAGTTCCCGAAAAATGTGAAGGTATACGGTGTGGATGCTATGGAAATTGCCTCAGAACTGGAGAACCAGAGAGGCCTGAACCTGGTAGTCCTGGGGGCTATGATCAGGGCTACCGGCATGATGGATGTAAATGAGTTTGCAGATACACTGGAAGCTTATTTCAATAAAAAAGGCAAAGCAAGTGACAAAAACGTGCAGTGCTTTATGATGGGATATGAAAAAGCGGAGAAGATGCAGTGAGGGCTGATATATGGATTTGAGAAAATTATTGAAACCAAGGACAGTTGCCATCGTAGGTGCCAGTGAAAAAGCGGGATTCGGCGGTGATACCACCCGCAATTACCTCAAATTCTCCGGGAATCTGGATCATCTGTATCTGGTGAATCCGGGAAGAGAGGAGATCTTCGGCCACAAGGCATACCACTCCCTGTCAGAGATAGAGGGAGATGTAGATCTGGTCATTCTGTGTACCCCCCAGAAGACCATACTTTCCTTATTACGGGAAGCGGCAGGGAAGAACTGCGGAGGAGCCGTGGTCTTTGCCAGCGGATACAGTGAGACGGGAGCAGAGGGGAAAGAGCTTCAAAGAGAGCTGGTCCGGGAAGCCGACCGCCTGGGAATCGCGGTCATGGGGCCGAACTGTGCGGGGTTTGCCAATTTCATTGACGGTATCTTTGCGTTTGCCTTTCTGGTGGAGGAACGGGACCGTTCCGGCAATATCGGTATGATTTCCCAGAGCGGACAGATCGTGCTTGGAGGGCTGGACAGTCCGAATATGGGATTCTCCCATGTGATCTCCTCCGGCAACTCCTGTAATGTGAAGGTGGAAGATTATCTGGACTTTCTGGTGGAGGATGAGGATACAAAAGTCGTGGCTGCATACATAGAGGGCGTGTCAAAACCGGAGAAGCTGGTGGAGACATTCCGCAAAGCGGCAATAAAGAAAAAACCGGTTGTGGTATTGAAGACAGGCCGTTCCGGCAAAGCGCAGGAGCTGGCAAAATCCCACACAGGCTCCCTTTCCGGGGCAGATAAAGTCTTGAGAGCTGTATTTAAGCGGTACGGTGTCATAGAGGCCAGGGATCTGGAAGAATTATGCGGTCTGGCTGCTGCATTTTCCTGGCTGGAAGAGCTTCCTAAGGGGGAGAGATGCGTATTCATGAATGTTTCCGGCGGCGAGGCCGGGGTCATGGCAGACCTGACAGACGAGTTCGGAATCCGCCTGGCGGAATATCATCCGGAGACGAAAGCATATCTTCAGACTCTTGTTCCGGATTATGGTTCCGTAAATAATCCTTTTGATATGACAGCAGGAATCGGATACAACACCCCGGTCATGGTTCGGGCCATGGAGGCCATCTCAAAAGACGATCATGTGGATGCCATCTGTATTGCCTATACCATCACGCCGGAGATCTGGGATGATACCATCTCCCATATGGTGGAGGCGGTATCCATTGCCAGAGAGAATCCGGATATGAAACCGGTATTCTGGATTCCGTTCATTGAGCACACAAGGCATCAGGCGAGTGCGGATATCCTGCAAAAAGCAGGCGTGCCTCTGCTCCCATCAGGGCGCTACGGATGCCGAATCTTAAAGCAGGTGCTGGATTTTGCCAATTTTGAATACCAGGATACAGAAGCGGCGGTTCCCGAAAGAACACATGGGTCTTCCCAAGGACTCAGCGAGTACGAGAGCCTGAATTACCTGAAAGCACACGGCGTTACGATTCCGCCCCAGGCCGTGGCTGCCACAGCAGATGAGGCGGTAAAGGCAGCCGGGAATCTGGGATATCCCCTGTCCGTGAAGATACATTCTGCTGATATTCAGCATAAGTCTGATGTGGGCGGTGTGAAATTAAATATCAGGGATGAGGCAGAGCTTCGCCTGGCATTTGAGACGGTGATGGATAACTGCAGGAAAAACGCGCCGGATGCGAAGCTGGAAGGTGTACTGCTAAAACCCATGCTCAAAGCAGGAGTGGAGATGATCATCGGTGTGAACAACGATAAGGATTTTGGCCCTATGATCATGGTGGGAATGGGCGGTGTGTTCGTGGAGCTGTTCAAGGACGTGCAGCTCGCACCGGCGCCGCTTACCAGGGAGCAGGCGAAAAAGATGCTGGAGAGCCTGAACTCTTATCCGCTGCTGAATGGCTACCGCGGTAATCCGGTATGTGATAAGGAAGCGCTGGCGGATATGCTGGTGAGCATCAGCGAGATGGCTGCTAAGGGAAAGGACAGCATAAAAGAACTGGATATAAACCCGGTGTTTGTGACGGAAGAGGGCGTAGCCATTGCAGACGCACTGCTTGTACAGTATATAGATTGATAAAAAATAAGCGGAGGAAAGAATATGGAACTGAAAGAATTAGTGAGCACGGAAGCATCCCCGGCACTGGGGCCTTACTGTCACGGAAGAAAATACGGCAATATGATCATTACCTCAGGCCAGATTCCTCTTACAAAAGACGGGGAATATGTATATGAGATCAAAGCGGCCACAACGCTGGTGCTGAACAACCTGCTCAGCATTGTAGAAGCGGGCGGCGGATGCAGGGAAAGTGTGGCCCGTGTTGACGTGTACATCAACAGTCTGGACGATTTTGCTGCCATCAATGAGGCCTATGCGGAGTTTTTCGGCAGCCACAGACCCACCAGAGTGTGCGTACAGGTGGAGGCGCTCCCGGAAAATGTCCCTCTGGAAGCATCCATGATCGCTTTTGCTGAGGAATAGATCTGTATACACATTCCAGAGAACATAAAGGAGATTGATAATGAATAGAATCGCATTAAAGGGCGGCCTGCTCATTGACGGCACAGGGGCCGCGGCAGTAAAGGACAGCCTGGTGCTGGTGGACAACGGTAAGATCACATATGCCGGCCCGGGAAAAGCGGTACCTAAGGGATATCATATAACAGATATTTCCGGTAAGACAGTGATGCCGGGATTGATCGATGCACATCTGCATTTTTCCGGCAATCTCACAGACAATGACAGTGACTGGGTGCTGGAGGACAATATCCAGAAAGCGGTGGTGGCTGTACAGCAGTCACATGAGTGCCTGGAAACAGGTCTGACGACCGTGGGGGAAATCTCAAGATTCGGCATCCATATCCGGAATATGATAGAGGCGGGTGTCATGAAGGGGCCGAGAGTAGTGGCCTCAGGCCTTGGGTTCTGCGCCACATGCAGCCACGGGGATTCTCATAAGGTATCTATAGAGATGAACAGAGAATCTCATCCGTGGGCAGAGTGTGTGGACGGGCCTTGGGATCTTCGCAAAGCCGTGCGTCGGCGTCTCAGGGAAAACCCGGATGCTATAAAAATCTGGGCTACGGGAGGCGGTATCTGGCGCTGGGAGACGGCTATGGACCAGCATTATACCATGGAGGAAGTGCAGGCAGTTGTGGATGAGTGTAATATGCGTCACATTCCTGTCTGGTCCCATTGTTTTGGAAGCGCGTACAATTCTGCTAAGGCAGGAGTTCATTTGATTATACATGGACAGTCACTGGATGACGAGACACTGGATATTATGGCGGAAAAAAATATTGCTTTTTGTCCAACCATCAACTTTATGCCGGCATGGTTTGATACATTCCCTCCAAAATACGATCCAAAGCTCCACGACAAATATCCGGGAAATTCAGTGAAAGAGAAAGAATTAAACCGTATTTATGATAATTTGAGAAAAGCCAGCGCCAAGGGTATTATTCTCACAATCGGTTCGGATTCTTTTAACTCTCAGATGACGCCTTATGGAGAGACGACTGTCGGGGAATTGTACGCATTCGTAGAGAAAGCGGGAATCAGCCAGATGGATGCCATTGTGGCCGCTACCATCAACGGTGCAAGAGCCCTTCGTGTGGGAGATATTACAGGCTCTCTGGAGGAGGGCAAAAGCGCTGACCTGCTGGTTATAGACGGCAATCCCCTGGAAGATATCAGGACCATAGCGGCAGAGCATATGGATGTGATCATGAAAGAAGGAGATTTTGTAAAAAACCGCCTGGAAAAGTAAATATAGAATAGAAGCAGACCGGCAGGGAATGTATCATTCCGCTGCCGGTTTTTTGTCACTGCGTTTCCCTGAAAAGAACATAATTTTACCATATAAAATACAAATTCTCCCCCATATTTTCCAAAGCCGTTTTTTGTTACAATAAACCCATCAAGAAAAGAGGTAACAAACCGCGGAAACTGTTACAAGATGATGGAGGATAAGAAAAAATGGAGAATTTTGTTGCATCACCGGAGCGGCTGATTATCGGCGCCCTTCTGGGATTTGCCGTGCTGCTGTTCATGATCATTAAGCTGAAGGTACAGCCGTTCCTGTCAATTATGCTGTCTGCCCTGATTATCGGCCTGGCAGTAGGTATGCCTTTTACCATGATTACAGATACTTTATCTGAGGGTGTGGGAACCACGCTTCAGACCATAGCCGTATTGATCGGACTGGGTTCCATGTTCGGAGCGATCCTGCAGGTATCCGGCGGTGTGGAGGTAATCGCCCAGACACTGCTTGATAAGTTCGGAGAGAAAAAGGCTGCCTGGGCTTTGGGCGTCACGGGCCTTATTGTGGGAATGCCGGTATTTTTTGAGTCAGGCCTTCTGATTCTCATTCCCATTGCGTTTGGAATTGCGAAGAAAACCAACCGTTCCATTTTCCACTATGCCATTCCCCTGCTGGCCGGACTTGCCATCGGGCATGCCTTTATCCCGCCAACACCGGGTCCTGTGCTGGTGGCAGAGATGCTGAATGTGGAATTGAGCTATGTGATCATCCTGGGCATCATCATCGGGATTCCGGCCATGATCCTGGCCGGCCCTGTGTTCGGTAAATTCGCAGGGGACCGATATAACTTTCCGGTTCCGTCCTCCTTTGAGCAGAATGAGAAGAAGATGGTGGAGGGAAAACTTCCGTCCTTCGGCACCGTGGTGGCCATTATACTGCTTCCGCTGTTTCTGATCATTCTGAATACCCTGTCATCCGTGATTCCGTTTATGAAGCCGCTGAATCCGGTACTGACCTTTTTGGGAACCCCTGTGATCGCCCTTCTGCTGTCCACGATCACGGCCATGGTGCTGCTGGGAATGCGCCACGGCTACACCAGGGAGGAGCTGACAAAGATCATGACAGAATCCCTGTCATCCGCCGGAAATATCATTCTGCTGATCGCAGGCGGCGGTATGCTGCGCTTCATTCTCCAGAATTCCGGTATCGGTGAAGCCTTCGGAAATTTCGTGGGAGGCCTTCCCCTGCCGCTGGTACTTGTGGCATTTTTGATCGCCGCTGTGGTGAGGATCTCCGTTGGTTCTGCCACGGTATCCATGACAATGGCTGCCGGGATCATGGCATCCATGCCGGCCATTGCGGATCTGTCACAGATTCAGCTCGCCACCATCACCATTGCCGTGGCAGCAGGCGCTACTGCCTTCAGCCATGTAAATGACTCCGGCTTCTGGCTCTCCAAATCCCTCTTTGAGGTGGATGAGAAGACAAATCTGAAGACCTGGACCGTGATGGAAACGATCATAGGCATCGTCGGTGTCATAGGCGCCACGATCATCTGGTTTATTGTACAGTAAGGTTAAAAAAATAAGAGAGGTAAAAAATTATGAAGTTATCATTTCGTTGGTATGGAAAAGAGGATAAGGTTACATTGGAAAATATCCGTCAGATTCCGGGCATGCACTCTATTGTGACTGCAGTCTATGATGTCCCTGTGGGAGAGGTCTGGAGCCGGGAGAGCATAGCGGAGCTTAAAAAGCAGACAGAGGAGGCCGGCCTTCACTTTGAAGTCATTGAGAGCGTTCCCGTACATGAGGATATCAAGCTGGGCAAGCCGGCAAGAGACCGCTATATTGCCAACTACTGTGAAAATATCAAAAGACTTGCAGAGGCAGGCATCAAATGTATCTGCTATAACTTTATGCCCGTCTTTGACTGGACCAGGACACAGCTTGACCATGTGCTGCCGGACGGCTCTACCTCCCTTGTATACTACCAGGAGCAGGTAGACCAGGTAAATCCTCTTGCCAGTGACAGCGACCTGACACTTCCGGGCTGGGATGCCAGCTATACCAGGGAAGAACTGAAACAGGTGGTGGCTGAGTACAACAGCATGTCCGAGGAGAATCTGTGGGATAATCTGAAATACTTCCTGGAAGCAGTGATCCCCACAGCCGCATCCTGCGGTGTAAATATGGCGATCCATGAGGATGATCCCTGTTGGAGCATTTTCGGCCTTCCGAGAATCATCACCTGTGAGGAGAATCTGGACAGGTTCCTGAAATTAGTGGACGACCCGCACAATGGCATCACTCTCTGTACCGGTTCCCTGGGCTGCAGTGCAAAAAATGATGTGGTCAAAATGGCCGGAAAATACGCAGCCATGGGAAGGATCCACTTTGTCCATGCCAGAAATGTGGCCGTCCTGGAGGACAACAGAGGATTTGAGGAGAGGGCACATCTGTCAGCATGCGGAAGCCTGGACATGTTTGCCATCCTGAAGGCCCTTCATGACAATGGATTTGACGGCTACATCCGTCCGGATCACGGCCGCATGATCTGGGGAGAGACAGGCAGAGCGGGATACGGCCTGTACGACAGGGCACTGGGAGCCACATACTTAAACGGTATCTGGGAAGCCCTGGATAAAATAAACAGATAGAGAATACAGACCGGCATATGGGGAACAGAATGATTTCTCATGGGCCGGTCTGTTTTCCTGTTCCCAAAACCTGTGGTATGATAAAATAGAAAATGGAAACGGAGGGAGCAATATGAGAAAAATACGATTTCTGTCTGCTGTCCTCCTGCTGGCATTGGCCCTTACAACAAGCGGATGCGGCAGCAGGGATACAGAACGGGAAGAACCTTCAGAGACAAACACCATGCAGACAGATGACCGGAAAGTGGCATTTGTACAGAAAAGCATGAACACATATTTTCATCGTCTGTTAGACGCCTCTCTCAGAAATGATACCCAGGAAGCGGGATGGGAATTCCGGGAGGCAGTGGCGGATTACGACCAGACACGGCAGAATCAGCAGATGCTGAACTTCTGCGCCGGTAACCCGGATGTGATCGTGGCGGCGTCCATCGACAAGGACGGCATCAACTCTGCTATTGAGCAGATAAATGAAAAAGGCGTTCCCGTTGTTCTGGTAGATACCGAATCTACAGGCGGACAGGTCAGTCTTACCATAAATTTTGACAACTATAAAGCCGGAAAAATGGCGGCACAGGAGATCGTCAGGCTTCTCACAGAGAAATACGGGGAGCCAAAAGGCATTGTCTGCCATGGCTACGGCAGTGAGGAGAGCAGCGCCTGGAAAGCCAGAAAACAGGGATTCGAGGAGGAAATCGGAAAATACGAAGAAATCCGGTGTATCTCCGCTGATCTGAAAGGCGACCCGGAGGAGGCCAGGTCATGGCTTGCAGATGTTCTGGCGGATGGCACGCAGATAGACGCAGTCCACTGTTCCAGTGACCATCCGGCAAGAGGTCTTGTGCAGGCTCTTAAGGAGGCGGGAATGTGGAAAAAGACAGGGGAGGCGGGACATATTATCTTTGTCACCATTGACGGGGACCCATTTGCCGGAAAACAGATCCGCGGAGGGTATTACGACGGCAGTGTAGTGCAGGATGCCCTGGCGTACGGGGATGTGCTGGTGCAGATGCTGGATGGTTACATTTTTTCCGGAAAAGAGGTGCCTGTGGGGGAATATACCCTGGCGGATACCTGGTTCGGTACCTATGAAGTGCAGGAGGATGAGCGTGGAAGACACGCGGTCATACCTCCGTATTATATGGACCGGGACAACGTGGAAGACGGGCGGCACTGGTATAAAAAAGCAGAGGAGCAGTGGGGCTATGCATACAATGATTCGCCGGATACGGAAACTGAAAATTGAAAAACGCCTGAGGACCTTCTTCTTCCTGGCATCCATTGTACCTGTCCTGATCCTGGGAATCTGCAGTGCTGTACGTTCCTATGAGGAAATGAAGGGTATGGCTGTGGAATATTCTGCCGCCATGGCAGACATTTCTTCCGGAAACATGGAGCAGCATTTCTCAAAATACATCAGCCAGATAGAGGCCGTGGAGGAGAACGAGACGCTTCTGCGGCAGCTCTCAGTCTACAGCAGCGCGGACTGGGATGAGAAAAAGAAGACGGAGAACGAAATGCGCCTTCTGATAAACAGCATTTTCGGGCAGAACCAGGAGGTAGATACTGTGGAGATCAGCAGTGCCGACGGGGCGAAGTTTTATTATCCATCGCCGGTCACGCAAAAGGAATCCCCCCTGCTTGCCAGGACAAAAGCCTCGGAGGGGCCGCTGTGGAGCTTTATCCCGAAAGAAATCGGTACAGACCGGGAGAATTATATTGTGATCTCCAAGACAATGGAACCCTACGGTAATATTGTCTTGGCCCTGAAAAAGGATTATGCGGAGACGCTGTGCCAAAACGCAGGGGCGGGAAAGCAGTGGAAAACAGCCATATTTGACGGAAGCGGCGTGCTGGTGGCAGGGGAGAATGCCTTTGACCGGATGTCCGGGGAGAAGGGGAACATCACTTCCACGGACCAGGGAAGGATGTTCACCTCCGGCCATGTGATCACAGCCATGCAGTGGAAAATCGTAAACGGAGTGCCCTATTCTTATCTGCTGGGTGGTGTCTATCAGCAGACTGCTGTTCTGGTGGTTTTGCTGGCAGCAGGACTTCTGGTGGTATTCTTTCTCTCGAGGATCATGACAGCCAGTATCACGGAACCTCTCGGAAGGCTGACGAGAGCTATGGAACGTGACGGGTGGAGTGAACTTCTGACAGACGGAGGAAGGGATGAATACCATGAACTGATCCGGGGCTTCAACCGGATGAATGAGCGCCTGGGGCATATGGGAAATGAAGTGCTGCAGATGGAACTCAAAGAGAGCCGTCTGGAACGCATTAAAAAAGAGACGGAGCTTTCCGCTCTGCAGAAACAGATCAATCCCCATTTTCTCTACAATACCCTGGAGACAATCTATTGGAACGGGCAGTATGAGGGAGCGGAGGAAATCAGTGACGTGGTGATCGCGGTGGGGAATTATTTTCGCACCATTATCAGCAAAGGGCAGGAGTACACAACGGTAGGGCAGGAGGCTAAGAGCGTGGAGAACTATCTGTTTCTTCAGAACCTGCGCTTTGGGGACAGGATCAAAATCTCCTGGAAAATCCAGGAGGGAATAGAGGACTGTCAGGTAATGAAACTGATCCTTCAGCCGGTCATGGAGGACATGATCAATGAGGCTCTGGAAGAACGGGCAAAGGAAATTCAATTTTATGTGGAGGGAAAGCGGGAAGAGGACAGGATACGTTTTTTTATAGGCGGTGTGCCGCAGACCACTGCACAGCATTTTCAGGAAAAACAGGATTTGCCCGGCTGTGACAATGTGGATCAGCGCCTGAAGCTTTATTTCGGAGAGGCTTATGGGATAGCAATAGAAGAAAGCGGGATCAACATTCTGGTGCCCATAAAGGAGGGGGATGTATGACGGAAATATTGAGAAAACTATCCATAAAACGCAGGATGGTCCTCTTCTTTTGCCTCCTCTGCCTTTTCCCTATACTGCTTCTCCTCTGCTTTTCCGGGTGGAGCGGCCGGTATCAGGCGGAAAATGGTAAGCAGCGGTTTACGAACATGTATCTGGAACAGGGGCAGAACCAGTTAAATGCCTATCTGGAAGAGTATGAGCAGAAAGTCAGATATCTGACAGAAAACCCGGATCTGCTGGCTGATGTCTATCTGTATCATGAAAACAGCGGTTACCGGGAGGAAACCACTGCGTCCAGAATAGAGAGTATCCTGTACCATGCCTGCAGGGAGGAGGCATTCTTTGACTATGGGATTATTTTATCAGAGGACGGCAGTGTGTTCTTAAAAGGTCAGGATATGGAGGCGGAGGCTAGTTATTTTCAGAAGCTTATGGAATCCGAAGGGGAGAAAATAACTGCGAATAAGCCGGTTTTCCTTACAGGGGAAGACGGAAATGTGTATTTGGCAGGTCTCCTGAGACCCGGTCTGGAGCCGGAACAGATTACGTGTTATCTGATTCTTAGATGTAATATGGAGGCATTCCAGGAAATAGTCGCACTGCTGAAACGGACACAGGAGCAGAGATTCTGCCTGACGGGGGAAGAGGGACAAGTGTTATTTAGTGATGCGGAGGCTGCTGATGATGCAGAGGCTACAGATGAGGCAGAGGCTACAGATGAGGCAGAGGCTACAGATGAGGCAGAGGCTGCAAATGATGCGGAGGCTGCCGATGAGGCAGAGCTTTCGGATGAGACAAAGACCTCGGTGGATGCAGAGGCCCCGGAGGCGGTGAATACCATACTCCTGAGAAATGGCTGGAAACTTGCCATTTCCGGTGACACCATCTCTTCGAAAAATCCTTTTGGTATTCAAGGGCTGCTGGCCCTCATCCTTCTTCTTTTTTCAGCGGCCTGCATGTATCTGCTGGCAAAAAGCCTGACAATCCCTCTTGGGCAGATCATGGAAAAAATGTACCGCGCAGGTCTGAAAGGAGATACACAGGAAGTCACAGAAGAGAAAAGTACAGCAGCTCCGTCCGGCGATGAGCATCACATGCTGGAACAAAAACTGACAGAGATGATCGGAAAACAGCGGGAACTGCGCGATAAGATGTATATGAGCAGAATCGGTGAGGAGAAGATCCAGATGCGCATCAAAGAGCTGGAATTAAATGCTATGCAGCAGCAGATCAATCCTCATTTTCTTTTGAATGTGCTGGAAACCATTTACTGGATGGCTGAGGAAAAAGGATATGAACAGACAGAGGAGATGATCGCCGTCCTGGGTGATTATTTCAAACTCTGTGTCTCAACTGCCGGGGAGTTTGTGACCATCCGGGAGGAGATAGAAAACGCAAAAAGTTACCTGCAGATACTTGCCATATTATATGAAAAGAATTTTGAAGTCCAATGGGAGACAGACCCGGATATCCTGGACGCCAGGACCATCAAACTGATCCTCCAGCCTGTCATAGAGAACGCCTTTGAACACGGGATACGCAGTATGAAACAGGGCGGCCGCATCAGGATTACGGGCCGCCGCACGGAACACGGAGTAGAATTCTGGGTCGAGGACAACGGAAGAGGCATGACAGAAGAACGCCTGAAGGAAGTGACAGATTATATGAAGGACAGCAATTATGATCCGGCCAGAAGCGTTGGCACCAAGAACGTGAATCTGCGGATCCGTCTCTATTACGGGGAAGCATACGGTCTTTCCTATGAGTCAAAAGAAGGTATGGGGACTCGGGCTGTCATAAGGATTCCCTGGGAGACCGGGGCCCGTACACAGGGAGAAAATGTCATCAGAAGCTGATATGGGAGCAGAAAAGGAGGCTTGAAATCATGTATAAGATCATGTTGGTGGAAGATGAATCCATCATCCGCCGGGGAATCAAAAGAGGTGTCAAATGGGAGGAAAACGGATTTGAGATAGCAGCAGAGGCAGAAGACGGGGAGGAAGCGCTGAAGCTTTTGGAGGAGACCGGCGTGGATGTGATACTCACGGATGTAAAAATGCCGGGAATGAATGGCGTGGAGCTGTCCAAAAAGGTGAAAGAACAGTATCCGCAGATAGAAATCGTCATTCTGAGCGGCTTTGCCGAGTTTGAATATGCGAAGGCGGCTGTCTCCTTCGGGGCCTTTGAATATATGGTAAAACCTGTGAGAAAGCAGGAGATTGAAGCGGTCTTCGGCAGACTGAAAGAAAAGCTGGACCGGCGGTCCCGTGAGGAGGCAGAGGAACAGCGCCGCATGCTGGTATTAAACGAGGGCATGGAAAAGCTGAGAGAGACACTTCTTCTGGAACTTCTGGAGGGGGAGAGGAAAGCCTATACAAACCTGGAGGAAGAGATCATGCGTCTGGAGCTGGAGCTGTCCACCCGGAATGTACAGGCGGCTGTCATACGGACTGCAGTCTCTCAGGACGCTGAGACAGAAGAAATCAAACAGGCGTATCGGAAAATCTTACGGGAGTATGTCCCGGAAGGGGTTTCTGTGATACGCAGTGCACAGGAGATGGTGCTGGTCTTTTCTGATTTGGAGATGCAGAAAGAAAATCTGCTCGCTGTCAATCTGAAGAGGGCAGCAGAAAAGATGAAAGAGGAATGCTTCGGTGAGGCCAGACCTGAAGTGCGTGTTGGAATCGGAATGATATACCCCTCCATCACCCATCTGTACAAGTCCTATGCCCAGGCGAAAAAAGCCATAGATTCCAATTTCCATGAGGCAGGCCAGATTGTAAATCTCTTCCGGGACGGAATTGAATATGAGTTTGAAAAACAGTGGATTCAGGAATACCCCAGAGAGATAAGCAGTATCACGGAGCTGGTACTGGCAGGAAAAGAGGAAGAGGTAAGGTCTTCCATCGAAAAAATGTTCGCGGAGTTCGAGCACAAGAAAATGAATCCGGAGCTGATAAAAAACTATTGTTATGTCCTGGGAATCATGCTGAAAAATGCGGTCTACGGCATTCTGAAACCTGCACAGGAGCAGAGTTACCCGGACGGCTCTTTTGAGACAAGGGTGAAGAATGTCTTTTCCATGGAAGAATTAAAAGAGATCATGCAGCGGGCAGCCGGAGGCATGGTGCTCATGATGAAGGAAAACGGCGTGGAGGAACCGGCCAGGGACAGGCTTGTGATTGGCCAGGCAAAGGCTTATATAGCCGAGAACTACAGCAAAAAGATCTCCCTGGACGAAATATGCCAGAATCTGTATCTGTCAACGACCTATTTTTCTTTTATCTTCAAAAAGGAGACGGGACAGAATTATATGGAATATCTGACCGGTATCCGGATGGAAAAGGCAAAAGAACTGCTTGGTACCACCACAAAAAAGGTCTATGAAATTGCCGGGGATGTGGGATACAGTGATTATAAATATTTCACGGCACAGTTCAAGAAATATACAGGGATGTCTCCGAAGGATTACAGACTGAGTGACAGGGCGGGACGGTAACAACAGAGTATCATTAAAAAATCCAGGGCAATGCATTTGGCGGCATTGCTCTGGATTTTTACAGTATAGTGACGGCTGGCAGCTACAGATTCCCAATCAAAACAGTAACGGTAAACCGATCATCCGTATAAGCAATATCCAGATTCCCTGCATATTTATCCACCACATCACGGACATTCTGCACCCCAAATCCATGGGAACTCTTGTCTTTTTTCTCTGTTACAAAGCGGTCCTTTTTTACTGTGACGGGATTCGCCTTGGAATTAGAAATCTCATAGCTGAGGAATCCCTTATCATACCTCGCCTTCAGCGATATCTGCCGTTTGGAGATGTCCTGTATTTTTTCACATGCTTCGATGGCATTGTCAAGAGTATTGGAGAACAGGGAACAGAGACTTACATCATCGATTCCCAGCAGTCCGTCAATGGAAATATTGAAAAAGCAGTCTATCTTTTTATCCAGTGCGGCACTGTATTTACTGTTCAGCACAGCGTTAACAATACTGTTTTTACAGAAAATACGGTTATTCACTGTCAGCTCTCCTGAAAGCTCCCGAAAATATTTCGCAGCGCCTTCAAAATCTCGGTTCTGGATAAAAGAATAGATGACACTCAGATGATTCTTCATGTCATGGCGTATTTTCCTGACGGTTTTCTGGTTTTCCTCCAATTCCTCGTAATAAGACTGCTGGTACTTCAGGTTCTGTATTTCAAACTCGTTTCGGATGGTCTTTGCCACATAGGAAGTCAGATAGAGACATCCTATACTGGTCAGAATGCAGGCGATACAGGCGGGATATGTGGTATGGGCTCCCTCCTGGGGAGAGTTATAGATAAAAGTAATAAGACCAATCGCCGAAGCGAGGCAGATGATATCTATGACAAGCCACATACGTTCTGTCAGCTCCCTGGCCCTGGGGACCCATCTGCGGCAAAGCAGCCAGATCAGAAACCAGGCAGGGATACGAAGATAGGTGGTAAAAGAATGCAGAGCAGTCTGTGCCAATGGGGACATATCCCTATTGGCCAGCCAGATCTGGAAACCAATATTTTCAGTTATAAAATTAAGAGTCACCAGTATTGGATACAATACTATACAAACAGAAACACGCTCCAGTATTTTCCCTTTAAAGAATATCAGCAGATACAACAGAAAGAGGAAAAGAACCGAAATGGTTCCGGTCAGCTCCTCCGGATATATGATGGGTCCGGATAAGGTGGTCAGCATCAGAAAGGATGCCAGGATAAAAAGCTTCCTTTCACTTCGGAGTATGAGAAAACGGCGAATCAGAAGGTAAAGGAAAAATACATAGGCAATGGTACCTGTGAAATTGACGATGTATTCCAGCCAATAGATTAGTTGAGATGTCATTTTATCCTCCTAAGCTTGTATAAAATAATGGCAGCTTTACATGGACAGCCGCGGCTGCTCACAGTTCTGTATACTGCAGCATTAATCCAAGCGCAATCTTCATTCCTGTCGGAATGGAATCCAGGTCCACCCATTCTTCTCTGGTATGGGCATTTTTTCCGGCAATGGTTCCGATGGTGTTGGCTGAAATACCCAGGGAGAGAGGAATATTGGAGTCCGTGGAAGCGGCATTGTAGTCGATTTCTCCGGGACAGAACATTTGGATGATCTCAGCATTTTTTTCTGTGAAGGCTTTTAATGCCTCTGCGGAAATGTCTCCGTTTCCGGGACGTACGCCCATAAGCTCAGTTTCAATGGTAAATGCACCTTTCATGTCTTCAAGGATGTCGTCAAAGTTTTGCTGCATGATCTTCAGGCATTTTTGGCTGGTGGAGCGGAATTCATATAATACGGATGCCTCCTGCGCAATGGAATTGACAGTAGTGCCGCCCTGGATATAGCCCACATTATAGGTAGTCCTGGCTTCTGTGGGAACCTGCACATGATATAATTTTTCAACTAACCTGCACAGGATTTCAATGGCATTGGGAGTGCCGAAATCAGACCAGGAATGTCCGCCTGCTGTTTTTACGGTGATTTTGTACCGGTAAGAGCCTACAGCTTCACAGGTGCAGTTGGACAGGCTGCCGTCAAAGGAATAAAATGCCCGTATCTGACTGCCATAAGTGCGGAAGATCTCTTTACATCCGTCCAGATTACCCAGACCTTCTTCGCAGGCGTTGGCGACGATGAGGAATCCGGTATTCATTTTCGGTTTATTCTGCAGAAGAAATTTTGCTGCCATGAGAAGATTGACCAGATTGGCAGTGTCATCCCCGATTCCGGGTGCATACAGTCTTCTGCCTTCCTGTTTCATAGTCAGAGGTTCAAGGTCAGGAAAAACGATATCCATATGTGCCATAAATACAATAAGATCCGTATCTTTTTTTACACCAATTTTACACACCACATTTTTAGCAGCGTCAATCGTAACATCTTCGGCTCCCTGGGAGAGAAGCCAGTCCCGGCAGAATACGGCACGTTTGTCTTCCTGGTGACTGGGGGCCGGGATTTTTCCAAGCTCCATGAGAAGCGTTTCAGCTGTTTGTGTCTGGGAGGCGGTGTATTCTTCTATGATCATTTTTGTTTTTTTATTCATTTTTCTTGCTCCTTTTCTGCTTAGTTCAGCATATATTTTGCAAAGGCAATCGCCAGATCCTGTTTGCAGGAACGGCTCACCGGAAATTCTTCCCCAGCCATCTGGACGGAATTTCCCTGTATGGACTGTACATATTTCAGATTCACAAGGTAACGGTTATGGATCCGCACGAAATTTTCAGGCAGTTCTGTCTCCAGTTCGGAAAGCTTTCCGTAAAAGGTATGGGTCTCCTCTGCTGTGACAGCGTTTACGGACCGCCGGTCACTGAAGAAATATTTTATCCGGCTTAAGGGAAGGCGCAGGGTCTGTCCCCTGGATTCCACCATATAATATTTTTCAGAATCCCTGCCCAGGCGTTCCAGGGCGGTATGCAGGACAGAGATGATCTTCTCTTTCTGATATGGTTTCAATATGTAATTGAGGGCCTGTACCTCATATCCCTGGAATACAAAGTCAGGATAGGAGGTAACAAAAATAATCTCCGGTGCGGAAGTCCTTTTCCTTATCTCCCTCGCGGTTGCAACGCCGTCCAAATCCTTCATCTCTATATCCAGAAATATAATATCAAACACAGAGTCGTTAAGCGCACGGACAAGTGATTCTCCGCAGTCAAATTCCGCAATCTTAAATGTCTCCCCGCACAGTTCCAGCTCTGTTTCCAATACTTTTCTCAAATCATTCCGCAGTGTCCGCTCATCATCGCAGATTACCAGATTCAGCATAGGTCAGTAATCCTTTCAGTGTTAATGTATATTTAAGAATTATATTATAAGATTATAACTTATTCGGGGTGGAGGTTACAATAGTATTTTGGCAGATTAAGGGTGAAAGGATAGCAGAAATCCATGTTACGCCATATGTAGCATCTGAATAATGAGGAGAGAAAATATGCAGAGAAGAATTGCAATTTCAAATTTAATTGGTAGCATAAAACGAGCTGTGAAGTAAAAATTTACAGAGTTGGAAGTGTGAAATTATTTATTGAGAAGTTATTGTACAAAACAGTAAAATAAAAGTAATCTGAAAGAAAAACATACCCCCCACTTGTTTTTCCTCCAGATTACGACATTTTAACCTTTTATAATTTTTGACTTTTTTTCATCCGGCAGAGAATAATAACAGCAACCAATATCCCCAGAGCAATTTTATGTGAGAACAGAAACCCAATCACCCATATTAAGATGAATAATAAAAATAATAAAAGCACCAGAATCTTCATCTATTTTTTCTCCCCTCTGCGAAACGCAGGAATGTGTTTATGATTTCAATAAGAACATCAATTATCACAAAAAGTATGCAGACAGGCACCAGCAATAAACAGGAGAGCGCACAGCCAAGCCATATAATTCCGGATGAAACAGTTTTTCCAAAAGGATTTTTATTCCTCATTCTACTTTTAGTGACAGGCTGCCGGTAAAGTCATTGCCCTCCAAAACAATAAAATTATCCCCGGCGGTCATTGTAAATTCATAAACATCATCAGCAGTTGCTTTTGTAATCATATAAACCTCCTTATCTCCGGAAATGATATGGCTGTCAGGACTGCCCAGCCAATATAAGGCTGCAGTACCGGATTGGATCTTTAGTGAGTAAGCTGCTTTCAGTGCAGTGCCGAACTCACGTTTCAGCAAAGTACCACCGAAGATATACTCCTTTCCATTAAACTGTGTATAGGATGCTTCATAACTTCCGGCATATTCATCAACGCCAAGTTTTCGTTCACCCTTCAAATCTTTGTCTTTCGTTATGGCATATTTGCTGGCAAAGCCCATCCATTCATTGATTTCAGCCTTCAAACCGTCTTTCAGTTCTCCCAGTTCACTTTTTATTCCTTCCTTATTATCTTCTAACTCATTCAGTAAGCCGCGGCCAATATCGGAACATCCGGTGAGACAGAACATAAACGTCACCACGAGCAGCAATGCAGGAATAAATCTGCGCTTTAACATAATTCCTCCTTACAGTTCATTTATAGTTTCCGTAACAACCATATTCCGCAGTCGTTTGGCGGGAGCATAGACAGCGGCGGCGGCAGAGACCAGAATAAACACAATGATCACGCCCAGTAAGACTACCGGGAATTCCCATGGAATCCCGAAGAAATGTGTGAGCAGTCTGACATGCAGGAAACCGCTGAGCAAAAGTCCGATCACACAACCGACGATCAGGCCGGAAACCGCATAGGTAAAAGTCTCGGCGGCAATCATCCCGGTGAGCTGGTTTCCGTCCATGCCGACAGCCCGCATGGCACCGTACTGTTTTATCCTGGCGGTCACACTCATGGAAATACTGTTGATAATATTAAACAGCGTAATCATGGCAACCACTGCCAGAAAACCATAACCAATGAAACGCGTGGCCAGATAGGTAGCCTTGATTTCCTGATTACTTTGTCGGTTATCTGTAAAAATCACATCGTCTTGTGTAAGATCACTGATCTTCTGCACGGTTTTCTCCGTGGCATCTTTATCGAGCTGTATACAGATCAGACTATAATTTTGTTCCCCCATCAGCCGGTCAAAGGTTTCCTGGGAACATATTACGCCCATTTCGCTTGGATATAAACCGTCTGATACGGCGCAGGTGATCTTCATCTCATTTTCGCCAATCCGGATGGTATCGCCCACTTTCATTGGATTGTCCTTATTGCGGATGATCATGACACAATTGCTGTCACCATAGATTGTGGAAATATCGCCCTGAACGACTCTGTCTTTTGAGCCATCCAGCAGATAGTCAGTATAGGAAACCAGATTAATATTCTCAATGCCCTCCCGTGAGGAGGTCACCGGAACCTTATTGATGTAGGAACTGCCGAATACATGTGAAACACCAGGTATCTGACTGATTTCATCACTGAGCTGCCGGTCAAGTACCAGAGAATTGGCATAACCGTTCAGACTGATATCCGGCTGCCAGGAACGAAAAGACGGAAGAAGCTGGCCTGCAAAATCGATTCCTACAAAAAAGCAGAGAAACAGAATGATAATGAGGGAAAAGGACGCTGTCATCATAAGCCAGTTTCTTTTGGAAGCTATGGCATGATGAACACCTAATGTCCACTCGATTTTGCCGAACCCTGATTTAACCGCATGTTTTACAGAGGGCTTTGTCTCCCCATTGCCTGAGACTGCTGCCATCGGGGAAACCTTGGCAGCGCGTTTTGCCGGGGAACGAGCCGCCAGAAGCACAGTTACCACACCAACCACCGCACCGCTTATGAGTCCGACAGGACTGAGTGCAAATACCGGCATCACGGAGAATTCACCGCCAATGCCATAGTGCAGTATCGCGCAAAGTACCCAACTGACTGCTGTGCCCAGAACCATGCCTACAGGCACGGCGGTTTTACACCAGCTCAGAGCCTCCAGCCGGACAAAACGAATGATCTGGCTGCGGCTTGCACCGATACAGCGCATCATACCAAAGAATTTTGTCCGCTGGGCCACATTGCTGTTCATACTGCTGGAAATCATCAATACCCCTGCTGACAACACCAGTACAAATAAAACAGCCGCTATCCCGTAGAAACTCATTATGGACGTATTCTTACTTTTTCCTGCAATCCCCATGACCGCCGTATTTTCAGAGATACTTTCCTTCGGAAGCTGATATTGTTCCTGTAAATCCGACATGGATTTTTCAGCCTTGCCGGCATCCTGATACTGGATATAACAGAATGGATTGTTTTTTATGCCATTTTGTTCCATGATTCCGGTAAAAGCATTCCGTGTCATGTATACGGCCACCAGATAGGTCTGTCCCTGATAATACTCTTTTTCATCAGAGCCAAAACCGGACACAATAAAGTCTGTATCACCGGCAGGGGTGCGTAAGGTTATGCTTTCGCCAATCTGTGCATGGAGAGCAATCTTTGCATTGCTGCTGAGGAGAATCTCGTTATCCTTCTGCGGAAAACTGCCTTCCTCAAGTCCATCTGTAAGCCGGGTCATATAGGTTTCATCGGTGCCGCACAGGACTGCTTTTTTTTCACCGATGTAATAAGGCAGTTCTGCGTCATCATTAAATTTCTCTGACCATCCCACGGCGGTAACATCAGGGCGCCTGATGATCTTATCTGCGGCTTCCTTTGGCGGATTTTCTAACTGAATATGCCAGCTGCCATGCTTTTTCTGCAAAAAGATACTTTCTGTCCGGATCATCATATCCGCTCCGCTGAAAATAGTTGTCACCAGCAGTACGGATATGATGATGCATAATATTGTCATCCGATTCTGCCGTTTATGCACTTTCGCTGAAATGGGAACAAGGTTCAGATAGCTTTTCATTCATGGCACCTCCCCAGATCGGTCAGTACACCATCCGTTACCTGTAATACACGGTCAGCCGTCTGTGCGATACTCCGATTGTGTGTGATCATGATAATGGTCTGCTCATATTTTTTCGATGCTTCTTTCAGGAGCGCGATTACTTCACTGCTGTTTTGAGAGTCCAGGTTTCCGGTAGGCTCATCCGCCAGGATGAGGGAGGGCCGGGTGATCAATGCACGCCCTATGGCCACTCGCTGCTGCTGGCCGCCGGATAGCTGACTGGGAAGGTGATGGCGGCGTTTTTCCAGATTGAGCACATGAAGAAGCTCCTCCAGATATTTTTTGTTGGGCTTCTGATAGTCAAGAAGCACAGGGAAAATGATATTTTGCTCCACTGTCAGTTCCGGAATCAGGTTAAACGCCTGGAAGATAAAGCCGATATTCCGGCGCCGGAAAACCGTAAGGTTATGCTCTTTCATGGAAAAAGTATCCTTACCGTCGATAATGACCTTGCCGGAGGTTGGGGTGTCCAGGGCGCCCAGCATGTTGAGAAGTGTACTTTTGCCGGAACCTGACTCACCGACCACTGCCACAAATTCACCTTTTGGTATGGAAAAGCTGACCTTTTTCAAAGCGTGTACGGCTGTTTCGCCGCTGCCATAAGTTTTTGAAATGGATTTGACTTCCAATAAGTCCATAATGAAACACCTCTTTCTTTCTTGATAAGGAAAGTCTACCATGTGAACCTTACTGGCAGATGACAATAAGCCTACAATTTTGTAGGAATTAAGAAACTGAGTGTAAATGTGGTACCTGCTCCCAGTTCACTGTCAACCTCAATGGTTCCGCTGTGTGCTTCCACAATAGCCTTTGCAAGAGACAGCCCAAGTCCGATACCCTGGGTATCTTTGGAGAAGCGGCTTCGGTAAAATCTTTTAAATATATAATGTAAATCCTCCGGGTGAATGCCGCTTCCGTTATCCTTCACTATGATCTGGACAACCGATGCGGACTGTTTCCATTCAACCGATATGGTATTTCCCTTTTCCGTATGGTCAAAAGCATTTTTTACTATATTACTGACTGCTTCCATCATCCAGGTATGGTCACACAATAATGTGACGGTGTCATCACCAAAAAGAGAGAAGTTCTTTTCTTCCTGTTCTGCACGGTAGGAAAAGTGGCTTTCAATCTTGCTCATCATCTCGGATATATTTTCTGCCTTTTTTTCCAGCACGATTGTACCGGAATCCAGTTTTGTGATCTTCAACAGGTTCTGTACAAGAGTTTCTATTCTGTCCAGCTCCTGTTCCGAAAAATCCACAAATTCTTTGATTGTGGGGTATTCCACTGCTTCTTCCTGTAATATCCCATTGTAGATATTAAGGGCAGCGAGCGGTGTTTTTAGCTGATGGGAAATATCGGATATTATGTTTTTTAAAAATTTCTTTGTTGCCTTCTCATTGTCAACATGAGCATTCAGGATGGCTGCCAGCGCATTGACCTCGTGGAATAACCGGTATAATTCGCCTTCGTCGTTACATTCAATACGCGCGTTTTCATTTCCGGACACATATTCTTTCATCTGTGTGACCGCATCTTCCATGATCTTATTTTGGTCATTGAAATACCAATACCCAACTGCCAGTATAAAGAAAACCATGCACAGAGATAGGGCCAGCACATATATAGCTGCATGTTTCACGTTCAAACAGATCAAGAGAACAGAAAGCAGGGAAAAGATTATGACAGACAGAACGGACAGGGAAAAAAATAATTTGATTTTTCTATTCACAAGTATTTTCACTTTGCACCTCCACGTTTTAATCCACAGTATTCCATTTGTATCCCATACGCCGGACGGTCACGATCTTCTTCGGCTGGCTGGGGTTATCTTCAATCTTTGTGCGGAGTCTGCGGATATAAACGGTAAGCGTGTTGCTGTCAATGTACTTTTCATCACAATCCCAGAGTTTACTTAAAATCTGTTCAGGCGAAAGGACAATGTCCGGGTTTTGCATAAACAAACACAAGAGTTTATATTCACTTGCCGTTACGTCAAGCAGTTCATTATCTTTATAGACTTCGCCCTTTAAGAGCTGAACTTTTATCCCGTTGGAATCAAGCTCGGCATCGGCCCGGTTAAAATTGTCACTCCTGCGGAGCAGGGCATTGATCCGGGACAGGAATACAGCTAGCTTGAAGGGCTTTGTGATGTAATCATCACCGCCGATATCAAGTCCCATGATGATATCCGTCTCCTCGTCAGCCGCGGTGAGAAAGATGATCGGCACCTTTGATGTTTTGCGGATATTTTTACATAAATCATAGCCGGAACCATCGGGGAGAGAGACATCTAAAATGACTAAGTCATATTTACCGTTTATCCACATTTTCTCCGCCTCAAGATATGTGCGGGCTATGTCTGTTTCGTATCCTTGTTTTTTGATGGCAAAAGACAGACCATTGATCAAACTCAAATCATCTTCTACAAAAAATATACGTTTCATTTATTTACACCGTCCTTTTTCACTTTTCCTTTATTGTTTGGTACTGTCTTAATCTTCTCACATATATGGGGAATCTGCAACTGTAGACAAAAACACCTGCACTATTGTCATAAATACCAAATCCAACCTTAAAAATTTTAATGTTCATAGAAAAATATTCTATGTTTTCTTTCTCTTACATCAGATATACTGTCAATATCAACAAAAACAAAGAACACGGAAAAAAGTGTCAAAGGAAAGGGAGAGAATAAGTATATGAAGAAAAAAATTGTTTTGATCACAATGGCGGTACTTTTTGGACTTTCAGCTACAGCATGCGGCTCTGGCGGTTCTTCGTCAGAAAAGACAGACACAACAAAAAAGACAGAAACAGAGGAACCGGCAGCCGAGACATCAGACGTGGCAAACAAAGACAAACCTTTAGTATGGTTTAACCGCCAGCCGTCCAACAGTTCTACCGGGGCACTTGATATGACAGCACTTTCATATAATGACAATACATATTATGTCGGATTCGATGCAAACCAGGGCGCTGAGCTTCAGGGCCAAATGGTAAAAGACTACATCGAGAAAAATATTGATAAAATCGACCGCAACGGTGACGGCGTGATCGGATACGTTCTGGCGATCGGTGATATCGGACATAATGATTCCATTGCTCGTACAAGAGGTGTTCGGAAAGCCCTTGGCACAGGAATCGACAAAGACGGCGATATCAACAGTGAACCGGTCGGAACAAATTCAGACGGATCAGCAGCAGCCGTACAGGATGGTTCCATAGAAGCAGGCGGCAAGACCTATACGATCCGTGAGCTGGCTTCCCAGGAGATGAAGAACTCCGCAGGTGCTACATGGGATGCGGCTACAGCAGGCAATGCAATCGGAACATGGGCATCCTCCTTTGGTGAGGAGATTGATGTTGTTGTTTCCAATAATGATGGTATGGGCATGTCCATGTTCAATGCATGGTCAAAGGACAACAAGGTTCCGACCTTCGGATACGATGCAAACAACGACGCGGTAGCAGCTATCGCGGAAGGATACGGCGGAACGATCAGCCAGCATGCAGATGTTCAGGCATACCTGACCCTTCGTGTTCTGCGCAACGCCCTTGACGGAGCAGACATTGACACCGGTATCGGCACAGCGGATGAAGCAGGCAATGTTCTGGGCGATGACGTATATGTATACAAAGAGGACGAACGTTCCTACTACGCACTGAATGTAGCAGTTACTGCTGACAACTACCAGGACTTCACAGATTCCACAAAGGTTTATGAGCCGGTTTCCACTCAGCTTGAGGAAAGTTCACATCCTACAAAGAAGGTATGGCTTGACATCTACAATGCATCCGATAACTTCTTAAGCTCAACATACCAGCCGCTTCTTCAGAACTATGATGGTCTTCTTAACCTGGATGTGGATTACATCGGCGGTGACGGACAGACAGAGTCCAATATCACAAACCGTCTCGGAAATCCAAGCCAGTACGATGCATTTGCCATCAACATGGTGAAGACAGACAATGCAGCTTCTTATACATCCTTGCTTAATCAGTAATATCCAATAACTGTTCAGTCAGGTCTGCGCATTTACTGCGCTGACCGTGCAAAAGAGTAGTTACAATATCCATTGAAATGCAGACTATTAGGGAGAAGAAATTCTCCCTAATAATTTACGAAAATAGAAAGCCTGCGAAGCATGTTTTCTATTGTTTATGACTATAAAAATCATACAGGAGTAAAAATATATGGAAGATAAGAAAGATGATATCGTCTTATCCATACGCGGTATGAGCAAGTCCTTTGGCCGAAACAGAGTGCTGGACCATATCAACCTGGATGTGAAGCGCGGAACGGTCATGGGGCTTATGGGTGAGAATGGTGCTGGTAAGTCCACAATGATGAAGTGTCTTTTCGGTACCTATCAGAAGGATGAGGGCAATATCTTCCTTGAAGGCAGGGAAGTGAGCTTTTCCGGACCGAAAGATGCTCTTGAGAACGGTATCGCAATGGTTCATCAGGAATTGAACCAGTGTCTGGAACGAAATGTGATCGATAACCTGTTCCTCGGACGTTATCCCACCAATTCCATGGGAGTGATCGACGAGGGCAGAATGAAAAAAGAAGCCTCAGAGCTTTTCAGAAAACTGGGCATGACCGTAAACCTCACACAGTCCATGCGTCATATGTCTGTATCACAGAGACAGATGTGTGAGATCGCAAAAGCAATTTCCTATAACTCAAAAGTGATCGTTCTCGATGAGCCTACATCCTCACTGACAGTACAGGAGGTGGATAAGCTCTTTGAGATGATGAGAATGTTAAAAGAGCAGGGAATCTCCCTGATCTATATCTCTCATAAAATGGATGAGATCTTTGAGATCTGTGATGAGATATCCGTACTCCGTGACGGTAATCTGGTCATGACAAAGAGTTCCAAAGACACAGATATGAATGAACTTATTGCAGCTATGGTTGGACGTTCTCTTGAAAACAGATTCCCGCCGGTTGACAATACGCCAAAGGATGTGATTCTGTCCATTCAGCATTTGTCCACAAAGTTTGAACCTCATTTACAGGATATTTCATTTGACGTAAGAGAAGGCGAGATTTTCGGGTTGTACGGCCTGGTTGGGGCAGGCAGGACAGAGCTTCTGGAAACCATCTTCGGTGTGCGCACCAGGGCGGCCGGGCGTGTTTATTTTAATAACCGTCTGATGAATTTCAGCAGCGCCAAGGAAGCCATGGAACATGGATTTGCCATGATAACAGAGGAGCGGAAAGCAAACGGCCTTTTTTTGAAAGGAGACCTTACGTTTAACACTACGATCGCCAACCTGGAACAGTATAAGTCGGGGGTGGCACTCTCCGATTCAAAAATGATCAAGGCAACGGCAAACGAGATCAAAATCATGCATACCAAGTGCATGGGCCCGGATGATATGATCTCAAGCCTCTCCGGCGGCAATCAGCAGAAGGTCATTTTCGGAAAATGGCTGGAGCGCGGTCCCCAGATTTTCATGATGGACGAGCCGACGAGAGGAATTGACGTGGGTGCGAAATACGAGATTTACGAGCTGATCATCAATATGGCAAAACAGGGAAAGACCGTCATTGTTGTCTCTTCTGAAATGCCCGAGATTCTGGGAATCACGAACCGCATTGGAGTCATGTCAAACGGACACCTTTCCGGAATCGTGAACACAAAAGAGACAGATCAGGAAGAACTTTTAAGACTCAGCGCAAAATACCTATAATGAGGGAGATGGAAGGATATGGCGAAAGGAAACAGTAAGATTCTTACGGCTGAACAGGAAATACAGCTGCGTCAGCCAATCGAGGATTATGTCGGCAAGATTCAGGCAAAGATCGACAGCTTCAGAGTGGATGGAATAGACAAAGTGATCTCTCTTCAGAATAAAATCGACAGTATAAAGAGAGACCGTAATTTTACAAAAGAAGAGAAAGATGCCGAGATTGCCAAAATCCGGACAGAGATGGAGAAGGCAAAGGCGGTCGAGGCAAAAAATAAAGATGAGGTTTCAAAACTGATCTCCGACGCGGAGGCATATCTCAAAACGCATTTTGACAGGGATTATTATCAGCCGGTCAAAGAAAGCTGTGAGCAGGAAAAAGCAGCCGTCCAGGAAAAACACCGCAGAAGGATTGCGGAACTGGAAAAAGAGCATCAGCAGATCATGTCAAAACTTACGGATCATCAGGAGATAAAGGATGAAAAGTATGTTTATAAGAACCGGCTGTTTGACGCCAAAATGCAGTTGGAAAAGGACCTTCAGCAGGTAAAAGACAGAAGACATATGGCATATAACTACAAATATCATCTGATTGATATGCTTCGGATGTCAAAATTCACCTTTGTGGAGTCAAGAGCGCAGAAATGGGAAAATTATAAATATACATTCAACCGCAGAGCCTTTCTTCTGCAGAACGGATTGTATATTGCCATCATTCTGATCTTTATCATGCTGTGTGCGATCACACCTATGGTAAAAAATGTACCTCTGCTTACCTATAACAATGTATTAAACATTCTTCAGCAGGCTTCCCCCAGGATGTTCCTGGCGCTGGGCGTTGCCGGACTGATCCTCCTTACCGGTACGGACCTGTCCATTGGCCGTATGGTTGGTATGGGTATGACAACCGCAACGATCATCATGCATCAGGGCATTAATACAGGCGCGGTTTTCGGACATGTGTTTGATTTTACAGGGATGCCTATTGGTGTGAGAGTGATCCTGGCTCTGTTGGTGTGTATCGTGTTATGTACCTTCTTCACAGCAATCGCAGGCTTTTTTACAGCCAGATTTAAAATGCATCCGTTTATATCGACCATGGCGAACATGCTGGTCATCTTCGGACTTGTTACATACGCGACTAAAGGTGTATCCTTCGGTGCCATTGAGCCCACGATACCCAATATGATCATTCCTAAACTAAACGGTTTCCCCACCATCATTATCTGGGCAGTTGCAGCAATCGCAATTGTGTGGTTCATCTGGAACAAGACAACCTTCGGCAAAAACCTGTACGCAGTGGGCGGCAACCCGGAGGCAGCGGCAGTTTCGGGTATTTCTGTATTCGGTGTAACGGTCGGGGCTTTCATTCTGGCAGGTATTCTTTACGGATTCGGTTCCTGGCTTGAATGCGCACGAATGGTTGGCTCCGGTTCCGCAGCCTATGGTCAGGGCTGGGAGATGGATGCGATCGCAGCCTGTGTTGTGGGCGGTGTATCCTTTACCGGTGGTATCGGTAAGATCTCAGGCGTGGTAGTTGGTGTTATGATCTTCACAGCGCTTACCTATTCCCTTACCATTCTAGGTATTGATACGAACCTTCAGTTTGTATTTGAAGGTATCATCATCATTGCGGCTGTAACACTTGACTGTCTGAAATATGTGCAGAAGAAATAAATAGATATACTTGCCAAAAGGGTCAGAGATTGTTCTGACCCTTTTGGTCGATTTTGGAAAGGCTGACGTTTACATTTATTTTTGGATTTGCTATACTATTACAATACAAGGCGGATATACACGCACATGGAGACAAAAGATATGGATACATACGCAGTGCTTTTGGTAGATGATGAGGAAGAAGTGATTCAGGTCATCATGAAAAAAATCAACTGGGAAGGCCTGGGCTTCTCAGTCATCGGATATGCCAACAATGGCATGAAAGCCCTGGAAATGATGGAGGAATTCCAGCCCGATGTGGTGATGACCGATATCAAAATGCCCTACATGGACGGCATGGAGCTGTCCAACCGCATTAAAACAGAATATCCGGCAACCAAAATCCTGATCTTCACGGGATTTGATGAATTTGAATATGCGAAAGAGGCTGTCCACCTGGAGGTGGAGGAGTATATTCTGAAACCGGTCAATTCCATAGAACTGACCAATGTGCTCACCCAGCTCAAAATAAAACTGGATCAGGAGATCAGTGAAAAACGAAATGTGGAAATCCTGCAGAAATGTTATATGGAGTCCCTGCCTCTTCTGCAGGCGAACTTTTACTCCACGCTGGTGGAGGGAAGGATCCATGAAGATGAGATCCCGAAGTATCTCACAGATTATCAGATTTCTTTTCCGGGACCATGTTTCTGCTGTCTTGTCATACATACATCATCCAGTCAGGTGCCGAAGGATATGAATCCTTTGCTGCTGTCCACGTCTGTCCATAACCAGGCCAGGGAACGTCTGGGCGAAAAGTGGCAGGCAAAATGCTTTTCTTATCTGGGAAATACCATTCTGATCGCACAGCTTAAAAATGAATATGAAGTCTCGGAATTGACCGATGAATGTGACAGGTTCTGCAGATATGCACATCGTATCATCGGCGCTGTGGTCACAGTGGGAATCGGCCAGGTCTGCAGAAATATCATGGATCTGCCCCAGTCTTACAGCGGTGCCAGGGAGGCGGTTTCCTACCGGGTGATCTATGGTGCCTCCAGGGCGATCAATATGAAGGAGATCGCTCCCCAGGAGATGAGCACAACGGATTTCGCCAGCGACGCGGAACTGTCTGAACTGTTTAAAATGATCCGTTTAAAGTCAGCCGATGATGTTGTCCGGGCAGTCAATCAGTATCTGGATCATATCTCTTTTCCTGCAAAATCCCTGCAGCAGCACCACATTGATATCATGGAACTGGTAAGTGCTCTGTACCGATTTTCTGCAAATAATGATATTGCGCCGGAGGATTTTTCGGGGGATATGCGGACACTGTATGGCAGCCTTCTTGATCTGGGACCTGATGCGCTGCGGAAATGGCTCGCTGATCTCAGCCTGTCCTTCCGTGAAAAATTGATCAGTGCCAGAAGCAGGTCCACGAAATCCATTGTATCCAGAGCCATGGAATATATCCGCAGCAACTATTCGGATGAGGAACTTTCACTGGACAATATCTGTGAGGTTCTGGGCGTGTCAAATTCCTATTTTTCTACGATTTTTAAAAAAGAGACCGGCAATTCCTTTATCGGCTGTCTGACGGATTACCGGATGGACCGGGCGTCACGCCTGCTGATCGAGACAAATGAGAAAAGTTATATCATAGCAAAGAGTGTGGGGTACACAGATCCCAACTATTTTAGTTATGTATTTAAGAGGCGGTTTGGAGTGTCACCTTCAAAGTACAGAACGGAGCATACAGAAAGTGAAAAATAAGTTTTTCGGACGTTTGAAAAGCGCGAAGCCCAGGGGCATACAGTCAACGATCATGTTTGCCATCTCCGTTATATCTATTTCCATCATGCTGATCCTGGGAATCGTGATGTACATCAGATTTTCCGTTTTATCCCGGCAGGAGATCATACAAAGCACGCAGAAACTGATGGAACAGGCAGGAGAGAATCTGGAAGATTACCTGGGCAGTATGCGGCAGATTTCAGACGCGGTCTATTATAACGTTATAAAAGAAAATGATCTGTCCAATCAGGATATGGATATCCAGAGAGGGATGAATCTTTTGTATGAGGCGAACAGAGACAGCCTGCGCAGCATTGCCATTTACAATAATTACGGCAGCCTGATGGCAGCGGAACCCCTTGCGTCCCAGAAAGAGGACCCGGATGTGACCAGGCAGGACTGGTTCAAACGTGCTATGGGGGAAATGGAAAATATGCATTTTTCCACACCCCATATCCAGAACCTGTTTGATGACGGCACCTTCCGGTATTACTGGGTGATTTCTCTGAGCCGCGTGGTTGAGCTGACCAATAAGGGGGATTCCCAGTTAGGTGTCCTGCTTGTGGATATGGATTATTCCAATATCTCCCGGATGATGAAACAGATCAATACCCTGAACAACGGACAATATTATTATCTGTGCGACAGCAACGGGGAAATTATCTATCACATGCGGCAGATACAGATCAGCGATGGAATCGGCAGTGAGAACAGTAAAACAGCCGCAAAATACAAGGACGGTGTCTACGACGAGACCTTTGAGGGGGAACACCGCAAGGTGATCGTCAACACCATAAGCTACACCGGATGGAAGCTGGTCGGAGTGATCCCTTATTCCACATTTACACACGGAATGGTCAATATCCGGTATTTTATCATGGTGCTCATGCTCTTGATGGCAATGATGCTTGTGATCATCAACCGCGTTGTGTCTGTCAGGATTTCCAGCCCTATTTTGAAACTGAATAACTCGGTCATGGAATATGAGGCGGGGGAAAAGCCGGAGATTTATACGGGAGGCTCCCTGGAAATCCGGCATCTGGGGGATTCCATACAGCGGTCCTATGAGCAGATTGACACCCTTATGCGTAAAATCGTGCTGGAACAGAATGAAAGAAGAAAAAGTGAGCTGGATGCTCTGCAGAGCCAGATCAATCCCCACTTTTTATACAATGCCCTGGAATCGATTACGTGGATGGTGGAGGGGGAGCGGAACGATGATGCTGTATTTATGATCTCACAGCTTGCAAGGCTCTTTCGGATCAGCCTTTCCAAGGGCCGCACGGTGATCAGTGTAAAAGATGAACTGCAGCATGCCCAGAGCTATATGAATATCCAGAAGGTCCGGTATAAAAACGCGTTTTCCGTTACATTTGACGTGGATCCTTCCATATATTCCTATTGTACGGTGAAGCTGATCCTACAGCCGATTCTGGAAAATGCCATTGCCTATGGCGTCAGCAGCATGGATGACTGCGGAGAGATCAGGGTGACCGGAACCATGAGAGGGGAAAATATTGTTTTCTCGGTGGCAGACAACGGAATCGGAATGTCAGAGGAAGAGGTGAGCCTTATCCTTACGGACAGCAAACGGGTGCATAAACACGGGTCCGGTGTTGGCCTTGTGAATGTGAACAACCGCATCCAGATTCTCTTTGGAAAAGAATATGGCCTTACCGTTGAAAGTGAACCGGATGAGGGGACCACCGTCTCCATCTGTATGCCGGCGGTTCCTTATACGGAGGAAAACAGCAGGATTCTGGAGAAGGGCTATATCTTCAGCCGGGAAGAAATGATTGACAGGAAAACACAGGGTAAATAGAGATGAAAAACAGCAAAAGATTGTTTATTCTGATAGAAGCGGTTCTGGCCGCAATGGTGATTGTACTGGCCTTTGTCATGCTTCAGGAGAAAAACGGCAGGGATCTTGACAAGGTCTCCGTGATCATCCAAAATTCTGATGACAACCAGTGGTCCGCATTCAAATACGGGCTCAGAATGGCAGCGGAGGACCGGAAAATAGAAATGTTTGTCGTCAGCACGGGGGGCACACTGACTGCAGAGGAGGAAAAGAGCCTGATCGAACGCGAGATTGAGAACGGGGCAGATGCAATTATAGTACAGCCCGCTCCGGATGCTGACACGGAAAACATGTTAAGAGATGTGGAAAAGAAAGTTCCTGTCATGCTGGCAGGGTGTACAGCGTCAAAGAAAAAAGAGGACTCCGCCCTGCCGGTCACAGAGCCGGACCACTATGCCATGGGCACGGCCCTGGCGGAGGAACTGCTGAAAGATTACAGCGGAAATATAGAAGGTAAGACAGTGGGAATCCTCTCAGAGACCGCTGATTCGGAAGCGGCAGCCAACCGGGAGAAAGGATTTCTCGATGGATTGAAAGACACAGGCGCTGTGATAAGCTGGTCTGTATATGATTCCTTTTCGGAGACAGACGAAAATGCGCTGGAGTTCCGTTCGAGAGTGGATTTTGTCATTGCGCTGGATGACAACAGTCTGAGGACAGCCGGTAAATATTCTGCAGCCAAGAATCTGCACGGAGCTCTGGTGTATGGAATCGGCAATTCCACGGAGGCGGTATATTATCTGGACACAGGCTTTGCGGAATGCCTGGTGGTGCCCGATGAATTTAATGTGGGATATCAAAGTCTTACCGAGACGGCTGAAAGTCTGGATGATTATTTTCACACGATGCAGAACAGAACTGTTTCCTATACGGTGATCCGCAGGGATACACTGTTTTCAAAAGAGAATCAGGAAGTTCTTTTTACAATGAGCCAGTAGAGTACGCTTTAAGCGGCCGGAAAAATCAGGGGTATAGTATGAGAGGAAAAAACATATTGGCAGCAGGATTGATCTTCTGCATGAGTACACAGCTCTTATGTGCCTGCCAAGAGCAGCAGCCGGCTGTGTCTGACAAGGTTCACGCGGGGGTGATCTGCTATAATCAGAGTGATACCTTCCTGGATGAGCTGATCACTTGTTTTAAAGAAAAGCTCAGTGACTATGGAAGTGAGGAGTTTAAGACCACTGTGACACTTAGGGACGCCGCCGGTTCACAGAGGACCCAGAATGACCAGGTGAAGGAACTGATTGACGCGGGCTGTAATGTCCTCTGTGTAAACCTGGTGGATCGGGCGGACCCATCGGAGATTATTGACCTTGCCAGGGATAATAATGTGCCTATCATATTTTTTAACAGGGAACCCGTTGCTGAGGATCTGATGCAGTGGGACGGTCTTTATTATGTGGGCGCAGAGGCAAAGCAGTCCGGAGTCATGCAGGGGGAACTGGCAGTAGACGTAATACAGGCAGACAGCCGCATAGACCGCAACAAGGACGGCAGGATCCAGTATGTAGTGCTGGAAGGAGAACCCGGCCATCAGGATGCCATCATCCGCACGGAAAACGCGGTGGATACCTTGAAAAACAACGGCATTGAACTGGAGAAACTGAGCTATGGAATCGCGAACTGGAATCGTGCCCAGGCACAGAACAGGATGTTATTGCTGATCAGTCAGTACCAGAATAAGATAGAGCTTGTTTTAGCCAACAATGACGATATGGCGCTGGGCGCCATTGATGCCTACAAGAAGTTGAATTATTCAGAATCTGCCCTTCCGGTATTTTTTGGGATCGACGGCACGGATGTGGGACTCCAGGCAGTCCTGGACGGGGAAATGTCCGGAACGGTATATAACGATAAAGAAGGACAGGCAGAGGCTATGGCAGAGCTGGCAGTTGCCCTTGTGTCAGGTAAGGGGATGGAAGATATTAAGTTCGAGAAGGATAAGTATATCTATCTGCCTTATTCTAAGGTTACGATGGATAACGTGGAGGATTATCTGCCGGAACCCGCAAATTACAGATAAACGTAGGCTGCGGTCTTTCTGCATGGAGATATGCACAGGAAGGAAGTGAACAGGCGAACTCTGACCGGGGAATGCATTTGGCATTCTCCGGTTTTTATTAAATTAAAAAAATACAAATCTGTCATCAAATGCAAAACTTTACAAAAATCATGTCAAACTTGTCATTCACTCATCTGTAATCGATTCCCTTTTTTCGATAGAATAAATACATACAAACAACAGCCGTCCGGCTCATCAAAAGCTTCTTAACGGCTGAATTTCCGTATCAGTTCAAAATATTTGAACGACTACAAATTTATAGAAAACAGGGAGGATTACATATGTTACAGGTAAATCATTTATACAAGAGCTACAAGACAGGGAACACCACTTACGAGGTGTTAAAGGACGTTTCATTTTCCATAGAGGAAGGCGAATTCGTGGCAGTTATGGGGCCGTCCGGTTCCGGGAAAACAACCCTTTTAAACTGCATTTCCTGCTTCATCCCTCACGACAAAGGAGAAATCCTGCTGGACGGGGTCAATATTTCCAATATGAAAGAGGAGCAGATCGCCAAGATAAGAAACGAAAAGCTGGGATTTGTTTTTCAGGATTTTATGCTTCTGGACGGGCTGAATGTTTTTGAAAATGTATGTGTTCCGAAAGTCATCCACCAGGAACCGTACAGGCAGATGGAGACAAAAGCGGAGAAGCTTCTGAAAATGTTTGAGATCTCCGATATCGCCGGCAAATTTCCGGCAGAGATATCCGGCGGCCAGAAGCAGCGTGCCGCAGTGGCAAGAGCGCTGATGAACAATCCGCTTCTGATCCTTGCGGATGAGCCTACCGGTAATCTGGACAGCCGTTCCAGCGAAGCAGTGATCGGAGCTTTTCTGGAGGCGCAGAAGGAATTGAATGCAACCACATTTATGGTGACACATGACAGTTTCTCTGCCAGTTACTGTGACCGGGTGATCGTGATGAAGGACGGAACCGTCTATACAGAATTGATCAGTAATGGAAATCACAGGGAATTCATGGAAGAGCTTTTAGATGTTTTGAGAAAAATGAACGGTGGTGAATAGAATGAAGCTGAGCGGATTATTTGCAAAATTACGGAAAAACAACAAAAAGGAATATATGCAGTTCCAGTTCTGCATGTCCCTGTCCATTCTTTTGATCACATCGTATCTTGTTATGTATGGGAGTGACCTGGTGCAGAAAACACTGCCGAATGGGGGGGACTCCAGAAAAATAGCGGATATGATCTTCTTCCTTGCAGCAGCAGGCTGCATTATGTTCAGTATCTACGCGGCAAGTCTGTTTTTGAGATATAAGAGCAGAGAGACAGGGATTTTCCTTGCACTTGGTGCCGGGAAAAGTAAGCTTGGCAGGGCTTTATTTACAGAGATCGGCAAGATGATGGTCAGATGCTCCGTTGTGGGAATTCTGCTTGGCATTGGTCTTGCAAGTGTTATCGGTGTTATTTTTGAGCATATTGCAAGCAGCGGGAATGATAACCACTTCTCCCTCTCATTTTTGGGAATCGCAGGAGGAATTGTCTACTGCATGCTCCTGATTATCTGTGTGGCTGTGATGTGTGTGCGTTTTATGAAGAGAAGCAACGTTATGGATATCATCAATGAGCAGCGCAAACAGGAGCCGCTGCGAAAGGGCATCACATTATCTTACCTGATATCCGGTATCGTGATGATTCTTGTGGGGGTTTTTATAGGATATTTTGTGCCTATCCTCTCCGTTAACATCAGCGGACACTGGATGGGGGCCTGGACCAATTTGTTTTATATTCTGGCCGCTGTTGGGCTTTACCGGATTTTGGTCTACTCCATTGCCTCACACAGGAAAGGAAAGAATGCGCAGAAATATTATGATAACATGATATCCTACGGCATGTTAAAATTCCAGGGAGGTTCCATTGTCAGAAATATGCTGGTGATCGCATTACTGCTTATGGGAGTACAGTTTGGCGTCTTTTATCTGCCGCTTCAGGGAGGTGACAATTACGGAGAATATGAAGACGATATCTCTTACCGCTATCCCATGGATGCAGATGAACTGTCAGAGGAAGAAGTGTTTGCCATGGCAGATAAGTATCAGGTATCTGTGCAGGATTACCGGGAGGCGGAATTTATCCAGGTTCTGGGGGACGGTGTAAACCGTGAGGACATGGATGAAAATAATAATATGATTGAGGAATACAACGAAAAATATTTCTATTACGAATGTATCAGCGCAGCGCAGTTTGAAGCCATGACAGGAAAAGAGACCGAGATTGCAGAGGGGCATTACAGGGTAATCCAGTCAAAATCGGGCTATGAAAATATTTTTAACAGATTTGACGATACAACCAGGCTTTATCTGCAGAATGAAGAAGATTTTATTTCTATGGAATATGACGGACTGGAGATATACCGCTCTCTTGTGATAGGAGCAGGGTATGGTGAGGATTCCAGGTATATCCTGAATGATGCGGACTATGAAAAGCTGAAGGCAGATATCAGCCAAGACAAGATTATCCGCCAGGTACTGTTTCAGGTGGAAGACAGCAAAGAGACCTACGCATTCAGCAAAGATCTCTATGAACAGTTCTGCAGCAGGGCCCCCGAAAGCATGAATCATATTGGGGCATACAATGCATATCAGGCAAAAGTGCAGGGAGAGGAATATGGATACGATCTTCCGGGTATTTATGACGGCAAAAGGCCTGCTTTAGAGGCAGACTGGCTCTACAAGCCCTCCATTGTGCCGATGGAAAAGGAAAACAGTATTATGAGACGTGCCATCTTTTTACTGCTGTTTGCATACATCGCTGTGATATGCCTGGCTGCTGAAAGTATTATCTTATACACAAGAAGCCAGAACGCAGCCATGAAAAACAGCCAGATATTCAAAGATCTGGAAAAGCTGGGTGCAAATAAGAAATACCTGCGCAGGCTTCTGAAAAGCCAGTTGGCAAAAACCTTTGTACTGCCTACGATCATGGGATGTCTTCTGATGTTTTTATATGAGCTGCTCCTTCTGTGGCAGAATGACGGCATTCTGACAACGGGTGAAATAAAAGTTGCCGGATTGATGCTGACAGTCATTGCCCTGATAGGACTCTATCAGTTTGCTTTGTACAAGATTTCCATGAAGAACGCAGCAGGTGTTCTGGAGATTTAAAAGTACGGTTCACGTTTTGCTGTACCGCGAGGCGTTTTCGGGCAAAAGTGGTTATGCCATTGCACAAGCGTATCCTATCCCCTATAATATAAGAAAGACGGAGACGAAGAGGGGGAAGGATATGCTGAAAATAGCAGTCTGTGACGATGAGGCATCCGCAGTTGCCCTGTCGGAGAAATATACCAGGCAGTGCCTGAAGACCTGCGGGGCCGCGGCAGAGATAACGACCTATACAAGCAGCCGGAATCTGCTGTATGACATTTCCGAGGATGGATTTCATTATGATCTGATCCTTCTGGATATCGAGATGCCGGATACGGACGGCATGGAACTGGCGGCAGAAATAAAGCCTTTTCTGCCGGATGTGAAGATCATTTTCATCACTTCCCATCTGGAATATGCCATTGACGCATATGAACTCGCCATATTCCGCTATGTTCCGAAAAATGATATGGAAAAACGCCTGACAGCAGCCATCACGGACGCTGTCAGGCTGCTTTTGCTTGAAGAGGGAGATTCCTATACCATAAAAAACGGTAGTTCCCTGGAAAAGGTAATGTATCGTGACATTTATTACATTATGAAGGATGGAAAAAATTCTGTGTTTCACACTTCCAGGGGAATCTCGAAAGTCCGGAAAAGTCTGCAGCAGGTATATGAGGAACTGCAGGCAGAAGAATTTATTTTCACGGACAGGGGTTGTATCGCAAATATCATCCACATTATGCAGCTACAGAAGCAGTCACTGGTTTTAAAGAACGGGGAGGAGCTGCCTGTCAGCCGTTCCCATATGCAGGGGGTAAAAGAACAGATCACAGCGTATTGGGGGGCACATATATGATGGGATGGATGGTGTTGGTTTCCGGCTTTTTTACAGACAGTATCTGCATTTTGCTGTACTTCTTTCTCATCCGTACCTGGGACGGCGGCAGGAAAGAAAAAAGCCATACAGCGGTATTGGGGACAGCGTTTTTCCTGGCAGCCTTGTCAGGTCTTCTTTTTATACTGAAAGTGCCGGAATTTCCGATATTGACTGTGCAGGTTATTCTGGCGGCATCTGCCGGAGCATGGATTTATGGAATCAGGAGAAAAAGGGCTCTGTTTCTGGCTGTAGAATATGCAATGGCACTCAGCCTGTGGAAGTTTATCCTATGCGGAGCTATTGGTGTTATACTGCGCATGGATACCCTGCCGGGCAGAGGGACAGGGGGAAATCTGGCTGCGGACTGGATCGTTTGTGTGCTCACAGGTGTGTTATCCTTTTTTCTTTATAAAAAAAGGGAGGAGGAGAAGTCTGTCCGGCAGATACTGTCCAGGACCGCAGTTGCGGGACTGATACTGACAGTGACGCTCACGGAGCAGAATATTCTTCCCATAGGAGAAGAGGAAATGCTGGCTCCTCTCATATTTGCCATGGTCCTTCTCATGGGAATGCTGGTGTATTATACGCAGAGGCAGTACGAGAGGGAAAAGGAGCTGGCAGAATTAAAATCTACCCAGAAGGAGCTTTTAGAGAGGGATTACAGGCGGCTCAATGAAATCTATGCGGGTAATGCAAGGCTTTTTCATGATTTTCACAACCATATGACAATTCTGGGACAGCTTCTCAGGGAGGGAAAAACAGAGGAGGCATCCGCTTATCTGGAGGACATACAGGGGCCTGTCAAGAGGATTGCCAAAACAGTATGGACCGGGGATGAAACCATGGATTACCTGATCAACAGCAAATTGATGGCGGCAAAGGAAAAGCAGATCCATATGGAGATCAATATAGAATTTCCCAGGCAGACGGGCATACGCAGCGCTGATTTATGTGCGGTTCTCGGGAATCTGCTGGACAATGCACTGGAAGCGGCAGGGCAGGCAGAGGATGACAGCAGACGCAGCATTTGGCTGACCATACGGCGCATCAATCATATGCTGGTCATAAAGGTTCAAAATACCTGTGAAAAACAGCCTGTGCGGGAAAATGGGGAATGGATGACCACAAAAGAGGACAAATCCCTTCACGGATGGGGATTGAAGAGCGCTGCCGCCGCAGTGGAAAAATATAACGGTACCCTGCAAAACAGTTGGAAGGACTCTGTGTTTACCGCTGCGGCAGTTATGCATTACCGGGAACAGGAGGAGAGGTAAGGGTTCCATTTGCGGACAAAATGCCTCCATTTACGCCCAAATCCGTACAGCGGATTCCTCTGTGCTATGATAAGACCATAGAAAAAAGCAAAGAGGAGGAATCAAATATGCGTCATTATTACTTTCGTTTATTCTTTGGAATCATCTGGCTGTTGGCAGCATTGGTAAGCTTTCTCTCGGCAAATATCTGGTTTGGTATTCTGTATATAGTGCTGGGAGCTTGTTTTCTTCTTTCGGCATATCATTTGGGAAAGGACAGGGAGGACAAATGAAAGCAGAATTTTCCGTAAAAGGCCTTACCGCCTGGTATGTGAAAGAGAAGCCGGTTCTGCAGAATCTGACCTTTCAGTTACAGGAACATGAGGCAGTGGGGATGATCGGGCTGAACGGTGCGGGTAAGACCACCTTGCTCAATTGTCTCTGCGGCCTTCATGACCGGTTTCAGGCAGAACACATCCAATGGGAGGGCGAAGATATCTCTTTGAGAAATCCTGCATTTATGTCACGCAGATATGCTGTTTTTGACGGGGAGGCGCCTTTCGGATATTTTACATTTCGGGAATATCTGGCCTATGTGTTCGGCACATACAAGAGGCAGGTTCCTGATATAGAAACGCTGGTGCAGGGGTTTTCCTTTGAGAAATATGAAGATGTACTGATAAAAGAGCTGTCCACCGGTAATAAAAAGAAAGTGTATCTCATCACAGCATTTGCGCTGCGCCCGGAGCTTCTCTTCCTGGATGAACCGGTTAACGGGCTGGATTTTCAGAGTACGGAATTTTTGTATACGCAGATCAAAGAATATAAGGAGCACGGGACGGTTTTCTTTTCTTCCCACGTGCTGGAAAGTGTGTCTCTTACAGCGGACAGGATTCTGCTTCTGAAGAACGGAAGCATGGAGGAGCTTAAGGACAGGGAATGGAAAGAAAACGGGGATATAAGAGAGGTGCTTCGTCATGTATGAGACTTTTGCAGTGTTCTTAAAAAAGCTGCTGGGTAAGCGCTGGGAACGCGCTGGTAGGTCTTTTTTATACTGTGGGATCGGAGTTACCGCCACTTATGCCGTCTGGGGCAGCATAGTCATCAGGGAAGAGATTTTTTATCTGATCCTGCTGGTGTTCTCGGCTGGTGTTATGTGGAAAGCCCTGTCTTCAGAGGAGAATCGTGTGGATCTGCGCGGTGTTCTGATGCTTCCGGTTACCGGCAGTAAGGCAGTGCGGGCCTTTGCTGCGGCCCTTGCCGTCTATACCGTGGTGACGAAAACAGCGTTTCTGCTGACCGTTCTTCTGGCAGTGTCCGGCTTTGAGCCGTGGAAACTTGTAAACGGCCTTATCTGCGCGTTTCAGGTCTGCTTCTGTACGGCGGCGGGATACTGGCTGCTTTGTAAAAAAAGATTTCCGGCAGCAGCAGTGCTGGCAGCGGGAGAAGGATTCCTTGTTTTGGGAGCGGGAAAATACAGCCGGATGTTTCTGGTGCTTGCCTCTATGGGCGTACTGGCGGTGCTGCTTGGAAGAGCTGACCCCTGCTTACTCTGCCGGTCCCGTACAGGAGCTGCAAAACGGGTGGGAAGCCTGACAGGAGACGGAAAAAAGGGAAATGTACTACGGTACCTGTTCCGGTATATGGCCTCACACGGCAATTATATGGTGAACACGCTGGCTCTGTGCGGACTTGGCCTGATGTTCTCCTTTTTTATTCCTAAAATGGGCGGCATAAGCATGATGCCCATGGGATTTGCCCTGTTGTCCCTGAACACGCCGGTGTCGATTCTGTTGTCCTCAGACCGCAGGCTCTGCCGGGGGATTCGCATGCTGCCCGGACAGATTGGGCGGTTTGCTGTTCCTTATGGCATATTTATAGCATGTAATTTACTGGTGCCGGAATCTGTATTTTTCCTTTCCTGTGCAGTACAGTTCCCGGAAGTGGGGATGGGAGAGGCCTTTACCGCTCTGCTTTTTATCCTTCACAGCGCCCTGCTTCTCACAGCGCTGGAGTGGAAATTTCCGCTGACAAAATGGAAAATTGAAAGTGACCTGTACCATCATCCCAGGAAATACTGCGTGCCCGTGATCATGCTCCTATGTGCAGTCCTGGTCAGCACATGGCCTGTGATGAGTTATGTGATGCTTGGTCTTCTTGCCGGGGAGGCGGGCTGGCTGGCAGTGAAAGTGAGAGGTGAGAGAATATGAAGGAGACACATAAATGTCCGAAGTGTGCATCACACAACATTGTACGCATACCGGATAACTTCCGGTATGCCAGCGGAAATAATATCTATACCACAACAATGACACTCTTGGGAAAAATACCGGTGATCCGCTACGTCTGCTGCGACTGCGGATACGTGGAGAACTGGGTAGAACAGCCATGGGAGCTGGAGAAATTAAGAAAAACCTTCGGTGGGAAATGAGAGGAAGAGTTACTGTTCACTGCGTGCCCGGCAGCACGCTTCGCGATGCACAGATATGGAGCATTTTGCTCCATATCGCGCCGGCTGCCTCGGGATTTTCATGCCTTCGGCCTGAAAACACCTCGCGGGACAGTGGCATGTGAACAATAACGGGAGGAGCTTCTGTCCGGTCCTTTTCCTATCTTTGCCCTTGCATATCGCTGTTAAAAGAGATATAATAAGACAAAAGTGCGTGCACGAGTACATTTTGGGCAGGAGGATTATTATGCCAGTAACATTACAGCAGATAGCGGAAGCGGCCGGGGTGTCCAGAGGGACGGTGGACCGGGCGCTGAAGGACAGAGGAAGAGTCCGGCCGGAAGTGGCGGAGAAGATAAAGAATATAGCAAAGGAAATGGGGTATCAGCCCAGTCTTGCGGGCAGGGCCCTTGTTATGGCAAAGCGGAATCTGAAAATCGGGATCATCATGCAGTCAGCCCAGACCCCTTTCATGGTACAGGTCTATGAGGGGATGAAAGCTGCCAAACAGGAGGTGGAAAGTCTGGGCGGTACTGTGGAGATTTTTCGTGTGGACGGCGTGGATGCAGGCCGTGTCATGGAAATCATGCAGGAAATGAAGGAGCAGGAGTATTCGGGCATTGCCCTGTCTCCGTCCGAAGATACCATGCTCAAGAAGATGATCAATCAGTTTTCCGAGGAGTATGGCATTCCTATTATCACCTTTAACTCGGATATTGAGGATACGAAAAGGATATGCTTTGTGGGACAGAATACCATCCAGAGCGGAAGGACTGCAGCCGGGTTAATGGGAGAGATCACAGGCGGTAAAGGGGAGGTGGCTGTGATCTCCGGCCATATTTCCAACCCTGCGCTGAACAACAGGATCAGGGGCTTTCAGTCCGAGATATTGGAGAGCTTTCCCGGCATCCAGCTTGTGGGAACAAAATATTCCTATGATGACGAGTGGGTGGCAGCCAAAATCGTGGAGGAGCTGCTGGAGCAGTACCCGGATCTGAAGGGAATCTACGTGACAGGAACCGCAGTAAAGGGCGTCTGCGAAGCATTGGTAAAACAGGAAAAGGAACGGGAGATCAAAGTAATAGGCAACGATTTTCTGGATGAGAATAAAAAATGGGTAGAACGGGGAGCCATCAATTTTCTCATCGGCCAGGATTCCTATATGCAGGGATATGAACCGGTGATGATGCTGTTCCATTTACTTTTTGATGATGAAAAACCGGAATCTGTTTACCGGTATGCAGAGATTGTGATAAAAAACAGATATAATTTGTAGCAGTATGACCGCTTTTCAGGCGGTCATACTGTGGTTAATACAGAAAAATGACATATCCGCCGGAAAAAAGTATCTGAGGCACTTCAGCCGATTATTCCAAATGAAAAGAAAAAACATACGTGCACGCACTTTACATTACTAATATATACTCAAGATTTAATCATTATAATCCATAAATGATAGAAAAATTACCATAAATATAGCTTGGAAAAGAATAAATAATAATGCTCCATTACTAAGCTAAAGTAAAAATAAACAAAAGTCCAGTCTGTCATCCAGGATAAAACTGGAAATAATAGACAACATGCACAAAAACATTGTTTGTTTTTTATCAATTAGCAAAAGTTAATAAAAATAGACTGTGAATCTTGTACAAAAAAACTATTGCGTTCACGTGAACGCTATGGTATGATTGCATCATCAAGAAAGAACAAAAACAAAAAAACAAATAACTGGGAAACAATGAAAAAGAGAAATGGAGGATATGTATTATGTTAAGAGTAGGAGTTATCGGATGCGGCGGAATGGGTAAGGATCACATCAAAAGACTGACAAACAAGATTCAGGGAGCTGAGGTAGTCGCAGTATCAGACGTATTTGAGGAGAGTGCAAAACAGGCGGCAGCCATCTGCGGAGCAAAGGTATACACAGATGCAAACGAACTGATCAACGACCCTGATGTGGACGCAGTGTTCATTGTATCTCCGGGATTCGCACATGTAGAATCTCTTCTGGCAGCCATCAAGGCAGGAAAGAGAATTTTCTGTGAGAAACCGCTCTGCACAACTGCTGAGGACTGCCTGAAGGTAGTTGAGGCTGAGGTGGAATCAGGAAAACATCTGATCCAGCTTGGATTTATGAGAAGATACGACAAAGGCTATATGCAGGTGAAGGAAGCCCTCACATCCGGTGAATACGGCGAGCCCCTGATTCTTCACTGCACACACAGAAATCCGGAAGTCGGAACCAACTACACAACTCCAATGGCTGTTCATGATACAGCAATCCATGAGATTGACGTGCTTCACTGGTTAGTGGATGATGAGTATGAATCCGCACAGGTTATTATGCCGAAAGTGACAAAATATTCTCACTCTGAATTAAAAGACCCGCAGATCATGCTGCTCCGCACTAAAAAGGGGGTATGCATCGATGTTGAAGTATTTGTAAACTGCAAATTCGGATATGACATCAACTGTGAAGTGGTTTGTGAAGACGGCGCGATCAAGATGCCTTCACCGATTTACCCAAGCATCCGCAAAAATGCAGCCGTTGCCACAACCATCGACACAGACTGCTTCGTAAGATTCAAAGACGCTTATGATACAGAGGTTCAGGACTGGGTTGATGCTGCAGCTGAGGGCGTGATCAACGGACCGACCGCATGGGACGGATACCTGGCAGCTATCACAGCAGACGCACTTGTGAAAGCACAGGAGACAGGCGCAGTAGAACAGATCAACGCTGCAGTTGAAAAACCGGAGTTTTATAAATAAGCCGAAGTACGGCAATAAACCGAAATACAATAGAAATGAAGCCGGATGCACCAGACAAAGCATCCGGCATGAATAAGACAAAAACCGAAAGGATGGTATATATTATGAAACTTGGATTTAATGAGGCAACAGCACTGGAATGTAAAGGACAGTCCCTTCTGGCTGATATGGAAATGTGTGAAAAATACGGATTTGATTATATTGAGATTCGTTTTGACTGCGTAAAAGATTATCTGCAGGAGCATACCCTGGAGGAATTGGCTGACTGGTTCAAAAACCATCATCTGAAACCATGGGCATACAACACCCTGATCTATTTCAACCAGAGAGACGAAGCAGGTAAAAAAGAAATCGACGATGAAGTGGATTTCATCCTGAAAGTTTCCAAAGCGATTGGTATGAAAATGCTGATCACAGTTCCGAATTTTGACGTAAAAGACAAAAGCGTCAGTGAAATCAAGGAAGAAGCTGTGGAAAGACTCCGCTATTTATCAGACAAAGTAGGCGCTGATATGAAAATCTCCCTGGAGTTCTGCGGTGCACCAAACTGTTCCATCAACCAGTTCGGCACAGCATATGATGTGGTAAAAGCAGTAGACCGTGACAATGTAGGTATCACAGTTGACACCTTCCATTTCCATGAAATGTGCTCTAAACTGGAAGATTTAAAAGCAGCAGACGGCAAGAAAATCTTTGCTTACCACTTAAATGACTGCGAAGACCTGCCCCTTGGCTCCTGCGGCGATGACAAACGTCTGTGGCCGGAAGAAGGTGTGGTAGACCATGCGGGAATCGCTGCAGCTTTAAAAGAGATCGGATTCGACGGCGTGTGCACGATCGAAGAGTTCCGTCCGGAATATTACGCTATGTCCCATGAGGAGAACGTGAAAAAAGCTGCTGAAGTGACTAAGGCATTTGTAGAAAAATATTTCTAAACGATATATGTGCCCTTTGCAGGGCATAAGGAGATGGGATAAGCAAAAATGACAGGCTGTGCAAACTCCATACGCTGAATGTGAAGACAGAAAAGCGCAGGACTTGTCACAGAATGAGAGGAAGGAGCAGGGCGGATGGGTAAGCTCCGCCCTGTAAAAGGTGATAGTATGGCAAAGGGAGGAATTCCCGAACTGCTGAATTTTAAGCAGAAGGGTAAAGATATGAATGAATTCATCAAAGTCCCAATGTCGGAAAAGCTGGCGTACTGTTTTGGTGACCCGGCGCTGACTTTGATGTATACGATGACAACAACACTGCTGATATATTTCTACACGAACGTGGTAGGCATATCTGCAGGCGCAGTGGGTATGATCATGCTGCTCTCCAGGGTATTTGACGGATTTTCCGATGTGCTCATGGGAACTATTATTGACAGGACCCATTCCAAATACGGAAAGGCCAGAATCTGGATTCTCCGACTGGCGATCCCGTATGCATTGGCAGCCATTTTGCTGTTTACCATGCCTCCCATGGGGGATATGGGGAAGATTATTTATGCATTTGTAACTTATAACATTATGAACACAGTGGTATATACCGCAATCAGCCAGCCTTTCCATGCACTTGGTTCACTTATGAGCCGTGACAGGAGAGAGAGGGACGTGATCTGCAACATCCGTATGGTGCTTTCTATTACGGCAAGTATGATCATCACAGCATTTACCCTGCCTCTGATCAATAAAGTGGCAAAACTGATTGACAACCAGCAGATGGCCTGGATACTTGTGACTGCGGCATATGCCATTGTATCCGTATTCGTTTTGATCAATACATACTGCACCTGTACGGAACGTGTACAGGCATCCGGCGGCAAAAAGGAAAAAGAAAACACTCCGTTCTGGACTGCTTTCAAAGTTACGGTTACCAACAGATATTTCCTTATCGCCCTTGGCCTGATGGTGTTCTATACTGCTTATCAGATCATCATCGGTACAGATCTGACCTATTATTGTCAGTACGTGTTAAATGATGTGGATCTGGTTATGCCGCTTTCCGCAGCAGAGAAGATTTCCACTATCATCGGTATTGCAATGCTTCCGAAACTGCTTCCGAAATACGGCAAGAGAAACCTGATCTGCGCCGGATGTATCCTGGGTATTGCAGGACAGCTTCTCTTCCTTCTGAACATCACAAGTGTTCCGTTAGGTGTCGCAACCTGTATTATGAGAGGATTTGGTATCGCACCGTTCTACGGCGTACAGTATTCCCTGCCAAGTGATGCCATTGAGTATGGCCACTGGAAGACAGGTGTCCGCGTGGAAGGCCTTATGTTCTCCTCCATGAGTATGGGACAGAAAGCAGGTTCAGGCTTTACATCCGCTATCATGGGCGCAATTCTTTCCATGGCAGCATTTGACGGACTGAAAGCAACAGCAGCGGAGCAGACAGCATCTGCGATCTCCGCCATCAAGACCTTTTATCTGTATGTGCCCATCGCCATCTGGGTGATCATGTTTATCATAGCAGCATGTTATAAGCTGGATAAAATGTATGATAAGATGATGCGCGAGCTGATTTCCAGAGAAGGAAAGAACGGGCTGGAAGAGATTCCGGTGGCAGCGCACTCTGAGAATAAGATCAATGTGGCCATTGGCCGTGTATATGGCAGCAGCGGAAGAAAGATTGCGGAGGAAATCGCAAAAGAACTGAACTGCCGTGTCTATGACCGTCAGATCATCTGTCTGCTGGCAGAGAAGATGGGAATGGAAACTTCCAATCTGGAGGAAGTGCAGAAATATCTGGATAATTATAACTATGGGGACAAAGAGCCCACATTCTCTCCGTATGCCTACCCACAGGCAGGTGTAGCGGATGATATGAACGCTGTCAAAATGTTTGAAGAACAGAGCCGGATCATCAAAGGCCTTGCCAGAAGCGCGCCCGGCGTATTCCTGGGAAGATGTGCAAACTTTATCCTTGGCGGACAGGAACACACCTATTCCTTCTTCATCTATGCAGATGATGAATACAGGGAAAAAGAAGGCAGGGAATATTACGGCGGCATTTCTCTGGAAGAACTGAAAGAGAAGGATGAGATGCGGAACAGCTATTATGAGAAATTCACCGGCATGCGGCGTGATGACCCGAAACATTACGATATGGTTGTCAATGTATCAAAGACCGGTGTACAGGGCACAGTTTCCATGATTCTTGATTACATTAGGAACAAAGAAGAGAGCAGTAAGGGAGGAAATTGATAATGTTGGATAAAAGCAAAGTAAGACTGGGTATCGCTCCCATTGCATGGACCAATGATGACATGCCTGATCTGGGCAAAGAAAATACATTTGAGCAGTGCGTCAGTGAGATGGCTCTGGCCGGATTTACAGGCTCCGAGGTGGGCGGTAAATATCCCACAGATACAGAGGTACTGAAAAGAGCCCTTAATTTAAGAGGAATCCAAATCTGCAACCAGTGGTTCTCCTCCTTCCTCATTTCCAGACCATATGAGGAGACAGAGAAGGAATTCATCAAAGCCACGGATTTTCTGAAGGAAATGGGCGCAAAAGTGATCGGCGTATCCGAGCAGAGCTACAGCATCCAGGGAAAGATGGAGCAGCCTGTCTGGGAAGGCAAATATGTCATGGATGACCGGGAGTGGAAATTGCTTGCGGAAGGCCTGAATAAGCTGGGAAAAATAGCGAAGGACAAGGGCATGACACTTACTTTCCATCATCACATGGGAACTGTTGTGCAGACAGAGGAGGAGATTGACCGTTTCATGGAAATGGTTGACCCTGAGCTGGTATTCCTTCTTTTTGACAGCGGACATCTGTCCTTTGCAGGCATTGATCCGGAAAATGTGCTGAAGAAATATGTAAACAGAGTAAAACATGTACATCTGAAAGACATCCGCAGAGAGATGGTGGAGAAATCCAGAAACGAGAGATGGAGCTTCTTAAAAGGTGTCCGTGAAGGCGTGTTCACCGTACCCGGAGACGGAGATGTGGACTTTGCACCAATCTTCAAAATTCTTGAGGAGGCCGGATACGAAGGCTGGGTTGTTGTGGAAGCTGAGCAGGACCCCGCAAAGGCCAATCCTCTGGAATATGCAAAGAAGGCAAGAGCTTATATTGCGGAAAAAACAGGTTTATGATCAAAACAGTCTGCACCTCCCGGTATTCTTACCGGGAGGTATCAGAGAATAAAGATTAGGAGGAAATCAATATGAAGATCGCATTTGACGTGGACGTACTGGCAAAACAGATGGACATCAACCGTATGGTCCATCAGGTTGCAGACTGGGGATACAAATATATTGAACAGTCACCCCATCCGAGAATCAATCCGTTTTACAAACATCCGCTTTTTTCAAAAGAGTGCGAACAGGAATACAGGCAGGCTCTGAAGGAGACAGGCGTGGAGATCTCATCTTTCATCGTTGTATACCGTTGGTCAGGCCCCACGGAAGAGCAGAGACAGTTCGCGGTTGCCAACTGGAAACGTATGATTGAGATTGCAGTGGACATGGGTGTCCAGGTCATCAACACAGAGCTGTCCGGAGACCCGAACCAGCAGGAAATCTGCAATGGCATGTGGTTCAAATCTATGGAGGAACTGCTTCCTATTATAGAGAAGGAAGGCATCCGTGTGGAAATCCAGTCCCATCCCTATGATTTCTGCGAGCTGAACAATGAGACCTGTGACCTGGTAAAATCCTTCCGTTCCAAAAATCTGGGATATGTATATTCTTCCCCTCACGGCTTCTTCTATGACGAGGGCAAAGGGGATGTGCGTTCCATGCTGAGATATGCGGGAGATGAACTGACCCATGTACTGTTTGCAGATACCTTTAATCAGACACTGGACTGCCGTTACATCGCCAATCCGCCGTGGCTGAACGGCCGGGGAAAAGCAGATGTGACCATTCATCAGCACCTGGCAATGGGGGAAGGAGATGTGGATTTTGACGGCATCTTTGAAACTCTGCGTGATATGGATTTTGCAAATAAACAAATGAAAGAAAATGCCCCGAAAGTGGGCGGTGACAATATCGCCTGCGTCTCCATGTTCGGTTTTCCTGAGAAAATGGATAAACAGGCACCGGAGGCAAGAGAGAGGATCGAGAGAGAACTTCTGGGAAAATAATATATAATTAACGACTGACAGCAAACCGGCTTTTTCATATGGCAGTATACCATGTGGAGGGGCCGGTTTTTCATTGGGCAGTGCCGGTAAAATGGTTCTATATGCTGTCCTTCAAAATGTGAAAATAATGTGAATTCTAAATCGTGTGCTTGACAATATGATATATAAGTGTTATATTACAGCTAGAACAAAGGAAAAGAAAATTTATTGATATTGTTCACATGTCATTGTCCCGCGAGGTGCTTTCAGGCCGAAGGCATGAAAATCCCGAGGCAGCCCGCGCGATATGGAGCAGAATGCTCCATATCTGTGCATCGCCAAGCGTGTTGCTGTGCACGCAGTGAACAGTAACAATTTATTTCCTGGTTTATAACAACAGGGATTCTCTGAAGAAGTAATAAAATAATTTGTCATAGAAAGAAAGGAGAAATGACTTATGTTGATGCCCAGTATTTTTGGAGAAAATTTATTTGATGACTGGATGGATTTCCCGTTCGGAAGGGGTCTTTTTGGAAAGAACAATTCTCTTTTTGAAAATGGCGGCAGTTATGGCATGAGCACAGATGTGCGGGAAACAGAAAATGGCTATGAGGTGGACATGGAACTTCCCGGATTCAGGAAAGAGGATATAAATGCCCAGTTAAAGAATGGTTACCTGACCATCCGGGCCGCGAAAACTTCAGACAAGGAAGAGAAAGATGAAAATGGCAGATATATTCGTCGTGAGCGTTATTCAGGAAGCATGAGCAGAAGCTTCTATGTGGGTGAGGATGTGACAGAGCAGGATATTCATGCAAAATTCGAGGATGGAATTTTGAAACTGGCTATTCCGAAAAAGGATGCCAAAGCTGTGGAACAGCAGGAATATATTGCTATTGAAGGCTGAAACTATTTGAATCCGCTGCGCCGAAAAGTGCGCAGCGGATTTTATGTTCCGTCCTGACAGTTATACGTTCCATCTGGAGTCATGCGCGTCTTCGGAGAAATCTACGTTCCTATGGTTTTGGCGGGTGATAATATGACAGACAGAGTTTCGCATCATATTTTTTGATTTTGTGGAATTTAATGATAGAAATATTCAGACAGGCGGATGGTTCGCATCCGCCTTGTATGATTTGAAAATAACAGAGCCCCAAAGGGCAGAAAATTGCTTGGAGAGACGGTGAGTATAAGATTATAATCCGTATTCCCGATACAGAGATTCCAGCAGATGTACGTCAGAAGCGGCTTTTACGATCTGATCGTTCTTTCCATCATCTGCCAGAAGGAGAATTAACCGGCTGTAACGGCTCTGTTCTTTGCTCTTTCCTTCAGCAAGGCCTTTGGCAAGACTTTCAGCAGCAGCTTCTTTCTCGGCACTTTTGATCAGCTCATCTAACAACATATACTTTACCCCCATTTCCCGATTCTTTTTCAATTCTTTGATCTTATTATGGATTTTATGAACAGTTTCACTTTGAGTCTTCGCTGCGCATTGATCTGTGCTGTTCTCTACATACTCCAGAAATGCAGCCAATTCTTCTGAGATATCTTCAGGATTGTTCCCTTTTGTGCTGAAAAAGATTTTTTGTGTCTCGTCTCCAAGTGCCATATCTGTTTCCAGACAGCGGTTTTCAAAGGTATACCTGTACAGACCCTTGCCAAAAGGGTCAAACGTGCAGATGAAAATAATGTAATTGGGCTTCAGATCGTTGTAAGTTTCCCCGGGTTTCAGGGAGGTTACATCCAATTCACTCTGATAGTATCTTGACCTTTTCGGTAAATTGTTCTCATTTTTATTCTGCATTTCCAGGTTATACCCCACCTTTATCTTGTCGCTGGCATAGATATCCAGCCGGACGCTTTTGAAATCAGAGGTGAGCAGAATGCTGTGTTCCGCATGTACGGTTATATTGTTAATCGGATATCCTAAAAACAATTCCAATATCAGCCGGCATGTCTCCGGATCTTCCAGTGCAGCAGAAAACAAAAATGCATCCTGTAAATTTAACTGTTCAAATTTCTTCCTTGCCATATGGTATCCTCCCGGAAAATATGACACGAAAGCAATCTGTCTGTGTGTATATTATAACGGATATAAAGCAAATTTACAATTACTTAAAGCGTTAAAATTATATAGTTTTGCAAAATATAAATATATAAAATATAAAATTAAAATAAAAATAACGGTTCAGCAGGTCTGCGCCTTTTCTGTTCGGCCCATCCGTTCCCGATATTTTTTAAATGATTTGTTTTTTTCTGTCTTTCAATCGTTATATACTATAGATACCATACAGCAGAAAGGAAAATCCCATGTCCGAAAAGAAAATTCTGAAGAACATCCGAAGCGGCCGGCAGGATTCCTTGGAAATCCTCATAAAAGAATATTACCGGGATATCTATGCGTACTGTTACTGCCGCGTGGAGGACAGACAGACGGCTCAGGACTTGACCCAGGATGTCTTTCTGCGGTTTCTGCAGAATCTGGACAGCTATGAGCATACCGGGAAGCTGAAAAATTATCTCTATGTGACAGCCGGCAATCTGATAAAAGACCATTACAAAAAGAGAAAGGAAGTCCTTTTGGAGGAGGAAGATATGCAGCAGACTGCAGACGGTTTTTCTTCCGGAACTGAGAATATCAGTGACAGGCTTACGCTGCAGGAAATCATCCGCGGACTTCCGGAACCGGAGAAAGAGCTGATACTTCTTCGCTATTATCAGAATCTGCGGCTGTCTGATATCGCCGGGATTGTCTCTATGCCTGTATCCACAGTCCGTTACAGGCTGAAGCTGGCAGAAAAATATATTAAAACCAGGTGGGAGGAGTGAAGACATGAAGGACAGAAAACTGAGTAAGAAAATCAGGGAGATACCCATACCGGACTATGAGGAGGATGCCTTTTTGCGGACGCTCTCGGCTGCCAAAGAAGCAGACCTTCACCCGGAGAGGAAGCGCGTGACAAAAGCGGAATTTTTTGCAGGACAGGTTCACTTTATCAGTAAAAGAGTCTGGGCACTGAAACTGCTTCTCACAGGGCTTCTGCTTCTGGGAATCCTGGAGACAGAACTGCGGTTTGACAGCAGTGCCTGGCCGCTCATATCCGTGACAGCCCCCATATTATGTCTGGTAAATGTCAATGAACTGTGCCATATCTGCAGGCCCGGCATGCGGGAAATCCTGCAGACAGCCAGATATTCTTTGAGGGAACAGCTCCTGGTGCGCCTGCTGCTCTTCGGCGGTCTGGACGGGGCAGTGTGCCTGGCAGGCGCCTTTCTCGCAAGCGGTGTAACAGCGGGACTTTTTTTGCAGGCCATTTTATATTTTGCGGCGCCTTTCAGTGTTATGTGCGCAGGATGCATGGCAGTGCTGGGACGGTGCAGGGATGAAAATGCGCTTTGGTACTGCACGGCATGGGGAGGCTTCCTGGTTGTTGTAATAAATATGCTGCGGTCAACTTCCATTCCGGTCTATGAGACAGACCGGGTTTTTGCCTGGGGTATCACAGCAGCTCTGGGTATGGCGGTCACAATACGGGAAATCAACAGGCTTTTGAAATATATGGGAGGAAATTATCATGAAATTAACTATGGAACGGCTGACAAAACAGTTTAAAAATAAAATCGCAGTGGACAGGGTGAATATGGAGCTGGAGGAAGGTATATACGGCTTTCTGGGAGCCAACGGTGCGGGTAAGACAACACTTATGCAGATGCTGTGCGGCATTGTGACACCCACATCCGGGGAGGTCAGGCTGGACGGGCGCAATAATATAGAGATGGGGGAGGACTACCGGGATTTACTGGGGTACCTTCCCCAGGAATTTGGTTATTCCCCCAGTTTTACGGCCCGGGATTTTATGCTCTATATTGCAGCAGTGAAGGGACTTTTGCCGTCCTATGCAAAGAAAAGGACAAAAGAACTTCTGGAGCTGACCCATCTTTCCGGGGATGCGGACAGGAAAATCCGTACATTTTCCGGCGGTATGAAGCAGAGGCTTGGTATTGCGCAGGCCCTTCTCAATGATCCCAGGATACTGATCCTGGATGAGCCCACCGCGGGACTGGACCCTAAGGAAAGGGCATATTTCAGGAATATGATCTCCGGTCTTTCAAAGGACCGGATCGTTATTCTGTCTACGCATATCGTTTCGGATGTGGAATATATAGCGGATAAGATCCTGATTATGAAAAAAGGCAGATTTATCATGAACGGTACCGTGACGGAACTGACGGAGACCATCAGCGGAGAGGTATGGGAGTGCGAGACCACGGAGAGGGAACTGGAAAATCTGGACCGCAGTATCTGTGTGGTAAATTCTCATCACCAGGGGAAACAGATCCGTCTGCGCGCTGTCAGTCCGACAAAGCCAATGGAAGCAGCAGTGAGGGCAGAACCGAATCTGGAGGATCTGTACCTGAGTGTATTTTACGATGAGGTGGATGAGAGGAGGAGATGGTAGATGAAGCGTCTGGTGAGATATGAATGGAAAAAAATATGGGGAAGCAGACTGAACCAGCTTACCGTACTGGGCTGCTGCCTGTTCCTGCTGTTTTGCGTCTATTCTGTTATTGTGCAGACCTATGCAGTAGATGAAAAGGGAAACAGTGTTTCCGGAATGGAGGCAGTGAAGACCCTGAAAGAGCTGCCCACCGTGCAGGTTACCCAGGAAAATGTGGAGCAGTTTATGCAGAAGTATCTGGACTGCACGGAGGATCCCCAGACGAATTCCCGTAAGGAGGAGACCGATTTTCTGAATGAGGAGCTGTACGGGACACTTTACAGAAGAAACCGGGATTTTTTTTCTCTTCTGATGACAAATTATCAGGGCAGCAGCAGAGAATTGAACATGAAAGAAGTATTTCAGAGGAACATGGGAAAAGACTTCTATAAGAGCCGGAGTGAGCAGCTTGCCATAGAACTGGATGGCTTTGTAAAGACGGGCATGATAAAGGAAAACCAGAAAGATTACTGGCTGGAAAAGGATGCGGAGGTCAAAGATTTAAAGCTGGGTAACTTTCAATTCTGGAAAAGCATGATAAATTCCGCCGGCTGGATCATACTGATCATGCCGCTTATCTGTGTTGGAATCGCCCCGCTATTTGCAGGGGAATACCAGACCGGCGCAGATTCCCTGCTGCTTACCATGCGCTATGGGAAAAACAGGCTGGTAAGGGCAAAAATACTCTCCGCAGTTCTCTATGCAACGGCAGTATACTGGGGAATCGTACTGGCTTATGCAGGCATTTACCTGATGATATTCGGCCCTCAGGGAGGAAACTTGCCCATACAGGCGTATGACACTGCAAATCCAATCAGCTATTCCCTGACCATGTGGCAGGCTGTACTGCTGGTTGTGCTGCTGGGCTATGGGGCCGTGCTGTGCATGACTGCTGTTACTCTGCTGCTCTCTGCTGTTTTTAAGAACAGCTATGGTGTCATTATCACTGATTTTCTGCTGGTCCTGATACCAAGCTTTCTCTATGAAAGCGCAGGGGGATACCTCTGGAAGCATGTTCTGGCACTGCTGCCGTCTAAAATAACAGAATTTCGTTTTACAGATTATCTGGCATATAACGTACCCGGAAGGGTGATCGGTCTGCCGGCCATGCTGTTTGTGGTGGATGTGCTCTGTATTGCAGGATTTATCCTTGCATCGGGATATGCCTTTAAGCATCATCAGGTGAATAAATAGAAAAACCCCGGATTTTTTATGTGTATTTATAGAAAATTTAAAATTACATTCTATCCTGAATATAAGAAAAAGCCTGAAAACAAACAGATATCTGCAGGCGATTTTTCAATAGAAAGGATGGAAGCACATGAAAGAATATATTTTGAGAACAGAGAATCTGAGTAAATCATTCAAGGGGCACAAGGCGGTGAACAAAGTTTCCCTTGCCATAGAGGAGGGATGCATCTACGGCCTTCTCGGTCCAAACGGCGCAGGAAAATCCACGATCCTGAAAATGATCACAGGAATGCTGAGACCAACAGGAGGAAAAATTTATTTTGGAGATCATGAGTGGTGCAGAAAAGATTTAAACCAGATTGGCGCATTGATCGAAAATCCTCCTATTTATGAAAATCTCACAGCAGAGGAAAACCTGAGGGTACATACTCTGCAGCTGGGACTTCCGGACGAGAGGATCCGTCAGGTCCTGGATACGGTGGATTTGAAAAACACGGGAAAAAAGAAAGCCGGACAGTTTTCTTATGGAATGAAACAGCGTCTGGGGATTGCCGCAGCGCTCCTGGGAAATCCCAGGCTTCTGATTCTGGATGAACCCACCAACGGACTAGACCCCATCGGAATCCAGGAACTCAGAAACCTGATCCGGTGGTTCCCCGAGCAGGGAATAACGGTGATCCTCTCCAGCCATATCCTGAGTGAAGTGCAGCAGACTGCAGACCGCATCGGTATCATAGCAGGCGGCGTGCTGGGATATGAGGGGGATGTCGCCCGGGAAGAAGATCTGGAAGAGCTGTTTATGGATGTGGTGAGAAGGAACGGGAGGGATTAAGATGAAGCGGATGATTCAGGCAGAATTACTGAAAATGCGGCACTCCACAATGGGAAAAATGACCTGGCTGGTGCCGGTGGCTGCGGTAGTGCTGGGATACCTCATAAGCCAGGTGGGGCTTTATGCGCAGCAGTTTACCTATAACATATGGTATGGGACATTTTATCCCTGTCTGGTACCTCTTATATGTGCCATGAACATGCGCTGTGAAATCAGGCTCCACTACCAGACCATGCTGGCCTCCCCGGTGTTCGGTGCCGGGCAGTGGGCAGCGAAATGTGCGGCAGTGGCCCTGCGGCTGCTGTTTTCCCAGGTGATTTTCTGGGCACTGATGAGCTTGCTGGGAATAGTTTTTATTTCCTCTGTTCCGGCTGTCGCAGGCGGAGCGGGGATGCTGGTTGTGTGGGCGGTAAGTTTATGGCAGATTCCCCTTTATCTGATGTTGGCCGCTAAGCTGGGGATGATTCCCACTGTCATGCTGGGGCTTCTGGCTGCTTTTTTCAGCTTTTCCGTGGTGGAAAAAGGTTCCTTCTTCCTTTTTCCCTTCTCCATTGCAGACCGGCTGATGTGCCCGATACTGCAAATCCGTCCGAACGGGCTTCTGTTGGAACAGGGGGACACTCTTTTGAGTGCGTCTGTGTTCATTCCGGGGATGGGTATGGTAATCATTTTGCTGGCAGCAGCCGCATTTGGGAGCATAAAATGGTGGATGAGACGGGAGGCAGTGTGAAATGACGGAATTTTACAGGTTTATAAAAAGTAAGGGATACAGAATGCGGCACTCGCTCTTTTTCCCTGTCCATATCCTGATTCCGCTGGTGGGAATCTTTTTATATCTGGCATATATGGGGCTTCGGCAGGCAGGCGTCTGGGAGCATTTGACAACGTATGTGACACTTCTGGCAATGGCTTACCCTGCTATAGCCGGAATCGTAACGGCAATGCTCACGGACCGAGAGGCAAAAGCGGGAAAAATGCAGAACCTGCTGGCAGTACCCGGCCGCACAAAAGCCCTGGCGGCGGAACTGATGCTTTTATATCTGCCGGGTCTTCTTGCTGTGGGGATTGCGATGTTTGGTTTTGGAGCTGCACTTGTTTTAAAAGGGGAAAAAGGAGTGGGGTTAGGAGTTCTTTTCCTTTTGGTTTTGGTACTCTGGGCATCCAATCTGCCGGTCTATGTCATGCATCTGTTCTTAGGCCTTCGGTTTGGTGAAGGGGTGACGATTGGTGTAGGCGTAGCAGAATCTGTCATCTCCGCAGTGATGCTCACCGGCCTTGGAGACGGTATCTGGTATGTGTGGTGGCCTTCTTACGGAATGCGGTTTTCCACCCTGCTGATTGCCCTGAGACAAGGGGCTGACCGGAGATTATGGGGCCAGATGCGCCTTGGGGGAATTTGCTATCTGACGGTATCTGTGTTATTCTTGGTCATATCATTTGTCTGGTTTCAGAGATTTGAAGGACGCAGGGAGGAGGCGTAAATATGGCATCCATTTTGGCTGTGGATGATGATATTCTGCTGCTTCAATTAATTCGGAAGATACTGGAGAGGGACGGACACCGTGTTACGGCTGTGAACGACCCTCTTGAGGTCAGAAAGCTTTCATTATCAGATTATTCTTTAATACTTCTGGACGTTATGATGCCCGGCATAGACGGCTTTTCGCTGTGCAGGGAAATCCGGGATCTGGCAGACTGCCCTATTGTTTTTCTGACTGCCAAAAGCGGGGAGGCGGATGTTCTTCTGGGGCTGGGCCTGGGCGGGGATGATTATCTGAAAAAACCTTTCGGGGCAGAGGAGATCCGCGCCAGGGTGAACGCGCACCTGAGAAGAGAGCAGAGAGAAAAAAAGAATGCTGTGGAGGTGTCCGGGTTCCGTTTTTATCTGGGAGCGAAACAGATGGAAAAGGATGGGCAGGTGCTGCCCCTTACAAAAGGGGAATATGCGATCTGCGAATACCTGGCACTGCATCACGGACAGACCTTGTCGAAGGAACAGATATATGAGGGTGTGTTTGGATACGACGCGGAGGGCGACAGCTCAGTCATTGCCATGCATGTGAAAAATATCAGGCAGAAGGCAGAAGATTTCGGAAAGATACCCATACAGACCGTATGGGGGATTGGATACACATGGAAAGAGAAAGAAGTTTAAAAGGGCTTTTTATCAAATATCTCATAAGCTGGCTGGCAGGCTCTGTTCTTCTGGCTGTCATTGGTTTTGTAATGATGTCACTGGCTATGCAGAGAGGTCTTATTTACCCGGCAAATCATGGGGATACGGAGTATGAGCAGGAGAAGGAAAGTCTGAAAAATGCGGAGAAGATTCGGGCAGAGGATATTCCGCCGCTTATGGCGTATGCCCTTTTTACGGAAAATGGACAGTGGAAAGAGGGGACCATACCCCAAAAAGATGCTGAGAAAGCCTGGGAGGTAAGTCACAGGGGATACACAGGATTGGGCCGTGATTTTTATCGTGTGGTAGAGCGTGACGGCGAAGTCCTGGTGCTGCGCTATACTATGAAGGCCCAGTTTACGAATCCGAAACTGCGGAAATATCTGCCCGCAGCGGAGGAGATGATATATGGGATCATATTATTGGAAATTCTGGCGTATCTGATGTTCATGGCAGTGCGTTTCGGAAAAATGCTAGAGAATAAGATGAACGGAATCCAATACGCTATAGAAAAAATAGAGCAGGAAGATCTGGAATTTCAGGTACCAGACTGCGGAGTCCGGGAGATCGACCGTATTGGAGAGGCTCTGGACCGAATGAAAGATGCCCTGAAAAAGTCACTGAAAAGCCAGTGGAAAATGGAGAAGGCAAGACAGGAGCGGATATCAGCCCTTGCCCATGACTTGAAAACCCCCATCACGATCGTGAGAGGATATAACGAACTGCTTCTGGAGGGGAATCTCCAGGGGGATGACCGCACCTGTGTGGAGGCCATTGAGGTCAGCGTCCGCCAGATGCAGGATTATGTGGAGCAGCTTTTGGATATGACCAGGGGCGGAGATATGGAGATGCCCGTAAAAACGGCCGTCCGGGCCGATACCTTCCTGGAAGATATCAGGAAAAAGGCACAGGGTCTGACATCAGAAAAACAGGCAGTTCTTATATGGGAGGCGGCAGTGCCGGAGGGAACCATTCGGGCAGACAGGCAGCGGCTTGAACGGGCACTGTTGAATATTCTCGCTAACAGCGCTGAATATGCCGGATGCGGAGGCAGGGTTTTCCTGCGCGCAGAGGTCTGTGAGGAGACGCTGCGTATTACAGTGGAGGACAGCGGGCCGGGTTTTACAAAAGAAGCGCTGCAGAAAGGGAAAGAAGAATTCTATACCGGCAGCAGCGCCAGAAGCGGGGGAAAGCATTCGGGGCTGGGGCTGTTCATTGCAGACAGAATTATAGGAGAGCATGGGGGAAGACTGGAGCTGGGAAATTCGGAAGCCCTTGGGGGAGGGCGTGTGTGTGTTTGGCTGCCGCTTTGACGATTGAATGATCGTAAAGGCGGCAGTCTTTTTCTATGGAAATAAAGGATGGTCTGCCGGTCAGCTTGGGATGGATAAGTGAAAATATTAATATCCCGCAGTATAAACTTAGTTTTTAAAATAGAATAAAAATTTTGTAAAAGTGACCAACTTTTCTCTTCCCATACGTTATTATTATTAAGAGTGATCATTCTGAAGCAAAAACAGAAGGGAGGACATGGGGTGGAAAACAAAAGAGAAAAGCAGTCAGACGCTGAACTTCTGGAATACATATTTATGAAATACAGAAACGGCATGTATGCCGTGGCCTTCTCTATCCTGCACGACCAATACCAGGCGGAGGACGCCGTGGGGGATGCCTATGAAAAGTTCATACCATATTTGGGAAAATGCAGGGAAATGGAGGAACGGAAGATAAAGACCCTGCTGACAAGGTTTGTAAAAAATGCAGCCATAGACATATACAGGAAGAACAGACGGGAACAGGGCAATATATCTGTGGAGGAGCAGGAGTGGCTGACAGATGCGTACAGGCCCATAGAATCCTATATGAAAAGCCTGCAGTACAGGGAGTTGATACGGGAGATCAGGAAAATCCTGCCCGCACAGTATTGGGAAGTGGTGTGTATGAGGTATTTTGAAGGAATGCCCGTTCATGAAATAGCGCTGCGCCTGAATCTGAGTGAGGAAAACGTCTATTCCAGGCTGCGCCGCGCGAAGGAAAAGGTGAGAAAGGCATTGGGAGGTGAAATGGATGAAGGATGACCGGAAGAAAAAAACAGACCGGGATGACAGCGTGGAATCCGTATTATATCTGCTGGGACAGGCATGGGAGATGGAGCATATGGAAGAAAACAGTGGGGAGCACAAATTTTCCGATACATTTGAAGCACGACAAAGGGAATTGCTGGACAGAGTAAACAAGGGAAACTACACAGCAGGAAAGAACGGGGGGAGAAAACATATGGGTAAGAAAAAGCTGATCCTATTAGCTGCGGCAGTCGTAATGCTGGCAGGACTGGCTCTCACAGCCAGCGCATCTGATTTTTTCGGACTGAAAAGTATTCTGGTGGATGATGAGATACATCCTGTGGCGGAAAAAGAATATGTCTATGAAAATGCAGAGGGCGAAGAACAGACAGGCAAAGAAAAAGAAGCTGTAAATATGGCAGCCCATGCCCTTGCCGGGAGCAATGAATATAAAGCAGCGCAGGAGTGGAGCAGCTATTTCCTGGAAAACATGAATTCAGAAGAAGAATTACAGGCCATAGCGGAGGTCAGCAAAAACGGACTGCCGCAGGAACTGGAAAAATACAGTGCATACAATGCACTCAGTCAAAGAACAGCCGATAAGATTGATGAGATAACCGGAAAATATAATCTGAAGCTGTTAAGCGAGCCGGAGACGATAGAAGGATATGACGAGATTATAAGTAAAGTTGGCATCAATGACTTTTTGCTGGATAAAGAACATTTCATCTGGGATTATGCAAGAACATTTCCGGAAGGAAACTTTAACGGAGACATTATAGTGAAATTGGAAGAGGACCAGCCAGACTATCGGTATGTAGGGGGCATGTCTGTAAACAGAAACGGAGTATTTGGAGATCTTGTTCTGAATATGGGGGAATTGTCCGATTATGAGGAATGGGAGTATACCAACAGCAATGGGGATGATGTGGAGCTTATGATCAACAATATAACAAAACACAGTTATATTTTTTATAACGGAACACAAAATTTTGTGCTGGTCAATATGTCGGATGTCTGGGAGAAAAATGTTGATATGGACACAGAAGGAAATTATATCAACACCCTTACAAACGAACCCGCCGAAGGACCTGTATCCTTGTCAAAAGAACAGCTTCAAAGTCTGGCGGATATGATCAATTTTTCAGTATTCTAGTCTAACATATCAGGCAGTTTCAAAAGCCCTTCCGGTCATACCCGGGAGGGCTTAATTTCCGCTTATCCGGTAAAAAATAGACAGGTACACTTTCGTATGGTATAGTGTTATTATATGATTTTACACGGAAATCCGATTTACTTAATGGAGGGAATATGAAAAAGAAATATCTGTTGATCAGTGCAGCGGTCTGTCTGCTGGGACCGGTACTTTTAAAAGTAAATCCATACTTTCCCCACGTACCGGAATATATGATGGTTCTTCTGACAGGACTCATGATCGGGGCAGCGGTATTGTTTTTCCTGAAAAGCGGCGGCGGGATACTTTCAAAAATTTTAGTGACAGTTTACACTGTGCTGTTTGCCGTCGTTACGATTCAGGGTGTGTACTGCAATCCGTACTGGAACACTTATATGAACACAGAGATGGAATACGTGGATATCCTGGGACAGACACTCAGTTACAGGGAAGCCGAAAAAGATATAGACTATCTTATGCATTATCTGAAAAAAGACCATCCCATGTTCATAGACGGGGTCCCGGAAGATGTGCAGCAGGCCTGTGAAAAGGCAGTGCAGGAACTGAAAGATGAGGAAACGATCACGGGAATCATGCTGTACCGGAAAGTACAGAATATCGTTTCCGTATTGGGTGACGCGCATACTTCAGGCGGCGTAACACAGAAAATGAGGCACTACCTGAAGGATATGCATCAAAAAGAGAAAGATGGATATCAGATAACTGCGGTAAACGGCATTGGGCTGAAGGAATTATTCAGAGAAAAAGAAGACCTGTACTGTTATGAAACAGAAAGCAGGGCATTAAGCCGTATGGCCACGGACCTTATCACGTTGGAAGGTCTGGAATTTCTGGATATAGATCCGGACCAAGTGCGTTATACCTTCCGGAATGATACAGGCGAAGAGAAGGAAGCGGTATACGGAACGGCAGATTTTATCCCATACGAGGAATACGAGGCGGCTGATGTTTCAGATCAGGGCGCAGATGGAAAACCTTTTGTCTCCTATCGTATTGATGTCCCCGGAAGTCTTGCCATCCTCACCTTAAATGAATGCAAGAACAGCGAGGAATACAGAACATGCCTTCAGGAAATGTTTACGGAGGTAAAAGCTGAAAATATCCGAAATGTGGCGGTGGACTTAAGGGAAAACGGCGGAGGAAATTCCATGGTGGCAAATGAGTTCATCCGCTATCTCGATGTTGACACATATAAGACTGGAACGCATAGCTGGAGACGGGGGCCGTTTACCGTCGGCGGAGGAGACGGTGTCTGCCAAAATAACATACACAGCGACCTGGTATTTGACGGAGAGGTATTTGTACTTACATCTGCGGATACGTTCAGCTCTGCCATGCTGTTTTCAGAATTTATAAAAGACAATCATCTGGGCAGGATCATAGGCCAGCCGCCCGGAAATGCCCCCTCCGGTTATGGGGAGATCGCCATTTTCCAGCTGCCGAATTCAAAACTCTATGTCCAGATCTCAACAAAGAAGTTCATGAGAGCGGATGAGAAGACAGAAGATAAACTGGTGACCCCGGATATTCTGTGCGATGCTGACAAGGCATTGGAAACTCTCTATGGGGAAATAGGAGTTCCTTTCGGATGATGACACACAGTTGTCATGTTTCCTGTTGTAGAATACGGGTATCTTAACAGCAGAAAGGAAAAGAAAGATGATAGAGTCAAGATGCGGATTACTGTGTAAGGAATGCAGGTTTTATTTGAAACAGGAGTGCAGCGGATGCACTGCCATTGAAAACCCGTTTTGGGGCGCCTGTCCCGTCAAGGGATGTGCAGAGGGGAAAAAACTGGAGCACTGTGGCGCATGCGGAGAATTTTCCTGCGGACTGCTGAAGAGTTTTTCCTATGCAGAGGAGGAAGGAGACAACGGGCAGCGTATCGAACAGTGCAGAATATGGAGTAAAACATGAAAAATATAAGGAGTTATGAAGATTTTACGCAGGTTCTGCTGGAAGCCGGTTTTTCCATGGGCGGCGGCAGTTCAGAGGGGATTTATTCCATCATAAACTGGGAGTGGGACAAGGAACCGCCCTATGAGACGCCGGTCAGATGGCACACAGGAGACCGGGAGACAGATCCATGGGAGTGGCGCATGCGGGTCCTGGATGAGAGAGATGACATAGCCTATGCAAAGTGTTTTTTCAAAAAAAGCGGATACATCACGAGACAATGGTATCCCTGTTTTTTCGCCTGCCGCAGAGGAGGCATGGATTTTATGGATATGTATCTGGAAGGCAGGATCAGCAATGAGGCAAAACGCATTTATTCCTGCATAGAAGAACAAGGTGTGATGCCGCTTCATGAACTGAAGAAGTCAGCCGGGTTTGGAAAAGAAGACAAATCACGGTTTGACCGGGCGCTGGTGGAGCTTCAGATGAATTTCTTCCTGACGATCTGTGGGAAAAGACATAAGCTCAGCGCGGAAGGAAAGCCTTACGGCTGGGATTCCACTGCTTTTTGCAGAACGGAGGACTTCTGGGACAGCGAGGTCTTAAAACTGGCGACATCCGTTGATGTTAAAGAAGCGGAGGAGAGAATCAGGGAACAGGTTCTGAAACTGAACCCTCTTGCTGTGGATAAAAACATACATAAATTTATTTACGGCAGGGCAGGGAGAGTGCGCTAAGAAAGAGGCGAAAGGAGATATATAAAAGGACGGGCAGGCATATCCGCATATGCTGCCCGCCTTTTATTTTCCCCGGTCATTGCCGTCAGGGTGATAATTATATAGCATTTTCCCCATAGCAGTGATAAAATGAAACTATATTAAAATTACGAATATTGGGAAAGAATCATTGAGGATTGGTAATGCTGGAAGATTGTAAATATAGAGAACTCCTGGAGGAGAACAGAAAGTTAAGGGAAAGTGTCATCCATCTCAGAGAATATGACCCGGTCACAAATCTGTACAACAGGGAAGCTTTCTGTGCGTCAGCCGAAAGGACTATACGGCAGACTCCTCAGACACGTTTTGAGATCATCTGTATAGACATTGAGCGGTTTAAACTGATAAATGAATTATACGGCAGAGAGCAGGGCGACCTGCTTTTAAAGTACGTGGCAGAACAGTTAAAATGCCTGGTCCGTGAGGAAACACATATTGCGGGGAATCTGAGGGATGATGTCTTTGCACTCTGTATTCCCGCATACGAGGAAGAGGTCACGGTGGAGCGGATACTTCGGATCTTCAGCGATAAGCCCCTGAACTCCCAGGCGGTTCCCGCGGTTGGCGTCTATCGGATGGACGCAGAGGAGCCGGCAGCGGGGAGTATGTGCGACAGGGCCCTGATGGCTTTGAATTCTATCAAAGGAAATGACCACCATGTGGCTGTGTACCGGGAGGGAATGCGGGAAAATCTGCTGAGAGAGCAGGAGATCACAAACAGCATGGCAGCCGGGATACAAAACAAGGAATTTAAAATCTATATGCAGCCAAAATGCAATATGGAGACCGGAAAAGTGGTGGGAGCAGAAGTTCTGGTGCGCTGGCAGCACCCGGAAAAAGGTCTGCTGCTGCCAGGTGAGTTTGTACCATTGTTTGAGAAAAACCATTTCATAGAAAAGCTGGACCTGTATGTCTGGGAGGCGACAGCAGCCTGGGTCCGCCGGTGGCTTGACCGGGGCAGAGCGTGTGTGCCGGTATCGGTCAATCTGTCGCGCATGGACATTTTTAATATGGATGTGTGTTCCGTGCTGACAGACTTGATGGAGCGGTATCAGATTCCCACAGGTTTGATCGAACTGGAAATCACGGAGAGCGTATACGCAGGTCAGCCGGAGCGGATCATAAAGGAGACGGAGCGGCTGAAAAAAAGCGGATTCACGATTTTAATGGACGATTTCGGAAATGGCTATTCTTCCCTGAATATGCTGAGCAGCACCAATATCGACATTTTGAAAATGGACATGCGTTTTATGGAAGGGGAGGGGCTGAAAAGTCTGGGAATCCTGGATGCCATCTTACATATGAGCAAGTGGCTGAATCTTCCGGTGATCGCCGAGGGCGTCAACAGGGAACAGCATGTGAAAACACTGCGCAGTGTGGGCTGTGTCTACGGACAGGGCTTTTACTATTACCGTCCCATGAACACGGAAGAATTTGAACATCTGCTTCTGACACCGGGCAAAGTGGATTTTGCCGACGGAGGCAGAAAGAAGGTGGGAAGCGGTCATTTTCTGGATTTGACTGACTTGTTCCACAAGGACACCCTGACAGACCGGCTTCTTGGCAATATCACAGGTGCTGTGGCTCAGTACAGCTATGACGGGACCAGGCTCTGCGTCCTGAGGGCCAACGGGGAGTATTACCGGCTGATGGATGAATACTGGATGAATAAGAGCGGCCATGTGGATGTGATGCGGGACATTCTGCCTGAGGACAGGGAGAAAATGACAGATGCGCTTTCCAGGGCAAAAGAGAGCAAAGAGAAGGAAGGCGCTGAGGTATTTGTGAGAAAGAGAAGAGGAAATACGGTTCTATGGCTCCGAATCCGCTTTTTCTGCCTGACTTCCCAATACGGAAACGATATCTTTTATGCGGCTCTCTCCGATGAGACAGTCCGTATGAACAGCATTGAGAGCCTCCGCATCAGTGAGGAACGTTTCCGTCTGGCTATGGAGGCCACCAACACGGTGATCTTTGAACTGGATACGGAGACGCGGACTGCATATTATTCGGAATATGCGCAGAAAGCCTTCGGCCTGGACGCCACGGTTGCCAATGCCCCGGAGGGATTTATTGAACAGGGCACCGTGTGTGAGGGATATGAGGAGACTTTTCGCGAAATATACCGCGCCATTTACCGGGGGGAGGACAAGGCATCCTGTGTAGTCAGGGCAAAAATGGGGGATGGAAGTACGGTACTCAACCGCATTACACTCACTGCGATCAGGGATAAGGAAGGCAGTACGGTGAAGGCGGTGGGAATGGTGGAAAACGTATCCTGCAGTGAGGTGGAAGATGAAGAAAAATAATACGGCACCCGGCTCTTTTAAGAGAATATACAGGGTAGATTTACAGGTTTTCCTTATGACTGCCATCATTGTGGTCATCTCATGCGGGCTTACCTTTGGAGTGAGCTACCGTCTCTCCTATAACGGCATGATACGGGCACTCAGTGTCAGGGCCAACAGTATCTATGAGTATGCGGACGGCAGACTGGATGTGGAGACATTTAAGAGGCTGAACAGCAGGGCTGACGGTACGTCTTATCTTTATCAGGAAGCCAAAAAGACGCTGGAAAATGTGAGAACAGCTACAGGTGTCAGATATCTCTATACAGCAAAGGAAAAGGAGGACGGTACCTTTATCTATCTGGTGGATGGGCTGCCGGTCACGAATAGAGATTTCCGCTGCATAGGGGATATGATTGAAAAAGAATGTATTCCGGATATGAAAAAGGCCATGGCGGGTCAGGTTGTACTTCCAAAAGATATTAACCATACAAGATGGGGAAATGTCTTCATCGCCTATTTTCCCATGCATGAAAAAGATGAAGTAGTAGGTGTGCTGGGAATAGAATTCGATGCCTCCGGACAGTATCATACCTTCAGTAATATGAAACTGGCGGCACCTGCCATCATCTGCATTTTCTGCATCATCGCAGCCATTATCGCTGTAGTTCTGTTCCGCAGAATTTCCAATCCTGCCTATAAGGACATGGCCAATACGGACCTGCTCACAGGCCTGAAAAACAGGAATGCCTTTGAAGTGGATATGCATAACCTGGAGACCATGAAGGTAAAAAGCGGTTTTGCCTTTGTCTCTGTGGATCTGGATGGATTAAAGCATATAAATGATACCTTTGGCCATACAGCAGGGGATGCATATATCCAGGCAGGCTGCAGAATACTCAAATCCTGTCTTCCGAAACAGGCCACGCTGTACCGGACAGGAGGAGATGAATTTACAGTCATTCTCCACCAAGTCCCCCGTGACCGCATTTTGGAAATGATAGAAAAATCCTGCAGGAGAAGACGCGTGGACGGCCTGCCCGCGGACGCGGAGATTCAGATGTCAGCAGGATATGCCTATTATGACGATAAGACGGATACCTCCCTGGAAGATACTTATAAAAGGGCGGATGCGCAGATGTATGTACAGAAAAAGGAAAAGCATGGGGAGACGGAGCGGCAGATATGACGAAGATATTGATCGTGGAGGATGACCGGGAACTGCAGGAGGGGCTGGTATTTGCCCTGGAAGGAGAAGGGTACAGCACCAGGGCTGTCTCAGGAAAAGAGGAGGCAGTGCGCGCTGCGGCTTTGGACAATTATTCTCTCATGATTTTAGACTGTAATCTTCCTGACGGCACAGGGTATGAGGTGTGCAGGGAAGTGAGAAAATTTTCCGGCATGTCCATTCTTATGCTGACAGCCCGGGATACCGAACTGGATGAGGTGAAAGCCCTGCAGATGGGAGCGGATGATTATATGTCAAAGCCCTTTTCCCTGGCAGTTTTGAAAGCAAGAATGGGAAATCTGCTGAGAAGGGGAAAAGTGCAGGATATTTTGTGTTCCAATGGGATAACCCTTGACAGGGTATCCTGCAGGGCATACCGGCAGGATAAGGAGATTCCATGCAGCTCAGTAGAATTCCGACTGCTGCAGTATTTTATGGAAAACAGGGGGCAGGTTTTGTCAAAAGAACAGATTCTGGAGCGGCTGTGGGATAATCAGGGAAAATTCGTGGATGACAATACAGTGTCCGTGAATATCCGCAGACTCCGCATGAAAATTGAGGAGGACCCTTCCAGCCCTCGTTTGATCAGGACAGTGCACGGTCTGGGATATATTTGGAGGGAGGACTAATGACGGGAATACTAGCGGTATTTTGTGCGGTTATGGGAGGTCTTGCAGTCCTTTACAGAAAAAAGTACAAAAATCTGTATCAGACCATAGATACCATGCTTGAGGAGGTGCTGAGTGAAAGAAAAATCACACAGTCTGCCCTCCGGGAAGGGGAAAAGTCTGCGCTGGCAGGCAAGATGCTGCGGCTGCAGGAAAAACTGGATTTGGAAATCAGCCATGCCCAAATGGAGAAGGAGCAGGTGAAAAGCCTGATCTCCAATATGTCCCACCAATTGAAAACACCCCTTGCCAATGTGGTTATGTACGAAGAAATCCTGGAAGCAGGGGTTGAGGAGGCAGAAACACAAAGAGAATTTCAAAGGCGGCTGAAGGAGCAGACAAGGAAACTGGACTGGATTCTTCAGTCCCTTTTTAAAATGGTGAAGCTGGAACAGGGAGTGCTCTCTTTTGAGGCGGAGAATCTGGGCATCAAGGATACCATCCGAAATGCGGTCTCCGGCGTATACGAGAAGGCTGAGAAAAAGGGGATGGAGATTTGTACGGAATCCTTTGAGGACAGATACCTCTATCACAACCGCCCCTGGACAGCGGAGGCCATTGAGAATATCCTGGAAAATGCAGTGAAATATTCGCCTGAGAACAGTAAGATAAGAATTACCCTGGAAGGATTTGAAATGTATACAAGGATAGGGATACAGGACCAGGGGATGGGAATACCGAAAAAGGAGCAGAGCAGGATCTTCCACCGTTTTTACAGGGGGAAGAATGCGGAAAACTTTGAAGGATCCGGTATTGGGCTGTATCTGACACGCCTGATCCTGGAGATGGAGAAGGGATATATCACTGTGGAATCAGCGCCGGGAAAGGGAAGCACGTTTTTCCTTTACTTACAGAACTGTAAGAACTGAATGTCTTTTTGTAGCATTTCCGTAAGAGGCGGGAGTTATGATAATGCCAATAAGACATAACAGGGAGGACAGGGACAATGAAGATATTGGAACTGAAGCATGTATCCAAAGTTTACGGCGCAGGGGAAAATGCAGTGGAGGCACTGAGAGATGTGAGCCTGACAGTGGAAGCGGGAGAGTTTACTGCCCTTGTGGGAACTTCAGGGTCGGGGAAAACCACGCTTCTGAACATGATAGGAGGCCTTGATGTTCCTACAGAAGGGGAGGTCATCATCAGAAACCACAACATTGCCAGTCTGAAACGCAGAGAGCTGACTATTTTCAGACGGCGCAATCTGGGATTTGTTTTCCAGAACTACAGCCTGATGCCCGTACTTAATGTATATGACAATGTGGCGCTTCCGGTGAGCTTTGATAAGGGGAAGCATATAGATCATGACTATATCAAAAGACTGCTTCAGGATCTGGGGCTGTGGGATAAGCGGAGAAAATACCCGGAAGAACTCTCCGGGGGCCAGCAGCAGAGAACAGCAATAGCAAGGGCGCTGGCAAACAAACCGGCTGTGATCCTGGCGGATGAACCCACAGGCAACCTGGATTCCAGAACAACAGCAGACGTCATGGGAGTCCTGCGGGAGAGCAGCCGGAAATATAACCAGACCATATTGATGGTCACGCACAACGAAATTCTGGCCCAGTCCTGCCAGCGCCTCATACATATGGAGGACGGACAGATTGTGGGGGAAGAATTTGAGGAAACGCCGGCAGGGAGATGGGATGGTGAGACCGTATGAGGAATATTATCAGGCTGTCCCTGCATTATATCCGTCATTATAAAAAGCAGGCTGTGACTATTTTATTCAGCATCATACTGTCCATGGCGCTTGTTACTGGCATCAGCTCTTTATTGTACAGCAAAGAGCAGAGCAGCCTGGAAAAGGCCAGGGAACAGTATGGGAGCTGGCATTTCCTTCTGCCCATGACCCCGGAAGCAGAACCGCTTGTCAAAAATCCCCGCGGCAGGGGATATGAGGTGGAGAAAAGCGGCATGGCAGTGGTCAAAGATATGATCTCTGACCCTTATGCCATCCGGTTTGTTTATGCGGACACAGGGTATCTGGAACTCCGAAATCGGACCGTGGAGGAGGGGAATTATCCGGAATCTTCTGATGAGATTGCCATGAGCCGGTATGCGCTCAATAATATAAGGGCAGAAGTGCATATAGGGGAATCAATCCATTTGGGAGGAAGAGAATATACACTGAGCGGCATTTTAACAGAGCAGTGGGCATCAGAACAGGATGGAAACGCCATAGAGGCTTTCGTGTGCAGAGATTTTCCGTCTGAATCATCAGAGGAATATTTGTATTTGGAATTTGATGAAAACAGGGATGTGGTCTCACAGATGAAAGCATGTATGAAAGCGTATCATCTGAAAGAGGCACAGATTAAAAACAACAGTGAGGTGGTCCGATATCTGACGAATGGTGATATCAGGGTGATACCACACATTATCAGAACAGGTCTTCTGCTCCCGGAAGGGAAATTCACTTATATTCTGGCGAATTTATATCAGGAGTTTCATTTGGAGATTCACGGGACTATCTTCCTTCTGGGTATATTCAGTATTTTCATTATCTACAGTATTTTTAATGTGTCTGTGACAAAGCGGATCTCCCAGTACGGCATATTAAGGACACTGGGAATTGGAGACGGGGGTATTGCAGGCCTTGTGGTCACAGAGCTTTGGAGTTTATTTTTCATTGGGTATCCTCTGGGATGTCTGCTGGGAAATGGAGCGGCGTGGTTTCTATACGGAAAATACGGGCGGCTGTTCACAGAAGCGGATGCCGCTGTGGGCGGCTTTGTGATCCACTGGAAGGCTATTGCGGATATTGCGGTTTATGTGCTGGTTTTGATGGTGTTTTCTGCTTTTTTGATACTACGGCGGATCAGGAAACTGACCATTATCCAGATGATGAAAAAAGAGAGCAGGAAAAGAAAAAAGCGTTCTGTGATCTACAGTCTGCACACATCCGGCCTTACAGGAGTTCTGACTAAGAAATTTATGTTTTCCAGAAAAGGGGCGTTTGCCGGGATACTGGTCTCGCTTTCCCTTGGAGGAATCATCTTCCTTGGGACAACATATGTTGTGCGGAATACGAAAATAAACAATGAGCTGACTATGAAATCAGATGACGGCCTGGCATCGGATTATCGGATTTATGAGGAATCGTCCAGACTTGATGATGTGATTCCTGAATCTGCGGCCGCTTTAATAAAAGAAATAGGCGGGCTGTCAAATGTCTTTCCGGTCAGCTACATGCTGGGGGAAATTCCGCTTGAGGAAGACCGGCTTAAATGGAAAACTATTTATGCGGAACTGGACTATGAAGATGAGAGTCACAGACCTGACCCTGTTGTCATAGAGCGTTATAACGGGGAGGCAGTGCAGGAGGCAGACGGCAGTTACAAAATAAAAACCAATGTTTACGGCTATGACGATGGGATGCTCTCAGGGCTGAACGAGTACATATTGGACGGCGCCATTTCGCCAAAAGAGATGAAAGAGAAAAATACCGTGGCTGTGCAGATGCTCATGGACGGACAGGGAAACTACAATGGGATGGATCTCCATGTGGGCGGTACAGTCCGGGTGAAGGTGCCTGTCTCCCAGGATGTTCCGGATGAAGTGCTGAGATTTCAGGAGGGCGGGGAATGGTATCAGGAGAAAGAATTTACGATTTCTGCGCTGGTCAGCCGTTCCATGGGAAAAAACCAATATTTCATCGGAGACAGTGATGGGGCAAATCTGGGGATCATCATGAGTAATGAGCAGATGCAGCAAAATTTTGGAGTACAGGGTTATACCAGTATCAGTGCGGATAAGAAAGAAGGGGCAGACGGGGAAGCGGTGAAAAAAGAGATTCTCCGATGTACATCCGGCATACCCAGATGCCTTCTGCAGGATTATACCACGGCAATTGACAGACAGAATCGATTCCTGGAGCAGAAAATGGTTTTCTTTTACGGCATTGCAGTCATACTTCTGCTTATCAGCCTGTTTCACATCATGAACAGTATCAGCTATCTGGTTATATCACGAAGACGTGAATTTGGAATCCTGAGAGCCATGGGGATAACGGACAGCGGATTTATGAAAATGATGGTCAGGGAAGGGGGTCGCTACGGCATCTATGCCAATCTTTTTATGCTTCTTATGTATGTGGCTGTGAGAAAAATACTGCTGTATTTTATGGTCCATATCAATCTGTTTCTCAGTCCTCACGAAGAGGTTCCGTTTTCTGTTCTGGCAGTTGTCCTGGCAGTCAATTTACTGGTGAGCCTGACAGCAGTGATCCTGCCGGCGAGAACCATCGTGCTTGGAAATGTGATTGAGGAAATCGGAGAACAGTAAAGACCTATCAACCGTGAGGGAGGAACGGAGCTGCTGCAAAGACAGAGAAATAATCTGTCGGAGCAGCAGCTCCGTTCTTATTTTGACGGTTTTGACCATAATATGCGTAGGTATCTATTGCATGCTTATACAAAGGATGGTACAATTTAATCAGCACCCAATATGAACAGGGATGTTTTAGAATCAGCCTTCTGATTGCAGAAAATCGAATCATGCTATGCAGAATGGAAGGCACGTGACGGGATTGGTTAAGACAGCGGTAAAATTATCGCTGCAGGAGGGGATTATGTCAGCAAATATACGTAATATGAAACTAAAGTCCAGGATGTCGTTGTCCTATGTGATGATAATAGGAATCTGTATGATCGCCAGTATCGCCGCGTTATTTATGCTGAATAAAATCGGTGACAACCTGTCCTCCTTTTATACGAACAATTATACGGTCACAGTCAATGTGTGGCGTGCTAAAAGGGAAATGCAGGCCGCGCGCGCAGATATTCTGCACGCCATATTAGAACCGGATGCCGATGAGACGAGGGAGTCCTTGGAAGAGGCGAAGGACAGCCTTGCAAATATGCGCGCAGCGTTCCCTGTGATACGTGAATCCTTTAAGGGAGATATTGCATTGGTTGACCAGGTGGATTCCCTTTTGCAGCGGGCAATTGTATACCGGGACCAGGTGTTTGAGCTGATAGAGGCCGGGAAACAGGATGATGCCTATCAGGTCATGAAATCTGATTATATCCCGCTTTTGGACCAGATGGCAGATGCCCTGCAGAAAATAGCAGATACCGCGGGACAGAACGCGCAGCTTATGGTGGAAGAAGGAAAAGAGGCACAGAAATCTGCGGCGCTTGTTATTCTTGCAATTATGGCATTGAGTATTGTGTCTGCAATATGGTTAGGTGTTTATATTTCTAACGGTATCCGCAGACCGGTAAATGAGATTCAGGATGCAGCGCAGAAGCTGGCAAAGGGCGAGCTGGACAATGCGTCGGTAGCCTATACATCGAAAGATGAATTGGGTAAGATGTCAGACAGCATCCGCGATCTGATCGACTATCAGAAGACGATCATTGAAGACATCAGCCGTATACTAGGTTCCATGGCAGAGGGAGACTTCAGGGTCAAATCAGGTGTAAAAGAATATTACCGGGGCCAGTATTACCGTGTCCTGACATCCATGAGAGGACTTCGCGACAAACTCAGCAGCATCCTTCTGCAGATCAGCCAGTCAGCACAACTGGTTGCGGACGGCAGTGAACAGATCTCTTCAAGGGCCCAGGCACTTGCATTGGGAGCGTCAGAGCAGGCAAGTTCGGTGGAAGAACTGGCAACGGCTGTAAATAACATATCGAAACATGTAAAGGCTACAGAGGAAAACGCAGTGGATGCACGTGCGCAGACGAATCAGGCCGGCACACGGGTCACCATGAGCAACCGGCAGATGCAGGAAATGATCGAGGCAATGAAGGGAATCAGCGAAAAGTCCAATCAGATCGGTGAGATCATAAAGACCATAGAGGATATTGCGTTTCAGACGAATATCCTGGCTTTGAATGCTTCTGTAGAGGCTGCAAGAGCAGGGGAAGCCGGAGTGGGATTTGGTGTGGTCGCAAAAGAGATACGCAGTCTGGCTGACAGAACATCTGTATCCTCTAAAAATACGTCTGCATTGATTCAGGAAACGATGGAGGCTGTTGAAAAAGGGGATAAAGCTGCCCACGCAACGGCAGATTCCCTGTCCGATGTAGCAGAAATGACAAAGCAGGTGGTCATGGCCGTGGATAAGATAGCCTCCGCGTCCGAATATCAAAGTGATTCCATCTCACAAATCACAGCCGAGGTGGACCAGATATCTGATGTGGTCCAGAACAATTCCGCAACATCAGAGGAACTGGCGGCCGCCAGTGAAGAATTATCCACGCAGGCGCAGGTACTGGAAAGTCTCATCAGCCAGTTTCAATTACACGAATAGGCACTGCAGACAGGTAAATATTATTTGGGACCATGAGAATCCGGGATTTCTTTTTCATGGATTTTGTGATATTCTATGTACATAGAATATACGGCGGAGGAATTTTATGAGTATCATATTGAAAAAGGAACTGGATCCAATCTATGAAACCCTTGCTTTGCTCAGCGTTGAGAATCCTGATAAATGGAGGGAAGAAGTCATCCGGCAACTTGGAAGCTGTGGGCTGGGGGGAGAGATTTTTTATCAGAAGCATTTCACGGTCATTGAAAAATATATCAGGACCTTTCTGAAATATAAAGTGAAGACACCGCAGGAAGAATTTTTTTACAAAGACAAATCCAATGACATGTTTTTCTGGATCACTGCGCTTGCTGTGGAAAACCGTGAATATGTGGATCACCCCGAAACGGCTAATCCTGTAAAGCTGCGCAGAAAAATGGCGTATTATCTTGTGGACACAGAGAAAAACCAGGAAATAAAAACAGAGGACGACCTGCCTGATATTTCAGAGGACGAGGCGCTTCTTGACTTTATGGATACTCTGAGCATCAAGAGCGAAGAGATGTGGTATGTGCTGAGCTGGCTGAGAAAACCTGTCTATCGGCTGCAGCAGCTCAGTGATATGCTGAAATGCAACCTTCCGGCTTTTGAAAAAGCCAGGGAATCCGTGAAAAAACCCCTGGAAAAGCTTTTGCAGAAAAAAGAGGACCTGGAAGAGACTGGATATACTAAAATCGCGGAATCCTGCGGAAAAGACCATCTTGTCTATATGTCTCTGGGGATACCACTGGCACAGATTATTATGGAAGGACGCGGTTATCAGGGAGTCCTCCTGGGATATCTGAACGCGGGAAGGCGCTCCGGAAATGACGCCAGGGAGATTGTTATCCGCCAGGCAAAGTCACTCAGCGATAAGAGCAAGCTGGATATCCTGTGTGACCTGAAGAAGTCAAAAAAATTCAACCTGGAGCTGGCCGAGAGCCTGGGCCTGTCTCCGTCAACGGTTTCACATCATATGAATTCCCTGCTGATATGTGATTTTGTCACAGTGGAAAAGCGGGATGGGAAAGTATATTATTGTTTACAGGAGGAGTCCATACGGGAATTCTTAAAAAATGTGGAGGAGATGCTTTTATAGTGTCTCCTCCACTTTTTCTATTCCTTCCCGGGAACCATGTTACAGGCCGGTCTGCATTTCATAAAAGGCGTGTGTCTGCAGGCTGCCGGCGTCATGGATGCCGGTTAAGGACGGGAAAAGATAATAGGGGAGGAGTAAGACGTTTTATTTTCTGCATTTGATAAATGTGAAATGTGTTTGACAAATATAAAATTATATGATATTTTATGTGTATGAAATATATTTCAAATATATGAAATGATATTGCTGTAAGATGTAATATCCGAAAGGAACCATATGAAACTGTATAAAACGAAGGACCGTCTGCTCCTGGGCGGAACTAGTTTGTTTGGAGGACTGTCCTCGCTGCTGGTGGCGTTTGCCTCTATTTTGATGCAGCAGGTAATAGACGTGGCTGTTGCCGGGGATGTGAAGGGATTTTACAGGGTACTGGCTGTGATGCTGGTTTACCTGGCGGCATTAGGGGGCATCAGTCTGCTGGAAGCTATCATGGGGAAAATTCTTATCAGGAATGTTACCAGGCACCTGCGGGACAGGATTTTTAAAGGTGTGATGAAGCAGAAACCGGTGCGGTTTTCATCAAGAAATACGGCTGATTACCTGTCTGCCCTTGTGAATGATGTAAAGCTGGTAGAGGAAAACTATCTGCTTCCGTTGCTGCTCTGTTTCCAGATGATCGTGCTTTTTCTGGCTACGCTGGGAATCCTGTTTTATCTGAGTCCGCTGGTGACTGTTATTCTGCTGGGATTTCTGGTACTTTTGTTTGCAGTGCCTGCGCTTATGGGGAGAAAGCTCCAGGAGCGGCAGGATGCCTATTCAGAGCAGCTTTCTGTGTTCACAGCGGCAGCAAAGGATTTTCTTAACGGTTATGAAGTGATACGGGGATATTCTGCTTTTCGTTGTATTTTTGGCAGATACCTGAAGGTGAATAAAGAAACCGCAGAGAAAAAGTTTGCGTCAGACAGACTGATGGCAGTAAACGAGAGTTTTTCAGATATCCTCTCTTCTCTTATCACAATTGTGATCGTATTTGTGGCGGCCTGGCAGATGATGCGGGGAACGGTGACGATGGGGACACTTCTGGCTTTGATACAGCTAAGCGGAACCTTTGTCATACCGGTGGTAATGATTCTGCAGAATTTCCCTAAAATTCAGGGGATTCGGCCGGTCATGGAACATTTGGGGGAATGGATGGAGTATGAGGAAGAAGAGGCCGGGGAGACGATTGACAGACCGGAAAATTCCGGTATACCGGGGCAGAAGCGTGGAATATGCTGTTCGGATCTTACATTTGCCTATACGGAAAAGCAGCCTGTGCTGGAGCATGAAAACATGCTGTTTGAGGCAGGTAAGAAATATGCTGTCACAGGCCGGAACGGATGTGGGAAATCCACGCTGATCAAACTCCTAACCGGATATTCCGGAGATTTTGAAGGGCAGATATACATAGACGGAATTTCTGTCAAAGAGATGACGCAGCAGGAGATTAACAGACGTATAGCAGTCATCCATCAGAATGTATTTCTGTTTGACACGGATATCAAGGATAATATCTGTCTGGGAGAGGATTACACGGAGGAGGAGATACAGGCAGCGCTGAAAGAAAGCGGAATATGGGATTATCTCTCAGGCCTGGAAAACGGGATTTATACAAAAGTAGGGGAAGACGGCCACCTTCTGTCCGGCGGCCAGAGACAGCGGATCGCAGTGGCCCGGGCACTGATCAGAAAAACACCGGTTCTCATATTGGATGAAGGAACATCTGCGATTGACCGGGAAACCGCGTTTGAAATCGAAAAAAATCTGCTGGAAAAAAAGAATCTTACGGTTATCACCATAACGCACCATATGGATGAACGTCTTGCCGGTCAGTACGATGCCGTTGTAAGACTGGGGGCTGCATAGGCGGAAGAAAAATGGCGAATGCAGGTATCTTGATTGTTAACGCAAACTGCTGTATTCTGTACTTGAGCTATTATCCCTGCGGCCGGTCCGGAGTGTGTTGGGCAAAAGGCAGCAGGACAAAGGAAGAAACGGAGAGAAGTGCATGAAGATAAACAGAATCGCCTGCATCCATACAGATTTCCCTACAAAATTCGGCATTCCCCGCCAGAGCGGCCTGGTGAAAGAGCTTGCCGGAACCATTATATTTGAGCCAAAGTACAGAAATCCCGACGCATTCCGGGGATTAGAGGAATTTTCTCATATCTGGCTTATTTGGGAGTTTTCCGAATCAGCCAGAGATACCTGGTCGCCTATGGTGCGTCCGCCAAGACTGGGAGGCAATACGAGAAAAGGCGTGTTTGCCACGCGTTCCCCCTTCCGCCCGAACCCCATTGGCCTGTCCTGTGTCCGTCTGGAAGAGATTGAAATACATCCGGAATATGGCCCCGTACTCCATGTGACAGGGGCAGATTTAATGGACAAGACCCCCATTCTGGATATCAAGCCGTATATTCCCCACGCTGACAGCCACCCGGAAGCGGAAGGCGGATTTGCCTCCAGGCACAAGGAGGACAGGCTGGAGGTGGAGTTTCCGGAGGAGCTGGAGGAGAAGGTGCCGGAAAGCAAGAGAACAGCCCTGAGAGGCGTTCTGGCAAATGACCCGAGACCTGCATATCAAAATGATCCAAAGCGCGTCTACGGATTCGGGTTTGCGGGTCTGGAGGTCCGATTTACTGTCAGGGACGGGTGTCTCACTGTCTGTGAGGTGGTGCCGGAGATATGACACTTCTGGGCATTGACAAGGTTCTGCATCTGTACGAATATGAAAATCTGCCACAGGAGCTTGTATATCAAAAAAACGATGATGAGCTGTCCAGCGGCACTCTTATTCCCGCACCGGTCACCTATGGGCAGCGGCAGATTGCTCTTCCCATTCCCAATCTGATTCAGGGAAAGCTGTGGGCAGACAGGCCGGGGGAACGTTTGAGCGTGGGAATCGGAAAATACGGTACAAAGAAAGACGGCGGCATATACATGTGTGTACTTTTGGATATGTATGACCAGAAGCCGGTCTCCTGTTCCTACGGTGTGTATTACGGTCCGCAGCTTGTACAGAAGGCCCTGGAAATCTATTTTTTCCTTCTGGAGCAGGAAGGACTCGGAAGGCGTAAAAGGAATCCCATTCTCCACAGCAGCCGTAATCCTGTATTCAGAAACAGGACTTACTGCGGCATACTGGGCCGTTTCCCGGTCAGGCCGTCCATGACATCGCCGGGAGAGAGAGGCGGTATTGCCAATATCAGCACTTATTTTTCATGTCTGAAACGGAGGCTGGGTGGCTGCATTTTTGAGGACTGGCAGGATGCGGTAGACTGGCTGGAGAATGACAGGGAGAGACATTCCCAGCCTTTTTGAACATCTGCCGCGCCTGCATATTTATAAAATACGGATTTTATATTTTTCCAGCCAGTAATTCACCTGCAGCATGTAGGCCAGCATCTGCGGGCCTGCCATGAGCTGGCCATAGAAAGGTTTTCCGTAGTCTGAGGGACTTTCCAGAAAAGCATGAACCTTTTTCGTGTCCAGAATCTGCCGGACGGGGGCATTGGGGTCAGCCAGAACTTCTTTTAAGCGGTCACCCAGGAGCTTTTCGTAAGCCGGGTCATAGGTTTTTGGATACGGGCTCTTTTTTCGCCAGAGAATCTCTCTGGGGAGATGACCTTCCCCGGCGTGGCGGAGCAGGCCTTTGACGATACCGTCCGGGCATTTCATGCTCCAGGGGACATTGAAGACATATTCCACGATCCGATGGTCTGCAAACGGAACCCTGGCTTCCAGGCCGGAGTACATGCTGGTGCGGTCCATACGGTCCAGAAGAGTCACCATGAACCACCGCAGGTTCAGATAGGAGATTTCCCGGCGGCGTTTTTCATGGGCATCCTCACCGGGCAGAACAGGGGTTTCCCGGATGGTCTTTTCATAGGCTGCATGGGCGTATTCCTCCATGCCGAGAGAATCGGCAAAGTCATCGGAAAGCAGGATTTTTCTTGGCTCCATGCTCGTGGACCAGGGGAAATGATCACCTTCAAACGCTTCCTTTTTATGGAACCACGGATATCCTCCGAAAATCTCATCCGCGCATTCCCCTGTAAGGGTTACTTTGTTGTGCTCTACTACCTGGGAACAGAAATAGAGCATGGAGGATTCCACATCCGCCATACAGGGCAGATCTCTGGCATCTACAGCCTTGAACAGACAATCCACCTGCGCCTTATTGTCACATTCCAGAAAACGGTGGTTTGTACCTGCATACTCTGCCATTTTTTCCACCCAGGGGCGGTCCTGGCTGGGCTGGAAGGCGTTGGATTTGAAGTATTTATTGTTGTCTTTGAAATCAAAGGAAAAGGTATTCAGAACTTTCCCCTGTTTTTTCAGTTCCCTGGCGCAGATGGATGTGACCAGGCTGCTGTCCACTCCGCCGGAGAGGAAGGTACTTATGGGAATATCGGAGAGCATCTGCTTTTTCACGGCATCCTCCACAAGCCAGGCTGTCTTTTCCACTGTCTTTTCAAAAGAATCCGTATGGGGGCGGCTTTCCAGTTTCCAGTACGCATGTTCAGAGACGCCGTCTTTGCCCAGGGTCAGGCAGTGCCCGGGAAGAATCTCCTGAATCCCTTTGAAGACGCCCTTTCCATAGCTTTTGGCGGGCCCCAAAGCGAATATCTCGCACAGTCCGTCCCGGTCCAGTTCGGGTGTTACGCCCGGATAAGCGAACAGCCCTTTGAGCTCTGAGGAGAATACAAGTGTTGTGTCAGCCCAGGTATAGAAGAGGGGTTTGACTCCCAGACGGTCCCGGATAAGGCGAAGTTGTTTTTTACCGGAATCCCAGAGGGCTATGGCAAAAATTCCGTTTAGTTTCTTGAGATATTCCTCCCCGTGCAGCATAAAACCATGGAGGATCACTTCTGTATCGCTGGTGGTCTGAAAGACAACACCTTCCTTTTCCAGCTCTTTTTTCAGTTCAGGCATGTTATAGATCTCACCATTGTAGACAATGGCGTATGTCCCGGAGGCGTTTTTTTGTACCATGGGCTGATGGCCTGTGACAAGGTCGATGATCTCCAGTCTTACGTGGGACAGGCCGCAGCCGCTGTCCAGGTAAGTTCCCTGGTCATCAGGCCCCCGGCGTTTCTGCGTTTGGTTCATTTTGTCCAGAATGTGATTCCATTTCCCTTTCTCCTCAGAAAAATTTCTTTTCAGATTACAAAATCCTGCAATTCCACACATGATAATTCCCCTTTCTGCTATTGGCCCGGCAGGACATTTACCCCACGGCCGGTTACTATTCACAGCCGTGCAGAAAAAGCCCCGCCGGATAAATGATCAGGCTGCTATTTGCGGCAGCAGCGGTTATTTACTGTATAACCGGCTGATATTGTTTTCCGTTTAAAGCTGCCTCAATAGAAGGTATGAGAAGTTCTGTGCGGGCAATCATGGAGTTGGGCTTTTTTTCCGGGTTATCCTGGCCAAAGGGAACAAAATAGATATTCTTGGCATTCAAAAGCAAGCCGATATTTTTCATATTCATTCCCAGCGCGTCATTGGTGGAGATGGATATGAGCAGCGGTTTATCGTTTCTGAGATGTGCCTTGGCTGCCATGAGGGCAGGTGTATCTGTGATGCCGTTGGCAAGTTTGGCTATGGTATTGCCTGTGCAGGGCAGGATAACAAGAATATCCAGCAGGCTCTTAGGACCGATTGGCTCCGCCTGGGGGATGGTGAGCATGGGCTCTTTGCCTGTGATACTGCGGGCTTTTGCCACAAAGTCCTCCGCATTGCCGAAACGGCTGTCAATACTTTTGGCGGCATCGGAAAATATGGTCTGTATTTCGGCGCCTTCGTCCGCCAGCTTCTGTAATTCATCAAACACTTTTTTATATGTGCAGAAGGAGCCGGTAAAGGCCACTCCCACTTTCCTTCCTTTTAACGACATAATTCTTCTCCTTTTATTTATGACGACATATCATTAAATTCCTTTAATATACGAAAAACAGCTTCCGCTATGGCATGGGCGGAGGAACGAGGGGCATATCTCCCCGGAAGTCCCGGGCAGAGATATGCGGATATCCCCAGGTCCCTGGCCGCGGCAAAATCCACGCCGCCGGGAGCAGAAGCGATATCAATAATAAGAGCCTGTTTTCGGAGGCTCTTTAAAAGTGACCTGTCTAGAATCGGCGCGGGAATCGTGTTGAAGATAAAATCAAAACTGTCCGCGTGTTCTTTCAGTGCTTCCGGGGCGATGGCCTTTCCTGTCAGGGTTTCGGCTTCTGCCCGTATACCGGGTCTTCTGGCACATACAGTTACATGACAGAACATGCCTGTAAGATACGAGACCAGGGTTTTTCCGCAGGTTCCGTATCCCAATACGAGACAGCGGCTCCCGTGTAGATTGCGGCTGCTTTTCTGAATGGCTTCCGCAATGGCACCCTCAGCGGTTGCGATACTGTTTTTTACTGTGAGAATCTCATCCTTCATTAGATCAGAGACAAAGATTCCTTTTGAAAAAACTTTTTCCTGAAAGTCTCTGGGTATGCATCCTGCAAAAAAGGACTGGCCCTCCCGGAGCATATCCGGCAGAAGGGACAGGGGAATCTCTTTGCTTTTATTTATGGGAATCGGCGCAAGGACAGTCTCCGCGTTAGAAACTGCTTCCGAAAGAGAGGAGGCAGCATAACAGGAAGAGTCCGGAATATCTGCGCAGAGTGCATATTTACAAACCCTGCAGCCGCATTCCAGGAGATACTCTGCCAGGTAGACCTGGCGCATATCTCCCCCGATCACTGCAAAATCAAATTTTAAGTGACTCATTGCCTGGCTCCTGAATGTCTGAACTCTTATTTACTATATGTAAGAGGAAAAAAAGATGTGCCCCGGTATGGGGGCGGACAGAGGGGAACGCCGTTTATGACGGATTCCGTTCCCCTCTGGCGGAAGTGTGGAACAGCTTTTTATAAGCTCTGGAAAAGGAAGAATAGTTTTTAAATCCGCACTGGTAACAGGCATCTGTGACGGACATACCGTTTTGGATCAGTGCCCTGGCCCGCAGCAGACGTTTGGTAGAGATATAGCTGGCTACACTGTATCCTGTCTCCTGTTTGAACAGGTGCATGAGATAATAACGGCTCATATAGAACCTGGACGCCAGCAGGTCGATGGAAATGTCCTCAGCCAGATGTTCTCCGATATAATCCAGCACAGGAAGGATTTTGGAATTACAGCGGCTGTTTTCTATATACGTGCCTGTGTAGGCATCCATGGAGAAGCGGTTTAAAAGGATCAGAAATTCCAGAAAAAGGGCCTTCTGGTACAGGGCGGCTGCAAAGGCATCCCCGCCAAAGGATTTCTCCAGCTCCTGCAGAACCTGATACAGCCGGCTCTGGCTGAACAGCTCTACGCGCAGTACATTGGAGCGGCTGGTCTGGGCCTGCACAAAGCACCGGTTCAGGGAATCTGCCCCGTCCCGGCAGGCATCCATAAATGCAGGCGAGATATAGAGGATCATGCGCTCATAGACAGATTTGCTGTTGATGACCGGTTTGTGGATCTCACCGGCATTTACAAGGACAATGTCATAGGGCTTCAGGTCAAAAGACTTACCTTCAATATGATATGTGACATCACCGCGTATGAAAATCAGTATTTTATAAAAGTCATGATAGTGGTAGGAAAAGCTGTGTTCCTCCTCATCGGTAATGTGAAAAAGGCGGAAATCGTCTTTCAGATAACCGGTTTTGCTGTAAGAATCCAATTTGGGTCCCTCCTGTGGGCTGATTTTTTTGGTTCAGCATATTTTGCAATGTTTTTAACACGATGCTTATATTATAACATAAAAGTGTCTGATAAACTAGATACAGACTCTAAGACCGATGCTTAAAATTGTTTTGAGCCGCAGAGGTATCTGGGACGGCACTGTGGGCTGTGACATAAAATAGGGTATGGCGCGTCAGATTCTGCAGACGCATCGCAGCAGGAAAGGAAAGAGAGCAGTGAAATTTGAAAAATATCATGGAATAGGAAATGATTATCTGGTATATGACTGTCAGAAAAATACGGAGGAGCTGGATGCTGATAAAATCCGTAAAATCTGTGACAGGAATTTCGGGGTTGGTTCAGACGGTATTCTGGCAGGCCCTTATATAGAAGATGGAGAATTTGCCGTCCGTGTGTTCAATCCGGACGGCAGTGAGGCAAAAAGAGCAGGAAACGGTATCCGTATCTTTGCAAAATATCTGAAGGATGCCGGATATACTTTGAGTGAACGGCTGACGATCCGGACAAAAGGCGGGAAAGTGCAGGTGCGTTTTCTCAATGCGGACGGCACGCGGATTCAGGCGGATATGGGAAAGCTGTCCTTTTCCAGCAAAGACGCGGGACTTGCGGGGGAGGCCAGGGAAGCGCTCAGAGAGAAGATGGTATTCGGGCAGAAGGAATATGACTGTTCCTGTGCATCCATGGGCAATACCCACTGTGTGATCCCCATGGCGGAGATATCCAGGGAGAAGGTCTGCACAATAGGTGCTTTTTCTGAGCGCTCTGCATACTTTGGTGACCGGGTGAATACACAGATCATGAAGGTTTTGGATAAAAATAACATTCAGATAGAGATATTTGAACGGGGTGTGGGATATACGCTGGCTTCCGGCACCAGCAGCTGCGCAGCGGCAGGGGTGGCCTACAAGCTGGGGATGATCGATTCGGATGTGATGGTACACATGCCCGGCGGCAAGCTCTGGATCCAGATCGATGAGGACTGGCATGTGATGATGACCGGCAGTGTACAGAGTGTGTGCCGGGTTGAAATGACCGAGGATTTCCTTCGGTTTGAGCCGTAGGTCCTCAGGTTGAGTAAAAACCCGTTAATGCGTCCAAACGGTGCTTTTCACTGCGCGGTACCTGCGTTAAAATGAATCTGTGTAAAGAGGAACGGATTCATTGGCAGCAAAGGGAGAGGAAGATGCAGATGGATGAGAGGACCTTCCGTGTGACTGTGAGTTCACAGCAATATCATACCTGGCAGGGAGTTCTGGAATATGAGAATCGGACATATTCTTTTCTCAGCGAGCTGGACCTGGTAAGGATGATGGATGATTTTTTGAGAGACAACAAAGAAAAAACAGATACTGAGGAATAAAAAGAGCAGAAAGGCTTCCGCGCAGCATACAGGCTGAGCGGGAGCCTTTCTGTCTGTTCTGCTGCCGCTGCCTGTAAAACTGCCGGTTTTTCCGCTTTGTTGGGCAGTTTTTTGGGGCTGAGTTTACAACAAACCTGGCATTTGATACAAAAACAATGAGGCAAAGTTGCTAAAAATGATTGAAAATGCAAAAAAACGAATCGATTATGAGTAAAATAACCGGATATATGATGGTATAATTGATGAAAACCAAGGGGCAAAAGCCGAGGTGATTAGGCCGATTGACAACAGGGATCGGAGAAAAATCCTGGACAAGGGGGAATTTCTTATAAGAAAAGTCTGAGAGAGTCCGTGATAACGGAAGTTGTACGTTTTTTTTCAACAGGTTCTTAAAAATTTGACGAAGCCTAAGGGGCTATGATAAGCTAAAGTATAAAGTTATGAGTTTATTATGGAAACGAGGGCTTACAGATGAAGAAGAGAGAAAAAGAATATGTGGAATTCCGATATTATGAGATTCCGCAGCGTGTGCCTCTGATCGCACTCATGGGCGAACGCTGGGTAACAAGGTATGGAAGTGATCCTATGCATTTCCATAACTATATGGAGATAGGCTACTGCTGTTATGGCGAGGGTGTTATGCACCTGGGAAAAGAGGACGTCAGGTACGGGGAAGGCACTGTCACAGTGATACCCAAGAATTTTCCCCACCACACAACGGGAAGGGACGACGTCTTTGACAGCTGGGAATACCTTTTTATAGATACGGAGCGCTTTTTAAAGAATGTATATGCAGATAAACCTGTGTATGCCAACACGGTGCTTGAACGGCTTCACAGCCGCATGTTTCTGACCAGCAGAGAAGAAGCACCGGAAATCGATGCGCTTGTACGTGTCATTCTGAATGAGATGCGGAACAAAGAGGAGTTTTATCTGGAGAGCGTGCAGGGATGCCTGCTCACACTGCTCCTCAAAATAGCCAGAATGAATCCGGCAGACAGCGTGCCGGAGGCTAAGGTCATAGATGACGGAAGCCTGAACAGTATTCTGGCAGTTCTGAATTACATAGAAAAGCATTATCAGGAAGAGATCAAGGTAGGACAGCTGGCACAGATATGCCATATGAGCGAGACACATTTCAGGAGAGTGTTTACGGAATACATGAATACCTCTCCGGCAGAATATGTGAATCTTGTGCGGATCGAACGGGCCTGTGAATATCTGGCCAAGTCAGATGAACGTCTGGAAGACATTGCCGTTAAGGTTGGTTTCCAGGCATCCGCCACATTCATCCGTAACTTCAAGAAGATTGTGGGAACTGCTCCACACCAGTGGAGAAGTGCGGCAAGGGGAAAAGAAGACAACCCCTCCAACTATAATGTATCGGTTTTAAAGGGCTGGTAAGGCCCCGAATACAGGTAAATATCAGAAAAAAATAGGGAATGTACAAATTAGACAAATAAATTATTGACATATGCGGCGAAGTGATGTAATATACATATATGCTGGACCGTGAAAAAACGGAAATGTGGTCATATTACACAAACAATTTGTCGAATAATAGGACCGTATGTACATTCATGTGTTTGATGCTAATAATTAAAGGGAGGCATTTATTATGAGAAAAAAAATTGTTGCAGCTATGTTGGCTTCTATGATGGTTGTTTCACTTGCAGCCTGCGGAGGCGGAGATGACGGAAGCGGAAGTACCGGCGGAGATACCAAAAAGGAAGAGACTACCGGAACAGACGAGAAAAAAGATGACGCGGCAGATGACGCCGTAGCAGCTACAGATGATGAGAATACCCTGACCGTATGGTGCTGGGACCCGAACTTCAACATCTATGCAATCAATAAAGCAGCTGAGATTTACGCAAAAGATCATGAAGGATTTAACGTTAAAGTTACTGAGATCCAGTCAGATGATATCGAGACAAAACTGACAACTGCTATGTCAGCAGGTGATTTAAGTACATTACCTGACATCTTCCTGATGCAGGACAACTCCTTCCAGAAATATGCTACAAACTACCCGGATATCTTCGTTGACTTAACGGACAAGGGTATTGACTATACACAGTTCTCCGAAGCTAAAGTAGCTTACTCTACCTTAGACGGCAAGAACTACGGCGTTCCGTTTGATAACGGTGCTGCAATCAGCTGCTACAGAACAGATATGCTGGAGCAGGCAGGATATACTGTAGATGACTTTACAGATATCACATGGGATGACTTTATGGAAAAAGCTAAAGTTGTCAAAGAAAAAACAGGACAGCCTCTGCTGACACAGCAGGCAGGTTCTACTGATATTATCATGATGATGATCCAGTCTGTAGGAGCTTCCTGCTTCACAGAAGACGGAAAAGCAAACATCGTTGATAATGAAGCTGTTAAGAAAGCTGTTGAGATTTATTCTCAGATGGTAAAAGACGGCACATTACTTGAAGTAACTGACTGGGATCAGTATGTTGCATCCATCAACAATGGTACCGTTGCAGGCGTTATCAACGGATGCTGGATCATGGCTACTGTTACAGCACAGGAAGATCAGTCCGGTAAATGGGCAGTTACAAACATGCCTAAGATGGAAGGCGTTGGCGAAGCAAGCAACTACTCCAACAACGGTGGTTCTTCATGGGCAGTTACATCTAACTGTAAGAAACCAGACGTTGCTGTAGATTTCCTGAAATCCACATTCGGCGGAAGCACAGAACTGTATGATGATTTGATCGCTAAGGGCGCTCTGGCAACATGGGCACCGGCTGGTGATTCTGATGTTTACAATCAGGAAGTTCCGTTCTTCTCAAATGACAAAGTATATGCTAAGATCGTAGATTTTGCTACAAAGACACCTTCCAACGTTACAGGACCGTTCTACTATGACGCTCGTGATGCTATCGGTGTTGCACTTTCCCAGATCACACAGCAGGGTATTGACATCGGAACCGCACTTCAGGAAGCTCAGGATACTGTAGACTTCACAATGGGCGGCTGATAAATAACAGACCCCTGAATTGATTCTTTATTTCTAAGAAATGAAAGGTCTGCTGCTGCTCATCAAAAGCAGCGGCAGACCTTTTTGAATCGGGTACAGAGGCGGAATGCTCACTGTATCTGTTCACAATTAAAAATGAAAAGGAGGGTGCATATTTATGAGTGGTCCTAATAAAAAAGGGATGTCTCTGGAAAAGAAACATAATGTGACAGGCTGGGTCTTCCTGATTCCGGCAACAGCCCTGATCTGCTGGATGAGTTTTTATCCCATGATCAAAGCGTTCATTATGTCAATGCAGACAGGTATTGGTATTAATTTAACCTTCGGAGGTGCTGCGAACTATCTCCGTATTCTGAAAGACCCTACATTCAAACAGTGTTTGTTCAACACATTCTTCTACCTGATCATTCAGGTACCGGTCATGCTGGTATTGGCGCTGGCACTGGCTTCTATGCTGAACAACAAGCATCTGCGGTTTAAAGGACTGTTCCGTACAGCGATTTTCCTTCCCTGTGCAACATCCCTTGTATCCTATGCTATGATTTTCCGTTCCATGTTTGCAAATGATGGTTTCATCAACACAGTCTTAAGAGGCTTTGGCATGAACCCTATTATGTGGTTTGCAAATGCATGGACCGCAAGAGCAGTTATCATTATCGCCCTGATCTGGAGATGGACAGGATACAACATGGTATTCTATCTGTCAGGCCTGCAGAATATTGAATATTCCGTTTACGAGGCTGCCAAGATTGACGGTGCTTCACCGGTACAGTCTTTCTTCAAAATTACAGTACCGCTTTTGAAACCAACGATTCTTCTTACAACTATCATGTCCACAAATGGTACACTGCAGTTGTTCGATGAGTCCCTGAACCTGACAAACGGCGGACCGGGTAAATCAACAATGACTCTGTCCCACTACATATACAATACGTCCTTTGTACAGAGCCCGAATTTCGGCTATGCGGCTGCAATGTCCATCATTGTACTGATCATGGTTGCGATTCTGGCAGTTATTCAGATGAAAGTAGGTGATGAACGATGAATAAAGGCCAAAAAATATTCCAGTATGTATTCCTGACGATCGTTTCCCTGTTATCTGTATTTCCGCTGTACTACATGTTCTGCGGAGCAACAAATAAAAGTACAGACGTAGTTGCCGGCAAGCTGATTCCCGGAGGTTATGTTGCAGAAAACTTCAAAGCCCTTCTGGCAAATCAGGATCTGGCAAGAGCTATGTGGAACTCCTTCAGAAATGCTGTTATCCTTACAGCTCTGGCTCTGCTGGTATGTTCCATCGCAGGCTACGGCTTTGAGATTTACCATGACAAAGGCAAGGATGTGGTTATGACACTCCTTCTGACAGCTATGATGATTCCTTTCGCAGCGATCATGATTCCTTTGTTCAAGATGTTCTCCACTTTGAAAATGGTTAACAGCATGGCAGCCTTCATGCTGCCCACCATATCGACACCGTTTTTGATCATGTTGTTCAGGCAGAGCGCGCGTTCGTTCCCACATGATATCATCGAGGCAGCACGTCTTGATGGTTTGAGTGAGACAGGAATTTTCTTCCGCATGTTCTTCCCGACCATGCGCTCCACTTATGCGGCAGCCATGACCATCACTTTCATGAACGCATGGAACAACTATCTGTGGCCAAAGGTAATCTTACAGACAGACAGCTCCATCACCATGCCTATGCTGGTAGCCAACCTGTTAGGTGGTTATACGGTTGATTATGGTATGCTGATGCTCGGTGTACTTATCTGTACCTTGCCTACCGCAATTGTATTCTTCTGTCTGCAGAAGAGCTTTGCCGAAGGTATCACAGGTGCTGTTAAATAAAAAAGAGACAGTATTCGGTCTTGTGCCGGGCTGTTGAAAATAAGTAATTTACAGGCGGATATTTTGTTTTCATGAGATATCCGCCTTATTTTTTAATCATACGGCAGATAAAAATAAAGGATTGTCCGCCGGATAACGAACAGGAGGTAAAAAATGAAAGCATTTCAGTACGAGAAAGTAAAAGACCCTGCCTGGTTCCAGGAAAACAGGGCAGCGGCCCATTCGGACCACAGATATTATGGTTCCATGGAAGAGATGGAGCAGAAGCAGGAGAATTTCAGGTACAGCCTGAATGGTCTGTGGAAATTCCACTATGCAAATAATTACCACAGCACAATTCCGGGGTTTGAGTCCATGGATTACTGCTGCAGGTCCTGGGATGACATCCATGTGCCGGCTCACATCCAGATGGAGGGATATGACCGTCCTCAGTATGCCAATGTGCAGTACCCCTGGGAGGGCTGGGAAGAGCTGGAGCCAGGTCAGATCCCTACACGGTTTAATCCTGTGGCAAGTTACGTGAAATATTTTGAAGTACCTGAGAACATGAAAGGAAAACGTGTGTTTATTTCCTTCCAGGGTGCCGAGAGCGGCATTGCAGTCTGGCTGAACGGCAGTTATGTGGGATACAGTGAGGACACATTTACACCGTCCGAGTTTGAACTGACACCATACCTGCAGGAGGGAGAGAATAAACTGGCAGCCCAGGTCTTCAAATTCACAAGCAGCAGCTGGTGTGAGGACCAGGATTTCTTCCGCTTTTCAGGTATTTACAGAGACGTCTATCTCTATGCGGTGCCTGAGGTACATGTGGAGGACATGAGGATCCGTACTCTGCTGGATGACACCTTTACAAAGGCAGATTTGGAGATCGTGCTCAAGGCCACAGCAAAGGGCAGCGTAAAGATTGCTCTGTCAAAGGATGGAACTGTGCTGATGACAGAGGAAAGTGCTCTGGGCAGTGACACAAGACTGGTGATGAAAGTGGATAACCCCGCGCTTTGGAGTGCGGAGTCACCGGTGCTTTATGACCTGCTTTTTCAGGTGTTTGACAATGCAGGTACTCTGGCGGAAGTGATTCCTTACAGGGTAGGCTTCCGCAGATTCGAGATGAAAGACAATATTATGATGCTGAACGGCAGAAGAATCGTGTTCAAGGGCGTGAACCGCCATGAATTCAGCTCTGTAAGCGGCCGTCATGTGTCGAGAGAAGAGCTGGTGAAAGATATTGTCACCATGAAGAGAAACAACATCAATGCCATCCGTACCTGCCATTATCCGGACGGCTCAGATATCTATGATCTGTGTGATGAGTACGGGCTCTATATGATCGCAGAGAACAATCTGGAATCACACGGCTCCTGGGATTCCCAGGCGGAGAAGAAGGAACCGGATCTGAACAAGGTAGTGCCTTGTGACCATCCGGAATGGCTGGGCATGATGCTGGACCGCGTAAATTCCATGTATCAGAGGGACAAAAACCATACGGCTATCCTGATCTGGTCCTGCGGAAATGAATCCTTCGGCGGCAAAGACATCTATGAGATGTCAGAGTTCTACCGCAAAGAGGACCCCACAAGGCTGGTGCACTATGAGGGGGTATTCTGGGACCGCAGATATAACGGATCCAGTGATATGGAAAGCCAGATGTATCCTTCTGTGGAGAGCATCAAGGCATTTCTGGAGAAAGACAGGAGCAAACCGTTTATCTGTTGTGAATACACGCATGCCATGGGAAATTCCTGTGGTGCCATGCACAAATACACAGATCTGACAGATACAGAGCCATTGTATCAGGGCGGATTTATCTGGGATTATATTGATCAGTCCATTTATAAAAAAGACCGTTACGGAAAAGAATTTCTGGCATACGGCGGAGATTTTGATGACCGCCCCTGCGATTACAATTTCAGCGGCAACGGTATTGCATACGGCGGAGACCGCATGCCATCCCCGAAGATGCAGGAAGTAAAGTTCAATTACCAGAACATTACGGCTGTTGTGGAGAAGGATAAGGTGCGGGTGGTCAATAAAAATCTGTTTGTAAATACAGACAGCTTTGACTGTGTTGTTCTGGTGGAAAAGGACGGACATCTGCTGAGAGAGGCAGGTCTGGAAACACATGTGGCACCTCTTTCTGAGGAAGTCTACGAGCTGCCGGTCAGTGTCCAGACTCTGCCGGGAGAGTATGCCGTCACGGTATCCTTCCGTCTGAGAGAGGATACGCTCTGGGCCAAGAGAGGGCATGAGGTTGCCTTCGGACAGGGTGTGTATGAGGTTCCGGCACCTGCTGCACTGCACAGGGGAAAGATGGAGATCGTAAAGAGCATGCACAATATCGGCATTCACGGAGATGGATTCCGTATTCTCTTTTCCTATCTGAACGGCGGCCTCGTGTCCTATGTGTACGGCGGTGTGGAGATGATCAAGGCAATACCGAAACCGAACTTCTGGAGGGCACCTACAGACAATGACTGCGGCAATCTGATGCCCATGCGCTACGGGCAGTGGAAGCTGGCCAGCATGTATCTGAACCACAAAGACCCCCAGGGCGGATACCGCATTCCGAAGCTGGAAGTCCTGGAAGACAGTGCTGTGATCACATACACATATTATATGCCGTCCATTCCTTCCGCAGAGTGCAGCCTTGCTTACAGGGTATACGGTGACGGGACCGTGGAGACCACATTGTCTTATGACCCGGTAAAGGAACTGGGCGATATGCCGGAGTTCGGCGTGATGTTCAAGTTCGACGCGGATTACGACAATGTGGCATGGTACGGCATGGGGCCGGAGGAGACCTATGTGGACCGCTGCCTCGGTGCAAAGCTGGGAATCTACAAAAATAAAGTGGCTGACAACATGGCAGAGTACCTGGTTCCGCAGGAATGCGGCAATAAAGTGGGCGTACGCTGGGCCAGCGTCACAGACAGAAAGGGCAGGGGAATGCTCTTTACAGGAGATAAGATGGAATTCTCCGCACTTCCCTATACGCCGCATGAGATTGAAAACGCTATGCATCCCTTTGAGCTTCCGGAAGTACACTACACGGTTGTCAGGGTATCTGCAAAACAGATGGGTGTTGCGGGAGATGACAGCTGGGGTTCCAAAACCCATCCGGAATATCTTCTGAACACGGACGGCAGAATGGAATTTACATTCAGCTTTAAAGGGGTATAAGAATACAGAATAGTTTAAGAACAGGGCCGGCCTGCCACAGACCGGCCCATTGGAGGACAGATATGGGCAAAGACGTAAATTTCGGTAAAATGATTCACGGCGGGGACTACAATCCGGAACAGTGGCTGGATTCCCCGGATATCCTGGAAAAAGACATCGAGTATTTTAAGAAAGCAAAAATCAATGAAGTTTCCCTGGGGATTTTCTCCTGGGCAGTTCTGGAACCCCGTGAAGGGGAGTACCATTTCGGCTGGATGGAAGATATCATAAACCGTCTCTGGGAAAACGGTATCTCCACAATCCTGGCTACTCCTTCCGGTGCCCGCCCAAAATGGATGGCAGACAAATATCCCGAGGTCCTGCGGGTGGACGCGGACAGGCACAGAAACCTGTTTGGCGGCAGACATAACCACTGCTATACCTCCTCTGTATACAGAGATAAAGTACGCCGGATGAATATGGCTTTGTCCGAAAAATTCGGAAAGCATCCCGGTGTCATTGGCTGGCATCTGTCCAACGAGTACGGCGGAGAATGCCACTGTCCCCTCTGCCAGGAAGCGTTCCGCAGTTGGCTGAAGGAAAAATACGGGACTATTGAGGCGCTGAACAAAGCCTGGGCGACAACCTTCTGGAGCCATATATACAATGATTTTTCACAGGTGGAAAGCCCGTCCCCGAGAGGGGAATCCGGACTTCACGGGTTAAACCTGGACTGGAAACGTTTTGTTACGGACCGGACCGTGGATTTTGTACGCCACGAGGCACAGGCTGTGAAAGACGGCGGCTCAGACCTTCCGGTCATGATCAATATGATGTATAACTACGAAGGCCTGAATTACCACAAATTCAAGGATGTGGTGGATATCGTCACATGGGACAATTACCCCACATGGCATAAGGGGCCGGAATCCCACACTGCCATGGATACGGGAATGCAGCATGATATTATGAGGAGCATTCTGAAAAAGCCGTTCCTCCTCATGGAATCATGTCCTTCAGCCACCAACTGGCAGAGTGTGAGCAAGCTGAAAAAGCCGGGGATGCTGCGGGCAGCGTCTCTGCAGGCAGTGGCACACGGCTCAGACAGCGTGCAGTATTTCCAGCTCCGCCAGAGCCGTGGTTCCAGCGAGAAATTCCACGGCGCTGTCATTGACCACTACGGCGGGGATGACACCAGAGTGTTCGGTGAAGTCACAGAAGTGGGAGAAGCGCTGGAAGCTCTTGGTGAAATGGCGGGCAGCCGTACTATAGCCCGGGCGGCAGTCATCTATGACTGGGAAAACCGCTGGGCCATGGAGGACGCGGCAGGTCCGAGAAATAAAAACCTGTATTATAAAGAGGCAGTGGAGAAATCCTACTATGCATTCCGTAAGCTCGGACTGGATGTGGATGTCATTGACATGGAACAGGATCTGGAAGGTTATAAGATAGCGGCGGCTCCCATGCTTTATATGTTCCGGGCCGGGTTTGAGGAGAAGGCAAGGAAGTTTGTGGAAGCAGGCGGTAAGCTGATCCTTACATACTGGTCAGGGATTGTGGATGACACGGACCTCTGTTTCCTGGGCGGAACACCTCACGGACTTATGGACGTGTGCGGTCTGCGCAGTACGGAGATTGACGGACTCTATGACGGAGAGACCAACAGCGGTGTTCCGGTGGAAGGAAATACCCTGTGCATGGCAAAGAGCTACACCTGTGAACATCTCTGTGACCTGGTGAAAACAGACGGCGCGGAGGTTCTTATGACCTTTGGCAGTGATTTTTACGCGGGAATGCCGGCACTTACCTGCAACGCTTACGGTGAGGGGAAAGCTTACTATGTGTGTGCGGATTTTGAGCAGGGCTTCTATGATGAATTATACAGGAAGCTGGTAAAAGAATGCGGTATCAAACGCTACATTCATCATATTCCCGCCGGAATCGAAGTGACATCCAGGGAGACAGAGGATGCGCTCTACCTGATCGTACAGAACTTCAACCGGGAAAGCACAGAGGTGCGCCTGCCCAAAGGGCCGTTTTCAGTCTGGTATGGGGAATATGACGGTACGGTGAAGGGCTTTGACATGGTGGTTCTCAAAAAAAGAAAATAGACAGGAACCGTATGAGCTGAGATACTGAATAACAGTTAAGAGGATATAAATGCAGACAAAGAAGTCTTACGGACTCTTTGCCTGCATTTTTCATGGAGAAAAGGGGATGGACAGATTTTTGCAGGGGCTGCATCCGACAGTGGTTGTTAAGGAATTTCCAGGTATACATTGACTTTTCTTTCTGAGGGGGTATAATTTTTAAGGTATATTGACAACGTTGAAAAGACAGAAGGAGGAGCTATGAAGTATTTGAGACAATTCTGTATTATTTTACTTTTTTCATTTCTGGGAGAAGGGCTTCATATTATCCTGCCGCTTCCCGTGCCTGCCAGTGTCTATGGTCTTGTTCTGATGCTGGCCGCGCTTCAGACAGGGATTCTGAAGACGCGTCAGGTGAGGGAAACGGCGGGTTTTTTGATTGAGATTATGCCTGTGATGTTCATACCCGCTGCCGCGGGGCTGCTGAATTCATGGGGCGTGCTGAAACCTGTCTTCGTTCCGGTTGCAGTTATAACTGCGGTCACCACGGTTTTCGTCATGGCAGTGACAGGACTTGTGACCCAGGGGATTATACGGAAGGGGAAAAAGAAAAATGAAAGCATTTCTGAGTGATTCTGTTTTCTGGGGAGCTGTTTTAAGCCTGCTTGGGTATGAAGCGGGGCTGCTTCTCAAGAGAAAATTTAAAATGGCAGTCTTTAACCCACTGCTTATAGGTGTTATCTGTGTGATGGGTGTGCTGGCAGTGGGGCATATTGATTATGACAGTTATTATGAAGGCGGCAGGTATATCAGCTACCTTCTGACACCGGCAACGGTATGCCTTGCAGTGCCTTTGTATGAACAGATGGGGCTGTTGAAGAAAAATCTGAAGGCTGTGGCAGCAGGGCTGATTTCCGGCGTGCTTGCCAGCCTTGTCAGTGTATTTCTTCTGGCAAAGCTTTTCGGCCTGAACCATGCCCAGTATGTGACGCTGCTTCCAAAGTCCATTACAACAGCGATCGGTATGGGTGTGTCTGAGGAATTGGGCGGAATTGTCACAATTACCGTGGCAGTTATCATTATTACCGGGATATTGGGCAACATGATAGGAGAAGTGATATTTAAGATTTTCCGTATTCAGGAGCCTGTGGCAAAAGGACTGTCCCTGGGGGCCGCGTCCCATGCCATCGGAACGGCAAAAGCTATGGAGCTTGGTCCGGTGGAGGGCGCCATGAGCAGTCTGGCAATCGCGGTAGCAGGTCTGTTGACTGTGATCGGTGCCTCAGTGTTTGCAGGGTTTATGTAGCGGAAGGGAGCGGTTGAGATGGAAAAAGGAATCATTACCATAGGAAGACAGTACGGAAGCCAGGGGAGGGCAGTGGGGAAGATGCTTGCGCAGCGCCTGGGCTGTGCCTTTTATGACAAAGAAGAGCTTGCCAGGATCGCCAGGGGAAGAGATTATGAGGAAGTAAGGGAATTTTATGAGGAACAGCCTGTAGACAGCCTTTTGTATGCCATTGCCATGAACAATGAGGAGGGAGAAGTGGGAAGGATACCCTTTGCCCGTATCCGGGAATTGTGCGGCAATGGTCCCTGTGTACTCATTGGCCGGTGCGGAAATGAGATCTTCCGGAAAAAACAGGATGCCGTAAGCATTTTTATACACGGGGATATGGAAAAGAGGGTTCAATATGTGACGGAGACAGAGGGGCTTTCCGCACACGGTGCCAAAAAGAAAATAGACAGAGTGGATGAGGAGCGGGCATCTTTCCACAGGTATTATACCCACAGAGAATGGGGAAGGGCGGATGCCTATGAGCTGTGTCTTGACAGCAGTGTTCTGGGGGCGGATAAGTGTGCAGAGGTGATATTTGATTATCTTAAGATCAGGGGGCTGTTTTAAGGCCTTTGGGGTTGATATTTCCGTCCATTATGATTATCATTATAAGCAGTAAGGTGCTTCAGAAGTTTAAGGATTTCCGGGTTGTGCAGGATGCGTTTTACGGCCTGCGCCCGGCGGAGGATTTGTATGGCATTTTTTGAAAAACCATTGACCAGGAAAGAGATTTTTTCCATTCCGAACATCATGGGGTATTTCCGGATTCTTTTGATCCCGGTCTATGTCCTTTTGTATTATCATGCGGAGTCGGTGAGGGAGTATTATATTGCCGCTGTGCTGGTGGGGATTTCCGGGATCACGGATATGCTGGACGGCAAAGTGGCGAGGCATTTTCATATGATCACAGAGCTGGGGAAAGCCCTGGACCCGGTGGCGGATAAGCTGACTTTGGGTGCTATGATCCTATGTCTGGCTTTCCGGTATGAAAATATGCGCTGGCTGGTGGGACTGTTTATATTGAAAGAGGGCTTCATGGGAATCATGGGGCTTTTGCTGTCACATTACCGGGGCAGAAAGCTGGATGGGGCAAAATGGTATGGGAAGGTCTGTACTGCGTTTTCTTATGTGGTGATGTTTGTGCTGTTTTTCTTCCTGCGGCTGCCCTTATCCCTGGTAAATGCCCTGATTGTGTGCTGCGGCGTGCTCATGGCTGTGACCTGGGTGCTGTATGTGCCGGTGTTTGTGAAGATGTGGAAAGAAAAAGGACAGGCTTATTGAAAATATTTAAACTTTTTGATAAAATATTTATATGTAAATTTTATATGCAAAAAGTCTGGATAAAGGGATAGGTCGGAATATGAAAGTAAGTATAAAAGATATCAGTGAGCGCACAGGATTCTCGCCTGCTACGGTTTCCAATGCACTGAACCACAAAAAAGGGGTCAATGCAGATACGGCAGCCGAGATTTTCCGTGTGGCGAAAGAGATGGGTTATATCAGTGAATCGCGTATCGGGAAAATCAAATTCGTTATCTTCAAGAGAAATGGTTTGATCATAGACGATACGCCTTTTTTTTCACTTCTGATTGACGGAATCGAGAAAGAGTGCCGGGCATCGGGGATGGAGATGGTGCTGTGCCGCCTGAATTATGAGGACGAGGACTACGAGGAACAGGTGAACTGGCTGATACATGACAATTCTTCCGCGGTGATCATGCTGGGAACAGAGCTGATGGAGGAGGATGTGGCTCTCTATAAGAATGCGTCCTGCCCCTTTCTCATGCTGGACTACTGGAGCTGGGACATGAGCTTTAACGGCGTTCTGATCAACAACGCGGATTCTGCCCGTATGGCAACAGAATATCTGCTGCAAAAGGGGCATAGAAGGATTGGTTATCTGAGAGGGGAATTCAGGATCAAAGCATTCCGCTCCAGAGCCGTCGGGTATGCGACTGCCCTCAATAAAGCGGGGCTGGTTCCGGAGAAGAGATATACTGTTACGCTGTCCACCACTATCAATGGCGCTTATGAGGATATGAAGGCATATCTGAAGACCGGGCCTGAGCTTCCCACAGCCTATTTCGCGGATAATGATATGGTGGCTCTGGGGGCAATCCGGGCGCTGCAGGAAAAGGGGTATCAGGTGCCGGAAGATATCTCTGTGGTGGGATTTGATGATCTGCCGTTCTGTGAGATCGCCAATCCTCCGCTTACGACTCTGCGGGTTCCGAAGCAGGAGATGGGGCGTGTGGCGGTCAGAAGGATTCTGGAAGTGATAAACGGTACCGATAAGATCAAGACCAAGACCCAGGTATGCACAATCTTTGTGGAGCGCGACAGTGTCAGGGATCTGAAGGACAGAAACGGCGGTGACGGCGATGAAGGTTAAATCAAAAGAGGTGGCAGAGGCCCTGGGTGTGTCCACCGCCACGGTATCCCTTGCCATCAACGGCAAACCGGGGGTAAATGAGGAGACAAGGAAGCGGATACTGGAATATATCAGCGGCCAGCAGGGAAAAGATGTGACGAAAGGAACCTTTGTGAAACTGATCATCTTTGAAAATTCTCCCCGTGTACTGTCAGGGGGGATGGGGTCGTTCTTCAGGATCACCTATGTGGAGAGCGTGGAGCGCCTTCAGAGGGACAAGCTGGAGGTCAGGCTTGTGTATGCTTACGGCTATGAGGAACTGAAGGAGGCGCTGCTGAAAAGCAATACGGACGGGACCAGGGGCATACTGCTGCGGGCGGATGAATTCGGTGAGAAGGATTATGAACTGATCTCCCTGTGCAGGGTTCCCCTTGTCATGAGTGACTGCGGGTCCGGGGAGGCCGGCTGGAATATGGTGAACTTTAACAACCGTCAGGCTGTCTTTCAGGGGATGGAATATCTGAAAGCCCATGGCTGCAGAAGGATAGTATATTTTCAGAACGCGGAGGCCATCTATAATTTCAGGGCAAGAAGAGAGGCTTTTTTGGAGTATCTCAACAGAAATCCTGAGATTTCAGGCAGCTTTTGGGAGACAGGGAACGAGAGGGAGGAGATAGAGCGGAGGGCAGAGGAATACTTTACCCGCTGTGATATGCTGCCGGACGCAGTGTTTCTGGAAAACTTTCTGGTTTCCGTGGGGACGGCCCAGTCCCTTATGAAGCTGGGCATATCCGTGCCGGATCAGATATCTCTTCTGGGAATTGACGCCATTCCCGACACGGTACTGCTGCCCTATAAACTGACCCACTTTGAAGTACCTCATAAAAAGAGGAGTGTACTTATGGCAGAGCTCCTTTTGGAACTTATGAACCGCCCGGATGACGGCTTTGGGCGGATGGTGCTGGTGAATGAAAAAATGGCGGAGGGCAACAGTGTAAAGGGGTAGGCGGGAAGGCAGAAGTATCTTGATTTTCGGTTTGTTTTTGAAACAGCAGATTGTGACCTTCTCAGTGATCCAGATTTCATCATTCCGGATTTCCAGGGAATATCCGTCTGTCACGTCTTTGGGAAACCGGCTCATAACAGTATCAAAATCCGGAGCCGGTTCCCAGATCCAGGATTTTCATTTCGGCATTCCGTCAACGCCTGCGACCAGACTGTGGATTACCGTATCCTTAATGCATTTTACGCTGAATCCCCTGTTTGATACAGGAATGATACTGGATTATATTTTATCATTTTTGATAAAAAACTAAAGTCATTTTGTCATTTACCTTTTCGGTTTTCCCAGTGCTTTTGAATCCCATTTTTTCATACAAATAGCAATTTCCTTTTTCCGATAAAATTGTATCTAATTCCCAATTATCATTGCCGTGTATGCGTTCCGCTTCGATAATTGCCGCCTGCGCAATTCCCATATTTCTATATTTTTTCAAAATAAATATAGGCGAGATACGTTTCGCACCTCCTTTTTCCTTTTTGTCCACGACACGTAATGCCCCGACGATATTTCTATCAACTTCTATTATGTAATAATAGGTAAAGCATTGCCGGAGGCGAGATAAAATTTTTTCAAGTGGTTCAGTTGCAGGACTGGTATCAGTGTCCTGATATTTTTCGTATAAGTCAGAAAATGCTTCAATCTGCATTTTCCAAATAAGTTCTGCGTCTTCGCAAGTTGCCCTTTTTAAAATAAGTTCCATAAATATTACCCCACTAAAGTCTAATTTGCCTCATTATACAATATCCCAGGTCAGAAGTATAGCAGTGCAGTTTTCTTTTTTTGTTAAGGTTCGGTATGAAAATAAAATAATTTTAGTTTTATATAAAATATATCCTGAATTTATTTATATAAAAATTTATATAAAACTTTATCTAAACACTAAAATGCAGGTGAGGATATAGATTTAAATGACAACTTTATGTGCAATATATATAAAAAAAGAATGTAAATATTATGAAAATGAGCAAAAAGCAAAAACACACTTGAAAAATATATAAACAAATGCTAAAATAAATTTAAATCAAGAGCAAGAAAATTTAAATAAACGACGTCGATATTTAAATGAAAGCAAAAACGATTTAAACAATGTGTTTAAAATTTCAGGGAGGATTCAAAATGAAAATTAAAAAAGTAATGGCATTGACAATGGCATCAGCAATGGTGATCTCTATGGCACTTTCAGGATGCGGAAGCGACGGCGGTTCCGAGACAAAAGAAAGCAGTACCCAAGGGGAAGGCGCCAAGAGCGGAGCTACGGAAGTTACCTTCTGGACACTGAACACAAGGCAGAATGCAGTGGATCCCATTGTGGAGGAGTTCAACAAACAAAATGAAGATGTCCATGTAACCGTTTCCTATTATGATACAGACGGAATCAAGGATGCCTGCAAAGTTGCCGCTTCTTCTAAAACCCTTCCGAATATGTGGTTCAACTGGGGCGGAAGCCTGGGAGGCTTCTATGCAGAGAACGGCCTTACATATGACCTGACAGATTATGCAAAAGAAAACAAATGGGATGAGAAATTTACACAGACATCCATGGACCTTTGTACATTGGATGGAAAACTTTCCGGCTATCCTACAAGCTACAATGTTCTGGGTGTTTATTACAGAAAAGATATCTTTGAGGAGAACGGCATAGCAGTACCCACTACTTTCGAGGAGTTTGAGGCAGCCTGTGCAAAATTAAAGGAAAACGGCATCACTCCCATATCCACAGCGGGTCTCAACGGCTGGCACACCATGCGTTTTGTGGAACTGCTCATTGAACACTATGCAGGTTCTGAACTCCATGACAAGATGAACACATTTGATGAGAGCTATGACAACGACGCAGTGGTACAGGCTCTTGCAAAATACCAGGAGTTCTGTGAGAAAGGCTATTTCCCGGACGGATTCCTGACCCAGGACCCTAATGACACCCTGATCGGTATGGCAAACGGACAGTGCGCAATGGATATCCAGGGACAGTGGCAGGATGGCAAGATCATTCAGGAAGGTCTTGATATGGACCAGTACGGTGTCTTTGCATTCCCAAGCGGTGAGACAAACAGAATGTCAGCATTTGCTGAGATGACACAGTTCAATGTGGACAATACAGAGGAAGAGCTGGATGCCTGCATGCGTTTTACAGATTACTATTATAATGAAGAAAACACAGTAAAATATGCGGAGTATTACAACCTTCCGCTGCCGGTAGTAGGCGCAGAAATGCCGGAAGGACAGCCGAACGTACCTGTACTGTTAGAGACATCTGAGAAAAACGGCATCTTCACCATCACAGACCAGGCATTCCCCACAGAGGTTGCGGATGTACTGTTCAATGCGCAGGATGCCATTGCCAATGGTCAGATGACACCGGAAGACGGAGCGAAGAGCATTCAGGAGGCAATTGAGGCTTACAATAACAAATAACAGAGAAAAGACATGTAATATAAGAACGCGGAGGGGTGAAGGCCACTCCTCCGTTTTTTGAAAACCACTGCACTGACCAAACAGATTGGAGTGAAACCATGAAAAAAAAGAAAAATTATACCAGGACGGACAAAGCCGCGTATTTCTTCCTGCTCCCGGCGGCGGTCATCTATTTATCCGTGATCGTGGCACCTGTGTGCTACTCCTTCTTTATCAGCCTGTTCAAATGGAACGGTATCGGCGAGAAACAGTTTGTTGGCTTATCTAATTACATAAATCTTTTTAAAGGCGATAAAATCTTTCATACGGCAATTATCAACAACCTGATCTGGATTGTTTTGACTATATTTGTGACCATGACCATTGCACTGCTCTTTGCAGTGATACTGAGCAAGCAGTTTAGAGGACGTACCTTCTTCAGAGGCTTTTTCTATTTCCCATGTGTCATCGCACCCATTGCGGTGGCTATTATCTGGAGATGGATCTACAACCCCAACATTGGATTTATCAATGAATTTTTCAAAGCACTGGGGATCAATTTTACCCAGGGATGGATATCGGACCCTAATGTCAGTCTCTATGCCGTATTCGCGGCAGCTCTGTGGCAGGCGATCGGACAGCCCATGATCCTGTTTCTGGCAGGTCTGCAGGCTATCTCACCGGATGTTCTGGAGGCGGCTACCATTGACGGTGCCAACGGAATTGAGCAGTTTTTCCTGATCAAAGTACCGCTCCTTAAGGATACCTTTGTCATTGTTATCGCAACACTGATCGTTGCAGCCATGAAGGTTTACGATGTGGTGCAGGGGCTTACCGGCGGCGGTCCAAACAATGCCACCCAGATGCTTTCCACCTATATGTATTCACAGGTGTTCCAGTACAACAACGTGGGATACGGAACAGCAGTTGCCTGTATTATGGTACTTATGATGATGATCGTTATCATTCCTTATGTATCCTTTACAGCAAAAGAAGATTAGCGGGGAGGGATTATCGTGGAAGGAAAAACAAAGAAAATCACAAAAAAAGCAGTATTATATCTTGTTCTGATCATCCTAGCGCTTATCTGGGTGGTACCCATGTTCACACTGGTGGCAACTGCGATCAAGAGTAAATCTGATTTCTACAGCGGCGCGGGATTGTTCAGTATGCCGGCACACGTTGCCTGGGACAACTTTGTCAATGCCATTACAAAAGGCCGGCTGTTCATTTATATGAAAAACGACCTGATTGTATCCTGTTTAAAAGTGCCTCTGGGAATTTTCATTGAGGCACTGGCAGCTTTTGCCCTGACCAGACTGGAAATCAGGCATAAAACGGGAACTTTTATCTTCTTTCTCATTGGAATGATGCTTCCCATGCAGACAGCCCTGGTACCGATCAATGTGATCTACAGCAAACTGGGCCTGCTGAACTCTTATTTTGGACTGTTCTATGTATATGTGGGTTTCGGTATCTCCTTTGGTATTCTGATCCTGCGGGGCTTTTTCAACGGTGTCCCCAGGGAGCTTGACGAGGCGGCATACATTGACGGATGCAACAAATGGCAGTTGTTTTATAAAATTATCTTCCCGGTGGCAAAGCCTGCTGTGGCAACACTGATCATCACAGACTTTTTGTCCACATGGAATGAGTATCTGCTGGCAAGCGTTATTATCAATGATAATATGAAGAAAACCGTTCCGGTAGGTATCATGACCTTCGTGGGCGAGCATGGAACAGATTACGGCTATCTGTGCGCGGGTGTGCTGATCTCCGTTATTCCGGTGCTGATCGTGTATCTGATTTTCCAGAGACATTTCGTGGAAGGTATGGCCGGTGCTGTAAAAGCCTGACCGTTTAAAGAAAAAGACTTGGAGGTAGAGTATGGAGACAATGAAATATAAAAAGCAGGTGGAGAAATGGGATGTCTTTGAGGTGGAGTTCCAGGGTCCTGCAACGGGAAATCCATTCACGGACTATGAAGTGACAGGAACCTTTGAGAGCAAAAATGAGTGCACAGAAGCCGACGGCTTTTACGACGGGGAAGGCATCTATAAATTGCGGTTTATGCCCTCTTTTGAGGAGGAATATACCTTCAGGATCCACGCGGGATTCTTAGACTCTGACCTGGAGGGAAGTTTTACAGCGACAGCTCCCGGACAGGACAATCACGGTCCTGTGAGAGTGGCGAATACATACCATTTTGCGTACGAGGACGGCACACCCTATTACTCTGTGGGAACGACCTGCTATGTGTGGGACCTGCAGTCCGACGAACTGATTGAGAAGACACTTAAAACATTAAAGGCGAGCGCTTTTAATAAGATACGTTTCTGCGTTTTCCCGAAACATTATGACTATAACCTGGGGGAACCGCGCTCCTATCCTTACCAGGGAACACCTATGGATTCCAGTGTGCTCACAAAGGAGAACTTCCAGGAATACACAGGAAGAAGTGAGGGGAATAATTGGGATTTTACCAGATTCAACACGGAACATTTCAGACATATTGAGAAATGCATTGAGGCTCTCAGAGACTTAGGTATTGAGGCGGATCTGATCGTCATGCATCCTTATGACCGCTGGGGATTTTCCTGTATGAAGCCTGAGGAGGATGACCTTTACTGGAAGTATGTGATCGCCCGGTTCGCAGCCTACAGAAATATCTGGTGGTCTCTGGCAAATGAATTTGACCTGTTTGAGGAAAAAAATGTGGAAGACTGGGAGCGTTACGCAAAAATCATCTGCGAAAAAGACCCATACAAACATCTGCGCTCCATCCACAACTGCAGAAATTTCTACGACCATAACCGCCCATGGATCACGCACTGCAGCATCCAGAGACAGGATTTGTACAAATCTTCAGAGCTGGTGAATGAATGGCGGGAGAAGTACAAAAAACCTGTTGTACTGGATGAGATCGCCTATGAGGGAAATATCCAGCACGGCTGGGGCAATATAAGCGGAGAGGAGATGCTGCGCAGATTCTGGGAGGCCGCTGTGCGGGGCGGATATCCGGGACACGGAGAGACATATATGCATCCCCAGGATATCCTCTGGTGGTCACACGGCGGGGAACTTCACGGGGAGAGCCACAAACGTTTCGGATTCCTTCTGGATGTCATGAAGGAGACGCCGGGCATTGGACTTATGCCCTATGAAAAATGCGGCTGGGATGAAGTGTGTGCCGTACCTGAGGAGAGTACATCCCAGATCAAGGCTGTAAAAGAGTATTATCTGTTTTATTACAGCTTCATGCGCCCATCCTTCCGGGATTTTTACTTTGACGATGAGACTGCGTTTGAAGTCCGCGTGCTGGATACCTGGAATATGACTGTGGAGAACAGGGGCATCCATAAAGGGAAATTCAGAGTTGAGCTGCCGGGAAAACAGTACATGGCAGTGCAGATAAAAAAAGCATAAGATTGCGTTGGAGGTGAGACGGTGAAAGTAAATATAAGGACCATATCAGAATATACAGGATTTTCTCCGGCTACCGTATCCAATGCTTTGAACCATAAAAAAGGTGTGAATAAGGACACCGCGTCAGAAATTCTCCGTGCAGCCAAGGAACTGGGCTATATCGGGGAGATGGGAATCACGAAGATCAAGCTTGTCATCTATAAGGACAAGGGCCTGATCGTGGATGACAATCCCTTCTTTTCCCTGGTAGTGGACGGATTTGAAAAGGAATGCAGGGAGGCCGGCTATGAGATGGCGCTCTGTTATCTGGACCGGCAGACAGAGGATTATAAAAGACAGGTGGAAAACCTGTGCCTGGACCGGGCTTCCGCCATTGTGCTTCTGGGCACAGAGCTTACAGACGAGGAGGCAGCGGTGTTCAGGGGCATGAAGGTACCTTTTCTGGTGCTGGATTACTGGAACCACGATATGTCGTTTGACGGGGTGTTTATCAACAACGCGGACGCAGCCAGAATGGCCGGGGAGTATCTGATCCAGAAAGGCCATACCAGAATCGGATATCTGCGGGGCAGTTACCGGATTAAGGCGTTCGGCTCCAGGGCTTCCGGATTTCAGATTGCTCTCAATAAGCACAATCTGAGGCTGGAGAACAGGTACACGGTGACCATCGGCGTTACTATGGAGGCTGCCCACCAGGACATGCTGCGGTATCTGGAAGGAAAACCGGAGCTGCCCACCGCCTTTTTTGCGGATAATGACAATCTGGCTCTGGGAGCCATGAAAGCGCTGCAGGAATCCGGCTACCGGGTGCCGCAGGATGTGTCGATCATCGGATTTGATGACCTCCCCTTCTGTGAGATTGCAGTGCCCAGGCTGACAAGCCTCAGGGTGCCCAAGCAGGAGATGGGAAGGCTGGCAGTGCGCCGCATTGTGGAAATGATGCAGGAGAGGAGCACAGCCAAGACAAAGATTCAGATCTGTACGGAATTTATTGAGCGGGACAGTGTCCTTGAACTTAAAAATTAGAAAGCAGGGTGTGTGAGTTTGAATAAGATAAAATTAGGGTTCGCCCCAACACGAAGGAGCATTTTCAGTGCTCCGGATGCTATTAAATATGCGGATTTGACAAGGGAAAGACTGGGTGAACTGGACGTTTCCTTTGTGGATATTAAGGATATCAATGAGGAAGGACTTCTGTACAACGAGGCAGACAGAATAAAGATCGCGGAAAAATTCAAGGCGGAGAAGGTGGACGGCCTCTTCTTCCCCCACGGCAATTTCGGCACAGAGTATGAAGTCGCAAGGCTGGCCAAGGAACTGAATGTTCCGGTGCTTTTATGGGGACCCAGGGATGAGCGCCCGGATGAGAACGGCGTCCGTCTCCGTGACAGCCAGTGCGGGCTTTTTGCCACAGGCAAGGTTCTGAGAAGGTTTCAGGTACCGTTTACCTACATGACAAACTGCAGGCTTACAGACCCGGAGTTCGAGCGGGGAATCCGGGATTTCCTGGCTGTGTGCAATGTGGTGAAGGTGTTCAGAAATACAAAAATCCTGCAGATCGGTCCGCGCCCGTTTGATTTCTGGAGTACCATGTGCAATGAGGGAGAACTGCTGGAAAGATTTAATATCCAGCTTTCTCCCATACCGATTCCCGAGCTGACAAAAGAGATGAAAAAGGTAAAGGAAGAGGGCACCGAGGTGGCAAAGATCATGGCATACTGCCATGACAATATGTGTGTCAAAATCAGGGAAAACGAGCTGGAAAACGTGGCTGCTCTGAAAGCTGCCATGAAGAATCTGGCAGAAAAATACGGCTGTAATGCCATTGCCATCCAGTGCTGGAATGCCCTTCAGGGAGAGATCGGAATTATGCCCTGCGCGGCCAATTCCCTGCTGAATGAGGAGGGAATCCCGGTCGTCTGTGAGACGGATATACACGGCGCCGTCACAGCACTTCTTATGGAAGCGGCAGGCATGGATGAGGCCAGAACCTTCTTTGCAGACTGGACGGTACGTCACCCTGACAATGAAAACGGTGAGCTTTTGCAGCACTGCGGCCCCTGGCCTGTCTCTGTGGCAAAGGAAAAGCCGTCCATCGGTTATCCCCTGGCCTTTGACCATCCCGGAGCTGTGGAGGCTGAGGCAAAACACGGGGATATGACCCTGTGCCGTTTTGACGGAGACAACGGAGAATACTCCCTGCTTCTGGGGCACGCGAAAGGTGTGGAAGGACCGTATACCAAGGGTACCTATGTCTGGGTCGAGGTTGAGAATCTTAAGCGCCTGGAGGCAAAGCTGGTGGAAGGGCCATACATCCATCACTGTGTGGGTATTCACAAGGATGTGGTGCCCGTGCTCTACGAGGCCTGCAAGTATATAGGTGTAAAACCGGATCTGTATGATCCGATCGAGGAACAGGTTAAGGCATATTTGAGAGGTGAATGAGATGGATGATCTGAAAGCGAAAGTGTTTGATCTGCGCAGGGATACGGTTGATATTATTGTTGCCGGAAAGGGAGGTCATATCGGCGGTGATATGAGTGTTATGGAAATCCTGGCCGCTCTGTATTTCCGTGTTATGAATGTTTCTCCGAAACGGGCAGATGACCCGGACAGAGACCGGTTTGTCCTCAGCAAGGGACATTCCATGGAGGCTTATTATGCGGTGCTGTGCGCAAAGGGATTCCTTGATCTGGAAGAGGTAAAAGAAAAGTTTTCAAAGTTCGGTTCCTCTTACATCGGACATCCAAACAATAAACTGCCGGGAATCGAGATGAATTCCGGATCCCTCGGACACGGCCTTCCCGTATGCGTGGGAATGGCTTTGGCAGGAAAGATGAACAAAAAGGAATACCGGGTATATACGGTTATGGGAGACGGTGAGCTGGCGGAAGGTTCTGTCTGGGAGGGAGCCATGGCTGCCAACCAGTATCATCTGGATAACCTCTGTGCAGTGGTGGACAGAAACAGGCTGCAGATTTCCGGCTGTACGGAAGATGTGATGGGACATGATGATCTGGCAGAGAGATTTTCCTCCTTCGGATGGCATGTGATCAGTGTGCGGGGAAACGATTTGGATGAACTTCTGCAGGCATTTTCAGAGGCGTCACAGACAAAGGGAAAACCAAGTGTCATCATAGCAAATACCACAAAAGGGTATGGTTCCCCTGTTATGGAAAATAAGGCAAACTGGCATCACAAGGTGCCCACACAGGAGGAATATAATCAGATTATCAGTGATTTCGCCGCAGGGAAGGAGGCTGCTCTTCATGAATAAGATAGCAAATAAGCAGGTGATCTGCCAGGTACTGATGGAGAAAGCAAAGACAGATAAAGACGTTGTGGTGCTGTGCAGTGACTCCCGCGGTTCCGCATCCATGACACCTTTTGCAGAGAATTACCCGGAACAGTTTGTGGAGGTGGGCATTGCGGAACAGAATCTGGTGAGTATTTCCGCGGGCCTTGCAAAATGTGGTAAGAAAGCCTACGCAGTATCCCCTGCCTGCTTTTTATCTACCAGAAGCTACGAGCAGGCAAAGGTGGATGTGGCCTATTCCAATACCAATGTGAAGCTGATCGGCATCAGCGGCGGCATCAGCTACGGTGCCCTGGGCATGAGCCACCACTCTGCCCAGGATATCGCTGCCATGTCAGCGGTTCCGAACATGAGGGTTTACATACCAAGTGATAAAAATCAGACGAAGTGCCTGACAGAAGCGCTGCTCGGAGATGAAAAACCTGCCTATATCCGTGTGGGGAGAAACGCAGTGGAGGATGTCTATGAAGAAGGAAATTGTCCTTTTGAAATGGATAAAGCCACTGTGGTGAAAGAGGGAAATGACGTGGCGATCGTAGCGTGCGGAGAGATGGTAAAGCCTTCTCTTGACGCAGCGAAGCTGCTGGAAAAGGAAGGCATCAGTGCAGCAGTCTTGGATATGTACTGTGTAAAGCCTTTTGACAAAGAGACTCTGCTCCGGATGGTATCCGGTGTGAAGGCTGTGATCACAGCGGAGGAGCACGCTCCCTTTGGCGGACTTGGCAGTATGGTAAGCCAGGCAGTGGGAAGCGAATGCCCGAAAAAGGTTGTGAACCTGTCCCTGCCGGATGCGCCGGTCATCACAGGAACCTCAAAGGAGGTATTTGATTACTACGGATTAAACGCAGAAGGAATCGCAGCAAAAGCCAGGGAGTTAGTCTGATATGGAGAGATACATACTGGGAATTGACCAGAGCACGCAGGGGACAAAAGCACTGCTTTTTGACAGACAGGGAGCCCTGATTGCCCGTGCGGACCTTTCCCACAGGCAGATCATAGATAACAACGGCTGGGTGGAGCATGACCCGGAGGAAATCTACAGGAACACCATTCAGACGGTTAAGAATGTGGTGGAAAAGGCCGGTATCGATAAAAACCTGATAGCAGGCGCGGGCATCAGCAACCAGAGGGAGACTGCCCTTGCCTGGAAAAAGGATGGCAGACCGGTATATAACGCCGTGGTATGGCAGTGTGCCAGGGGAGAGGAGATCTGCAGCAGGATCACAGACAGTGCGGGTATGATAAGAGAACGGACAGGGCTTAAGCTCTCCCCCTACTTTTCAGCGGCAAAGATTGCCTGGATACTGGAAAATGTGGAGGGCGCCCGGGAAAGAGCCGAAAAAGGTGATCTGTGTTATGGAACCATGGACAGTTTCCTGGTATACCGGCTCACAGGCGGCAGATCCTTTCTTACGGATTATTCCAACGCATCCAGAACCCAGCTCTTCAACATCAAGACACTTGCCTGGGATGAGGAAATCTGCAGGGTCTTTAAAATCCCGGCGGAAAATCTGCCCCGGGTTTCGGACTCCAATGGTTACTATGGGGAGACGGATTTTGAAGGATTTCTGGATAAACCGGTTTCCATACACGGAGTGCTGGGAGATTCCCATGGCGCTCTCTTCGGGCAGGGATGCCTGGAGGAGGGAATGGTGAAAGCCACTTACGGCACCGGCTCCTCTGTGATGATGAATGTGGGAAAAACACCGGTATTTGGCAGCCACGGTTTAGTTTCTTCCCTGGCCTGGGGGATGGACGGGCAGGTAAATTATGTGCTGGAAGGCAATATCAATTATACGGGTGCAGTGATAAGCTGGATGCAGAAGGACCTTCAGATGGTTGCGTCCGCAGCGGAGACAGAGCGGCTTGCAAGGGAGGCGGCGCCGGAGGACAGGACATATTTTGTACCCGCATTTACCGGCCTTGGTGCCCCCTACTGGGACAGTTCAGCCACCGGGATTCTCTGTGGGATCACCAGGACCACAGGGAAAGCGGAAATGGTGCGCGCAGGACTTGACTGCATTGCGTACCAGATCACGGACATTTTAAAAGCCATGGAGGAGGATGCCGAGATACCGATCCGGGAACTGCGGGTAGACGGCGGTCCCACAAAAAATGCCTATCTCATGCAGTTCCAAAGCGATATGGCCGGCATACCGGTACAGGTGCCAGAAGCTGAGGAACTGTCCGGGATCGGGGCCGCGTATGCTGCAGGTATTGGCCTTGGCATCTACAAAAAGGAAGAACTTTTTGCGAAAATGAAGAGGACTTCTTTTGAACCGCAGATGGAAAAAAGCCTTGTGGATAAGAAATATTCCGGGTGGAAAAAGGCTGTGGAAATGGTACTCGGAAAGTGAATTGTGAAGAGGAAAGACAAGGCGTACTTCGTTTAGGCGAATGTCGTTAGAAACTGACAAAACAAACAAATAACGGCAGACAGCTAAATGGGCAAAGGGACACGGTTATGAAACGGTGTCCCTTTGCCCATTTAGCTGTCTGCCGTCCGGAAGAAACCATTGCCTGCTGTCTGGTATTTTTCCGGAACCCGAATATTAGCTACGTTATGAAACCTATATTTCTCTGCCATATGCTTCTTCATACAAACCAAATTATAACGGTAACAATCTGCTATGCCATCTGCAAAAGAGACAGCATTACCGTCCCTTAACTGCTGAAAGGCCAGAATGACTTTCTTATTGAGATGTGTGAGTGTATGTTTCTTGGACGGATAATAGGCGAAATGGTGCCCCCATTCAAGAAGATGATTGGTTTCAGATAATATAACATATAGAGGTTCTAACGTGGTATGTTTCATTATGAATTCTAAAATATCCGTTAAATAAATAGAGCCGGGAGAAGTAAATCTGTTTGCTAACTCGTCCAGTTCTGCTTTAGTAAAATGCGGAGCTGCAGCTAATGATGCCGGGTGAATAATCAATACCATAAGTTGTAAGGCATGAAGGTAACGTAATGCCTTTTCAACATACCCGGAATTAAGAGCCAGCTGATGAAGTTTAGTATCATCCGGTTCTATAACTATAGTGCCTTTACCATTTAACGTTTTTACGAAACCTCTCTGTTCCAGTTCTGCCAATGCCCTTCTGACTGTCGATAAAGAGACATCATACTGGCCAGCCAGCTGCTTTTCATATGGAAGATACATTCCGACAGAGTATTCTCCAAGGCCGATTTTCAGATTTATGTCATCAACAATTTTTGAGTAATAATAATCCTGACCACGCATGGGATTCCACGAAAACTTCAAACCCGTTTGCACAGGACATTCTGGCGTTGTCTCTAATAGGTAATTTAACGTTTTTTCAATAGAATCCGTAAGTTCTTGATACATATGGGATAACCGGTTGTACTTTGTGAGCGGATCATTGCCCTTTAGTGTATCTATAATAACACTGGTTACAGATGCAGTCCTCTGTAAAAAGTACTCAGAGAAATAAGGACAATTTTCTGCAAAAAATGCAAGTTTATTATAAAGGCCAAATGTAGAATAGAGTTCGCTGAATAGGGAATTACCACCTATTTTTAGTATATCATATACTAATTTGGAAGGAGCATCCCATCCACCTGAGGAATATCCCAAACGTAATACTTTCATAGCCTGTTTATAGTGGGGCATTATCTCCACATCACACCCTTGCAAAGAAAAAACCATAAGTGAAGGCAGTATTAGTGCAAAAGTCTGATATACCTGTAAGATACCTTCCCTTTGTTTTAAAATCTCGAAAACAGTATTTGATGAATTACAAGTATCTTTTTTTGAAACAACAATTGGTGCAAGCCGAGGCTGAATATCAACCAGTCCTTCTGCCCGTAATGCGTCAAAGACACGGTTGATCGTATATCTGCTTACATGAAATTGCTCGCAGTACATCCTTGAGGACGGCAGGGAATTTCCGGGCGGTATTTGGCCCTCTAAAATACACTGCCTGATTTCATTATAAACAAATGTAAATTTTGTTTCTTGTGGTTTCATAACTTGCCTCCTATCTATCTGGATTATACCATGACAAACCAATTTTGTCAGTATCAAAAGGCATAAACCTATTTGTACACCTGACCAAAATGGGTGTTGCTAATAGGTAAGCAAAATAGTTATAATAAAAACGTATTATTATTAAGAAAGAGATTTGGAACCATGGAAAAGCAAAAAATCTTAATTGCAGACGATTCAGAAATGAATCGCGCGCTTTTGGCAGAGATCCTGAAAGAGCAATATGATGTAGCTGAGGCTGAAAATGGTGCAGAAGCAATTTCTCTTCTTTCAAAGCAAAGAGCAGATTTTTCCCTTCTGCTGCTGGATATTATGATGCCGGAAATGGATGGCCTTGAAGTGTTAGCCTGCATCAACAAATATCACTGGAACGACACCCTCGCTGTTATTATGATTTCTGCTGACGATTCCCCTGCAAATATAAAGCGGGCTTATGATTTGGGGGCTTTTGACTATATCAGCCGTCCTTTTGATCTGACCATAGTCCAGCGCCGAATTTCTAATACGATGTTTCTCTATGCGCGGCAGCAGCGTCTTGAGAAAATTATCTCAGAACAGTTACAGGAACAGGAAAAAAATAATGAGTTGATGATCTCAATCCTGTCTCACATTGTGGAATTCCGCAATGGAGAGAGCGGATTACATATATTGCGTGTAAATACTATTACAAAATATTTGCTGAAGCAGTTGGTTCAGCGTACAGATCAATACTTTTTGTCCAAAGCAGATATTTCATTAATAAGCACTGCTTCCGCGCTGCATGATATTGGAAAGATATCAATTCCGGATACAATATTGAACAAACCAGGACGTCTTGCGGCAGAGGAGTTTGAAGTAATAAAAACTCACGCAATGGTCGGCGCTGATATGCTGTCAGACCTGCCCATTGAACAACAGGAAGCTCCGCTTGTCAAAGTAGCCTCTGAGATTTGCCGATGGCACCACGAAAGGTATGATGGCAATGGTTATCCGGATGGATTAAAGGGAGAAGAAATACCAATATCTGCCCAGGTTGTTGCTCTGGCTGATGTATACGATGCTTTGACCAGTGAGCGCTGCTATAAGAAAGCTTATTCACATGAAGAATCTTTGAAAATGATTTTGGAAGGACAATGTGGTGCATTTAATCCTGCCCTTTTACTGTGTCTGGAAGAAATTGCTGATCTGCTTGAAAGTGAGTTCAGTTTTTTTGACAAGAATAAGGACAGCACGGCATCATCTGAAAGAGAGGAATAGCATCAATGGGAAACAGTAAAAAGAGGAATTCTGCAACGCGTTTTCTGATATGCAGTTTCATTGGTCTTTTGATCTTTAGTATTATTATTTTCAGTCTGCTTGGAATCTATATGAGCCGGAAAAGTAAAAAGACTGTTTATGAAATTGGAAATATTTACATGTCCGGCATGAATGAACAAATGTCCAGGCACTTTGAAACTGTGATTAAATTGCGTTTTGATCAGGTCAGCGGCGTTGTTTCTGTTGTCTCAACAGATAACAAAGATAGGAAGAATTTATATGAGGAACTCATTTACAGGGCGCAGGTCAGGGGGTTTGACTATTTGGCGCTTTGTTCTGCGGAGGGGGATTTTCAGACACTTTATGGACAATCCATACAGCCACTTAATCCGGAACCTTTTACAGAAGCATTGTTAAAGGGGGAGCAGCGAGTCGCTGTAGGTGTTGATTCTGCCGGAAATGAAGTGGTATTGTTTGGCGTTGACGCTGCTTATCCGATGCACAATGGCCATAAGAGCACTGGTCTGATTGCTGCCATTCCTCTGGAATATATTACTGATTTCCTTTCCTTGGAGGATGACGGGCAGCTGATGTATTATCATATTATCAGGCCGGACGGCAGTTTTGTAATACAGAACCCCAATACGGAGTTGTGGTATTTCTTTGAACAGCTGCAAAAGCAGCTTGATGCTGCACCAAATGAGTTATCTGTAGAAAATACAATTAAAGAATTTGGTGCTGCACTAAAAAATCATGAAGAATATGCTACAACATTTGAAGTAAATGGTGAAGAACGACAAATATACGGTATATCGTTACCCTATTCTGAGTGGTATTTAGTATCGGTAATGCCTTATAGTATACTGGATGATGCCATAAACAATCTGAGCGGCCAGCGTATGTTCATGACATTATTGTCCTGTGCCTCTGTTTTGATTATTTTAACCTTGATTTTTCTTCGGTATTTCTCCATAACCCGTTCTCAGGTGCATGAATTAGAGAAAGCACGGCAGGCGGCTCTTGAAGCGAACAGAGCTAAAAGCGAATTTTTGGCAAATATGAGCCATGATATCCGTACACCCATGAATGCAATCGTAGGCATGACCACGATTGCCACAGCTCACATAGATGACCGGAAACAGGTACAGAACTGCCTCAGAAAAATTACATTATCGAGTAAACATCTGTTAGGGCTGATCAATGATGTTTTGGATATGTCTAAAATTGAAAGCGGAAAATTAATTTTAACAACAGAACAAATTTCATTAAAAGAAGTTGTTGAAGGAATTGTTAACATTATGCAGCCGCAGGTTAAGACTAAAAATCAAACCTTTGACATACATGTTGAGAATATTCTAACAGAGAATGTGTGGTGCGATGGTGTCCGTTTGAATCAGATTTTGTTAAATCTCTTATCAAATGCAACAAAGTATACTCCGGAAGGCGGTTCAATACAATTATCCCTTTCTGAAGAAAAATCTCCGAAAGCAGAAAACTATATCCGAATTCATATCAAGGTCAGGGATAACGGAATCGGTATGTCGCCGGATTTTCTCAAAAAAATATATGAATCCTATAGCCGTGCAGATGAAACCAGAATACATAAAACGGAAGGGGCCGGTTTGGGAATGGCCATAACGAAGTACATTGTGGATGCAATGAAGGGAACCATTGATATAAAAAGTGAACCGGATCAAGGTACCGAATTTCATCTCACGTTTGATTTTGAAAAAGCGGATGCAGTAGAAATGGATATGGATATGGCTCTTCCCCCCTGGAATATGCTGGTGGTTGATGATGATGAATTATTATGTAAGACAGTTATGGACACACTGGAAGACATGGGAATAAAAGCTGAATGGACATTAAGCGGAGAAAAAGCAGTAGAGCTGGTAATCCAACACCACCGAAGAAGAGACGATTATCAAATCATTCTATTAGATTGGAAACTACCCGGTATAAATGGGGTTCAGGCTGCAAAAGAAATCCGGCGTAATCTGGGAGATGAAGTACCGATCCTGCTGATTTCTGCATACGACTGGAGTGAATTTGAGGCGGAGGCCCGTGAAGCAGGTATTAGTGGTTTTATTTCAAAACCACTATTTAAATCTACGCTGTATCATGCTTTACGTCAGTATATGGAAATGGAAACAGAACATGGCTCAAAATGGGACCAAAATACGGATCTATCCGGATGCCGTATCCTGCTTGCCGAGGATAATGAGCTTAACTGGGAGGTTGCAAGTGAATTATTGTCTGACTTGGGTGCAGAACTGGATTGGGCAGAAGATGGTCAGATATGTCTGGACAAGTTTCAAAAATCACCGGCGGGGTATTACGATGCCATTCTTATGGATATAAGGATGCCGCATATGACAGGGTATGAGGCTGCTAAGGCAATTCGCCGAATAAGTCACCCGGATGCCTTATCTATCCCAATCATTGCTATGAGTGCAGATGCCTTTTCTGATGACATACAGCATTGTATGGAGTCCGGTATGAATGCTCATATAGCAAAGCCTATCGATATTATAGAATTGACCCGTTTATTAAAGAGATATTTAATATAAAGAAATGGAATGGCAGCATAAATGGATTACGAATATTGGACTGAGACTGCAGAGGAAGGAGAGCAGGAAAATTATTCGGCGGGGAGGGAACAATATAGTCACTGAATAGTTAATAATATTTTGTTTGCCAAATGATGCAATATCCTCTATACTGAATAATATATCTTGTTAATTTTTCCGGGCAGATATGTATCGGAGAAACCGTCTTTTACATATGAAGGAAAGCGAGGAGGAACTATGCAGGCGCATGACGAACAGGAAGACAGCCGGGAGCTCGAAGAAGAAAAAAGGCTGGAGACTATAATACCTGCAATGCTGGAGACTTGCAGACAGTTAAAAGCAGCCAGAGAGCTGGTCAAAGAAAGCCTTATAGAGGAGTTTCATGTGAAGGAAGAATTCGCGGATGTGATTTTGAAGGATTACCGTGTATCAGAAGAGGAGAGCACGGAGAAATGAATACATGTAAAAAACCAATGCTGGAAAAGGCCTGGGTGGTCTGCGGGCTTGCCGTTCTGTGCAATGCACTCTGGGGAAGCGCGTTTCCAAGTATAAAAATCGGATACAAACTGTTTGAGATACCGGGGGACAGCCCGGCGTCGCAGATTTTATTTGCCGGTATGCGTTTTGCCCTGGCGGGGCTGCTGGCTGTGGTATTCGGCAGCATTCTTCAGAGAAAGGTGCTGGTGCCAAAGAGAAGGTCATGGGGTAAGATCGTGAAGCTCTCCGTGTTTCAGACAATCCTGCAGTATGTGTTTTTCTATCTGGGGCTGGCCCATACCACGGGGGTGAAAGGCTCTATTATAACGGCATCCAATACATTTTTAAGCATACTGGTTGCCAGCCTGATCTTTCACCAGGAGAAACTGACAGGGAAGAAGATTGCGGCCTGTATCGTGGGATTTGCCGGAGTCGTGCTGGTGAATCTAAACGGCAGCGGCATGGGGGCAGGGCTTAAAATAAACGGCGAAGGATTCCTGCTGGTATCTGTCACTGCCTATGCCTTTGCGTCCAGTCTGCTGAAAATATATTCACGGGATGAGGACCCTGTGGTTTTAAGCGGATATCAGTTTATGATCGGCGGTCTGGTCATGATGGTATGCGGTTTTGGCCTTGGAGGGCGCATTCATACGGTTTCCATGCAGGGAGTGGTTATGCTGGTGTATCTGGCACTGATCTCTTCTGTGGCATTTTCCGTGTGGGGGATTTTGCTGAAGCACCATCCGGTGTCCAGAATCGCTATTTTCGGATTTACCAATCCCGTGTTTGGGGTTATCCTCTCCTCGGTCTTTCTGCACGAGCAGAATCAGGCGGAAGGGTGGAAGATCGTCACGGCGCTGCTGCTGGTATGCGCAGGTATTTTCCTGCTGAATTACCAGAAGGCGGAGAAGCTGGAAGTAAAAGCATCGGCCAATTGACCGGGAGATACAGGCACATCTGTATGCAGCAGGATTTGCTGTGTACAGATGTGCCTGTTGTAACTGCTGAGGAATCAGGTCATGTCCCGGGATTCTTTTCGGTACTGGCGGGCGCTTTTATTGTAATATTTCCGGAATGCTGCGGAGAAATGTTCCACGGAGGAATAGCCCAGTTCCTCCGCGATGGAGGAAATGCTGCGGTCTGAATAGGTGAGCAGGATAGAGGCAGCCGACATGCGGGCGTCTCCTTTTTTCTGCAGAAATGTTTTGCCGTAGATGTCCTGCATAAGCCGTTCTGTCTGCCGGCATCCAAGTCCCAGCCGTTCGGCAAGCTGTTCCAGTGTGAGAACCGGATAGTCGTACAGAAAGGATTCCTCTATGATAAAATCCTGGGCTTCCGCCGGTGTTGCGGGCTTAAAGTGGTGGAGGGCTTTTTTTCCGCCCTGGTAGTTGCGTATCATCTGTACGATCAACTGCCGCAGCAGTGTTTCCACGTAGACGGTATACCCGGTTTTCTGCTCCTTTAATTCACGGAAAAGCAGCTCCAGTGTGTTTTTTATCTGACAGTTATCCTGGCCGATCCAGAAGGTTTTCTCTGTAAACAGGCGGTCCAGGTCATCTGTTTTTTTCTCTCCGGATGAAGTGCGGCGCAGCCTCAGGTAAATACAGTAATCCACCATGGGATCTCCCTGTACGGAAATCTGGGCATGGGCCACGTGGGGGCCGGCCATGTACAGGGTGTTGGGGGTGATCTCGTATGTCTTTTCCCCTACTGTTATGTATCCGCGGCCGGATGCCACATAGTGGATCTCATAGCTGTTGTCCCCGTGGCTGTGGCTGGGAATGATGCGGTGCAGGTGCTCGTAAGCGATGTTAAGCGTGCGGAACCGGGTGCTGCCTATGGTGAAGTTGATATCCAGATTATTGTATTGGATAAACATATTTTTCTCTCCTGTATGAAAGCTTCTGACAATTTAGCTGACGGAATCGTTACAGGTCCTCTATAAAATGGACGGGATACTGTTCCCAGTATTTTTTATAAACACGGTCATTTTGTCCGTCAAAATTAAGCTGATACATGCGGAAGGTAACAGGGATATTTTTTGGCTGCCACTGTTCCTCGTAGGAATACTGATATATCATTCCCAGTTTTTTCATGACCTCCCCGCTCCTGGGATTTTTTATGTCATGGGTTGCGGTGATGAAAGGCATGCCGGAATTCCTCAGTTCTTCCACTACCGCCCGGCCGGCTTCTGTTATGATGCCCTTATGCCAGAAGTCTTTTCGCAGGCCATAGCCGAAATCATGGCTTTCGCTGCTGCTTACCTGGACATAACCGATGGGAATGTGATCAGTCTTTAAGCAGACTGCATACCGGTACCCAAAGGGTTCCTGATATGTGTCCAGGTACTGCTTCTGTATATAGGCATTGGCCTCCTCCATGGTTTTCAGCGGGAACATGGGAAGAAAGGTATTTACCTCCTCATCACTTAGGATTTGATAAAGTGCCCGGGCATCATCCTGGGTAAATCTTCGGAGAATCAGCCGCTGAGTTTCAATTGTGGGAGTATTCATCCAAATGTCCTCCTTTAATAACTGTTACGCAATTATATCACGCATGGAGGAAAAATGATATAGATATTGAATATATCAGAAATTCAGATTATTATATATAATAAAAAAACTACTGAGACAGGCAAAGGAGGATTATGAGAACGAAACATAGAAAGGCAGACCTGGTATTACGGTTTTTCCAGGGCTCCAAAAAGTATTTTCTGGTGGCAGTGCTGGCCTCGCTGGTCACGACCGGATTAAATTCCCTGACACCACAGATTTTCCGGTTTACCGTGGACTCTGTGCTGGGCGGGGATAAATATAAATATTTGTCCAAGCATCTGTGGATCATGGCGCTGATGCTGGTGGGAGTGGCACTTTTCTCCGGAGCGGCACTTTTTTTGAGCCGTGCGTATACCGCGAAGGCGGGAGAAAATTTTGCGAAGAACATGAGAGACGCGCTGTTTTCCCATGTACAGAGACTTCCGATGGAATGGCATGACAGACACCAGACAGGAGATATCATACAGCGCTGCACCTCAGATGTGGAGGTGATCCGTAACTTTGTGGTAACACAGCTTTTGGAAGTGTTCCGTACGGTTTTCCTGGTGACAGTTTCCTTTGGGATGATGTTTTCCATGAATGTGAAGCTGTCCCTGGTAGTTCTGTGCTTTGTGCCTGTGGTTGCACTGTACTCCACCATTTTTTACCGCCTGATCGCCGGCCGTTTTACAACAGCAGACGAGGCGGAAGGGGAGCTCTCCACAGTGGTGCAGGAGAATGCCACGGGAGTCCGGGTGGTAAGGGCTTTCGGAAGAGAAAAGTTCGAGATGGAACGCATTTATGAGAAGAATAATGCATTTGCAGATCTGTGGATCAAGCTGGGAACACTGTCCGGGCTTTACTGGGGAATCGGTGACCTGATCACCGGTCTGCAGGTGGTTGCCGTGATCGTGCTGGGGGCTGCGGAGGCTGTGCATGGCAATATCTCCGTAGGTGAATTTATTGCATTCGCTTCCTACAATACGACACTTGTCTGGCCTATCCGCGGGCTGGGCCGTATCCTCTCTGATATGAGTAAGGCAGGGGTTTCCTTTGAGCGTGTGGACTATATCATACGGGCAGAGGAAGAGGAGTATCAGGATAGAAAAGAGTATGAAAACCAGCATGAAGACCAGAGATTTGATATTGTATTTTCCCACGTAAATTATGGTTACAAGGATGGAAAAGAAGTGCTGTCGGATGTGACATTCTCTGTTCCACAGGGCAGTACACTGGGCATCCTGGGTGGAACCGGAAGCGGAAAATCCACGATCATGCAGTTGTTAAACCGGCTGTATGAGCTGGAGGAAGGGCAGGGAAATATCACTCTGGGCGGTAAAAATATCAGGGAAATCCCCTTGGAATGGATAAGAAAGAATGTGGGAATGGTACTTCAGGAGCCGTTCCTTTATTCCAGGACGATCAAAGAAAATATAGCGGCTTCTGTGCCGGAGGCCTCCTTTGAGGAGATCAGGCAGGCAGCCAGGATTGCCTGTATTGATGACGCCATTATGAATTTTCCGGACGGATACGATACGCTGGTCGGTGAGCGGGGCGTAACCCTGTCTGGAGGCCAGCGGCAGAGGATCGCTATAGCCAGAATGCTCCTGCAGAAGGCGCCTGTCATGATATTTGATGACTCTCTTTCCGCGGTTGACTCCCAGACAGACTCCAGGATCAGGAAGGCGCTTCTGGATAACAGAAGAGATGCCACGGTGATCCTCATCTCCCACAGGGTGACGACATTGATGAGCGCTGACAGAATCATGGTGCTTAATCAGGGAAAAATTGAGGAGATGGGAACGCATCAGGAGCTGATCGGACAGCAGGGAATTTACAGAAAGATTTATGACATTCAGATGAGCCAGGATGACAGAATGCAGATGGAGGTGTAAAATGGCGGCATACGAAGAACAGGATTATAACAAACCCTTCAGCTTTAAAACATGGGCTAAAATGCTGCCCTTTTTTAAGCCTTATACGAAATTTTTTGCCATTACCATTGGCCTGAACCTGATTCTTGCAGGGATAGATGTGCTGGTTCCTCTGTTTCAAAGTTATGCGATTGACCATTTTATCGCGCTGAACACGTTAAAGGGACTGCATATCTTTGCTTTGGTCTATACAGCCATGATCGTGACCCAGACGGTATCCGTGTATATCTCTGTCCACGCGGCCACCACCATTGAGATGAATGTGGGGAAGGACTTGAAAAAGGCGCAGTTTGAGCATCTGCAGACATTGTCCTTTTCCTATTATAATACAACTCCGGTGGGATATATCCATGCCAGGGTCATGAGTGATACCCTGAAGATTGCGGGCATGATCGCCTGGGGACTGGTGGATATGTTCTGGGCGTTTATCTATGTGATCAGTGTGTTTGTGATCATGTTTATGCTCAACTGGAAACTGGCGCTGATCATTATGCTGATCGTACCCTGCATTGCGGTTCTGACTGTTTATTTCCAGAATAAGATCCTTCACTGGAACAGGCGGGTGCGGAAGGTCAATTCCCAGATCACCAGCGCATACAACGAAGGGATCACAGGGGTAAGGACTTCAAAAAGTATGGTGATCGAGGAGGATAACCAGAAAAATTTCCGCAGCATTACCAGGAATATGCACCAGGCGGCGACCAAATCTGCCATGTTAAACGCGGTGTATATTCCTACCATATTATTCTTCAGTTCTGTTGCCGCGGCTATTGTGCTGGCAAGAGGAGGATATATGGTGCAGAGCCAGGTGATGCAGCTTGGAACCCTTTCCGTATTTATATCCTATGCGGTGGTTATTTTTGAGCCTATCCAGCAGCTCGCCCGTCTTCTGGCAGATCTGATATCCTGTCAGGCCAGTATTGAGCGTGTGATGGATCTGTTAGAACAGCAGCCCAACGTGACGGATACGCTTGAGGTAGAGGAAAAATACGGGGATATGTTCCACGCAAAGAAAGAGAACTGGGAGAGGATAGAAGGGGATATTGTCTTTGAAGATGTATCTTTCCGGTATCCGGACGGAAAAGAATATGTGCTGGAACATTTTAATCTGCATGTGCCTGCAGGCATGAATGTAGCGATCGTGGGGGAAACAGGGGCAGGAAAATCCACGCTGGTAAATCTGCTTGGCAGGTTTTTTGAACCCACAAAAGGGCGTATCCTCATTGACGGGAAGGATTACCGGGAGCGGTCTCAGCTCTGGCTCCACAGCCAGATCGGCTATGTGCTGCAGAACCCCCATCTGTTTTCCGGCACGCTCTACGACAATATCCGGTACGGGCGCCTGGAGGCTACAGACGAGGAGGTCAGGGAGGCAGCCAGGAAGGTTTCGGCTGATATTGTTGCAGGAAAACTGGAAAAAGGATACGAGAGCGATGTGGGGGAGAGCGGAGGCAGACTGTCCACAGGCGAGAAACAGCTTATATCGTTTGCCCGGGCAATCCTGGCAAACCCAAGTATATTTGTACTGGATGAGGCCACATCCTCCATTGACACTCAGACGGAACAGTTGATACAGGAGGCCACAGACCAGCTTCTGAAGGGCCACACTTCCTTTGTCATTGCCCACAGGCTTTCCACCATCCGCCAGGCGGATCTGATCCTGGTGGTGAAGGACGGTAAGATCATTGAGGAGGGCAGCCACAGAGAACTGCTGAGGCAGAAAGGGTATTATTATGACCTGTACTCCAGGCAGTTTGAGGAGGAATCCGCCATGCAGATTTTGGCTGGGGAAAAAGGAATTTGATAGAAATCCCGCCGGCTTGTATAGTAAAAGCCGGCGGGTATTTTATTTCCGCAGATGAGTCTTTTATGCTTATTTGCTGAACAGAACCGTCTGGTTACGGCCGTTTTGTTTTGCCTGATACAGCGCTCGGTCTGCCTCGGAGATGGCAGTTTCCAAAAGGCCCGGTTCCCATGATTCGTGAAAAGAGACGCCCACACTTACTGTAACGGAAGTTCCGGCTTTGATGGGACCGGGAATTTGAACAGAGGCGACCGATTTACGAATCTGTTCTGTTTTTTCCATTATAACGTCAGAGGAAAGCCCGGTTATCACAAGAACAAACTCTTCACCACCGTATCTGACAGCATGGAAATTATCATCTTCTGCGCAGGAGGATAAGACAGAGGCAACTGCCTGCAGGCACAAATCTCCCTGCTGATGGCCGTAACGGTCATTATACTGTTTAAAAAAGTCAATGTCCAGCAGTAAAACAGCCAGGGAGCCCATGTGGATACCATATTTCTCCAGGGGTGATCTCACGGATTCCTCCAGATAGCGCCGGTTGCCGAGGCCGGTCAGAGTGTCCGTCATGGACAGCAGGTCCAGTTTTTCATTGGCAGCTTCCAACTGCCGGTTTTTCTGGTCAATGATGATCTTGTCATAAATGCCGGTCAAACGTGCGTGGTACATACGATAAGCATAGACAATGGATAACACACAGATAAAAATGCTGTTTACCAATGTGCTGAATACATTTTCCTGCCCGTAAGGAGTCCCGAGCACCAGGCAGTTGGTCAGGATGCATGTGAAAATAAGCAGGATGCTTAAAATAAAAGGCGGCACTATAAGAAAAGCAGCCATCATAGGAAGAAAGGAGCAATATACAATAATGCTCACATCCCCCAGTGCATCCAGATAGGAAATGCATCCAATCCACAGAGAAAGCAGTACGCCGAAAGATATACAGAGTCTGGAATGCAGCCGCCAGTTATCTTTGGCGCGTCTGTGGAGAGACAGAAGCACAAGCAGTCCTGCACACAGTACCGTATAGGCTATGACATAGCGAAGCCTGCGAAAGCTGTAAAAAATACTGCCGGGACGAAAAGTAAAGACTAGAATCATAAAGATCTGCGTAATCAGCATGACCCAGGCAATTACCCGCTCGGATTTATAATTTAGAGAAACCATTCCCAGTTCCAACTGGTCCCGGTATTTTTCTTCATAAGGAAAGTAAATGAGAGAATGTAACTTGTCTTTTAACATATTTAATCCTTTATGCAGACGTATGATGATGGATACTTCCATATTATATAATAAATTGTAATGAAAAGCAAAATAAAAAAATATCTGCAGCCGGCATATATGCCTGTCCTGCCATTATGAAAGTCATTGCCAACAGAGATTGAGGTGATGACTTTTTTTGGTGGATTTCAATTATATTATAATATGGAGGAGTTTCGCAGCCGTATACTTTTTATTTCACCGCAAAAGTGATTTGTTAACAATGAGTGGTAAAAAGTGGTCTGAATCCGTAAATCACAGCCACGGAAGACTCAGAAGGTCAAGGAGGTCAAAATGCCCAGAAAAGGTGAAAACATCAGGAAAAGAAAAGACGGCCGTTGGGAAGCGCGTTATATGAAAGGGCGTGATATGGACGGTAAAATCAGGTATGGATATCTGTATGGCAAGTCGTATAAAGAGGTTAAAGATAAGAAAATAAAAATCATATCAGAGTTCCCGCCCTTTTTTTCATATGGCGGCCAGCCATCCGCACTGCCGGAAGATGACAGAATCCGTACAGTCAGTATACATTGGAAGAACCATATCCGTTATACCGTAAAAGAAAGCACGTATTCCAATTACGGAGAAATACTGAATAATCATATACTGCCTGTATTAGGGGATATGCAGATCAGGAAATTTACAAACCGCACCCTGTTAAATTTTGTCCAGCAGGAACTGGAAAGAGGGATGTCCTATGGAAGTATACATGTGATTATGGGAGTGCTGAAGAATATACTGCGTTATGGGCAGGAACAGGGGTGCCTTCCTGCCGAACTCCTGAAATTTCCCCGGATTCCCGCCGGTGGTAAAGAAATACGAATCATGAGTAAAGAGGATTTCAGGAAACTGGATGCCTGCCTGAGTGAAGGTACGGATCCGTTTACTTTCGGTATCCTTTTATGTATGTATACAGGCATACGTGTGGGTGAGCTCTGTGGGCTGAAATGGGAGGACATAGACTTTGAAGACTGCAAAATATACATCCGCCGGACAGTTACACGTGTAAAGAATCTGGATATGACCATAGAAGAGGGAAAAAGGGAGTGTCCGCGGACACGGCTTAACATCGGCACGCCGAAAACTTCAACCTCCATACGGGAGATCCCTCTTCCCGACCGCCTGCAGTCTATGGGAAAAGCGTTGAAGAAGAACGGAAGTTTCTTTCTTCTGACAGGAACGGAGAACTGTGCGGAGCCGCGCACAGTGCAGCGAAGATATGCAGCTCTTTTGAAAAAATGTCAGATACCACACATAAAAATACATTCCCTTCGCCATCAGTTCTCCTGCCGCTGGATAGAACAGGGCTTTGATACGAAATCCCTGTCAGAGATTTTGGGACATACTTCCGTAAAGACAACGCTGGATCTTTATGTTCATATACAGGCTGATATAAAGAGGGAATATATGAACCGGCTCACAACACCCTGAGATAAAAGGATAATGGTCGATTGAATGGTCAGGAGCATTTTTCGACAAAATTCTGCAAGATAAAACATCTGCATGACAAAATAAAAGATTCTGACTTTTAAGCCCACATGCTAAAATACATAAAAATACAACCAGGGAAAGGAGAAAAGTATGTACAAACAACAAGATGAGTCTGCAGATGTCATTTATTACAATGGTAAAATCTACACCATGGATCAGAATATGACAATTGTTCAGTCATTTGCTGTAAAGGGACAATATCTCATAGATACCGGGACCTTTGATGAAATGAAGCAGTATGGAAATTCTGATACAAAATATGTGAATCTGAACAGAGCCTGTGTGATACCGGGACTGATAGAGGGGCATACCCATCTGCTGAAATTCGGTGAAGTATCTATGCAGATTGATTGTTTTTGGAAGCAAAAAGAAGAAATTTTTCAGCAGCTCCGCGAAAAAGCAGATACGCTGTGTCCGGGGGAATGGATTCAAAGTGATTTCGGTTGGAACAACGAGGTATGGGAGGACAAAAGTTATCCCACAAAGGAAGAGCTTGACGCAGTGGTACCGGACAATCCGGTATCGCTGGGAAGATGTGACGGACATATGCTCTGGCTGAACTCAAAAGCTTTGAAACTGGCAGGAATCACAAAGGATACACCAAATCCCCAGGGCGGGGAAATCCTGAAAAGAGAGGATGGGGAACTGTTGGGATGTGTCAGCGATAACGCCTGTAAATTGGTAGTTGATAAAATCCCGCCGCTCACAGAGAAGCAAATGGAGGAGGCACTGCTCTGTGCCCAGAATGAGTCCTTTAAGCTGGGATTTACTTCGGTTATGGCCATGAATGTGATATCCAGCCATATCCGCTGTATGAAAAAGCTTTTTGAAGAGGACAGGCTGCAGCTGCGGATCAGCGGAGCTCTGGGGGCACTGCCGGGTGAAGTGGATGATCTGTCGTGGAAGAGTTATTACAAGACAGGCCCGGAGATTGGACTGTATGAGAAACATCTTTCAATCCGTGCGGTGAAATATTTTGCAGACGGTTCTTTTGGGTCACAGAGTGCTGCATTGTATGAAGATTACACGGACAGGCCCGGATACAGGGGAAAATTAAATCATTCAGATGAAGAGTTATATGCCCTGGTCAAGGAGGCATACAGCCATGGGTTCCAGGTCATCACTCATGCCATTGGGGACAGAGCAAACAGACAGGTCATAGATACTTATGAGAAAGTGCTGGGTGAAAATTCCAGTGCGGACCACAGATTCAGGATTGAACATTTCCAGTTGGTGACAGAGGAGGATGTGGACCGAATCAGAAAACTGGGTATTCTTCCGGGGATGCAGGCCATCCATGCCCCGAGAAGCGCTCCCATGGCAGAACGCCGTATCGGAAAAGAGAGGGCAGCACGTTCATATGCCAGCGGAATGCCATGGAAAAAAGGAGTGAAAGTCATAGGCGGATCTGACTCGCCGTCCTCCCCGGCCAATCCTTTCTGGGGAATTTATGCAGCGGTGACAAGGAAAGACCAGGATGGAAATCCGGAGGGCGGATGGTTTTCCGAAAACTGTATCTCCAGGGAGGCAGCCCTTAGGACTTATACCGACTGGGCCGCTTTTGGACAGTTCGAGGAGAATATAAAAGGCACCATTGAAAAAGGAAAGCTGGCTGACTTTGTAATATTGGACAGGGATATTATGGAGTGTCCTGTGGATGAAATAAAGGACATTTGTGTTTTAAAAACAGTTTTGGGTGGTAAATGTGTTTATGAACACATTTAAATAACAGTTTATATGGAAAACGGAGGAGGAAAAAATGGTAACAGGACCTTTATTAATTGTTATATTTATCGTCTCACTGGCATTTTTGCTGGTGACGATCATTAAGTTTAAATTGAATGCATTCGTATCATTGATCATCACATCATTTCTTACCGCTTTGCTTGTCAGAATGCCTTTTGGAGATATTACGTCCGCAGTGGCAGATGGATTTTCCGGAACCATAGGCGGTATAGGAATTGTAACCGGTATGGGTGTCATGCTGGGAATGCTGCTTTTTGAATCAGGGGGAATCAACGCCATTGCAGACAAAATGATTCATCTGTTCGGGGAAAAGAACTCTCCGGCGGGACTTGGAATCGCGGCATATTTTGCGGGGATACCTGTATTTGGGGATGTGGTCACGGTTTTGTTTTCCACTATGGTCAGAGCTTTGTCCAGGAAGACAAATATCAGCCGTCTGTCATTTGTCTCCTGCTATGCGGTTGCAGCTTCCATAACCGCGGCGTGTGTAATTCCCACAGCTGGGCCTCTTGCAGTCTGTGAAAATATGGAGTTGAATATCGGGGTCTTCTTTGTGTATTCCACTCTGGCTGGCCTTGTTGGATTTTTGACCGGTGGTATTTTATGGGGAAAATATCTGGACCGTAAGGAAAAGAAAAGCGGATATGTGAGGGTTCTGGATGAATTTGAACTGGAAGAACAAAAAACTATGGAAAAAGAAGAGAGCAGCGATAAGAAAATCTCTTTCGGAGCAGCGATGCTGATACTTCTGATACCAATTCTGATGATCGTGATTGGCAGCTTTGCATCGGTACTTCTCCCGGAAAACAATGGGGCAGTTCCGTATCTGGCCTTTATCGGAAATAAGAATCTGGCTATGGCAGTGGGCGTATTATGTGCCATGTTGATCGCAAAACCTTATATCAAAGGAAGTATGAGTGAGATCATGGGGCGCGGCCTGGATCAGGTGGGTATGATTCTGCTGATTACAGGTGCAGGCGGAGCGTTCGGAAAGGTAATTCAGCTGACAGGTATCGGAGATTATATGGCTCAGGTATTTGGAAATCTCCACATTCCTGTGCTTATACTGGGATTTGCGCTGGCACAGATCATCCGCTTGGCTCAGGGGTCGACCACAGTGGCCATCACAACTACTTCAGCAATCCTTTATTCAACAGTTATTGCAGCAGGTACTTCGCCTATACTGGCAGCAGTTGCCATCTGTGCAGGGGGAGTGGGTCTGTCTCTTCCGAATGATTCCGGGTTCTGGTCAATCAGCAAATTCAACAGAATCAGTATACCGGAGACCTTCCGCTGCTGGACCGTGGGCGGATTTTTGGGCGGACTTGGTATACTGGGAGCGGTACTTATATTGTCTTTATTCCAGAATGTACTTCCCGGCTTGCTTTAAAAAAGAAACCAGATTCAGAGGAAACTGCTGTATCTGCAGAAACAGCAGAAAAAGAAATGAAAATCACAACATAGATAATCGCCTCCCCGGCCTTTTCCGTGTAGACTAAAGGCAAACGATACGGGGAGGTGATAAAATGGACAAAGCAGGAAAACAGCAGATATGGGGGAGCCTGGGGCTTTTGACCGCCACATTGCTGTGGGGATTTTCTTTTGTGGTGGTAAAGGATTCCACGGAATCCATTCCCGTTCTCTATCTGCTGGCGCTGCGCTATCTGATCGCCTCTGTGGGGATGGCAGTTTTTTTACTTTGCAGGAAATCTTTACCGGCGGGGATACCTTTACCTGTTATAAAACAGGGTATGGTATTGGGAGCCCTGTTGTTTGTCAGCCAGTTTTTTCAGACATTGGGATGCAAGTATACGACAGCAGGCAAAAATGCATTCATCACAACTATATACGTGATTCTTGTACCGTTTTTATATTGGTGGATAGAAAAAAGACGCCCGGACAGAAAATGTGTTGCCGCTGCTTTCATCGCAATTTTGGGCATTGGCCTTTTATCCATACGAGGGGATCTGACGGTTCAAACCGGAGACTTTCTGACCGTCATATGCGGCGCAGGTCTTGCTTTGCATATTATATTTGTAGATAAATATACAAGGAAAACCGACCCTGTGGTACTGACGGCCCTGCAGTTTTTCTTTGCAAACCTCATTTCCTGGCTCTGCATCCTGGCAGGGCAGATACCGTTTCCGATGCAGGTATTTGAACCGGGGATGGCCGGGAAAATGTTGTATCTTGGAATCTTCAGTACTATGGCAGGGTTTCTTTTGCAGATTGTATGCCAGAAACGGATAAATCCGAATGTGGCATCCGTCCTTCTGACGACAGAAGCAGTGTTCGGAATGCTGTTTTCCGTATTACTTCTGCATGAGAGGTTTACGGCGCGTATGTTTGCAGGGTGCGTATGTATGCTTGCGGCTGTGCTCATTTCGGAATTAAAAGCACAATAATGGATTGAATATTTATTTTAAAGGTGTCTGCCGGAATTTCCGGCAGGCATCTTTTTACGTGATGGATAACCGAGCCGCAGTTCGATTCGTTCCTTTGGTATTTCTGCTCCTTCTTGCAGGTAAAACAACAATGACAGGATAAGAAATGTAGTGAACAAGAATAATAATCGTTTTACAACGCATTTTCCGGTATTCTGATATCAAGAAAAAAACAACACAACCAAAAAAGGAGAATGCACTATGTTAAACAAATTAAGAGAAAAGCTTAACGAAGGAAAAGCAACCGTCAACACCAGAATCTGGAGCACATGGCCCACGATCGTGGAGGCTGCAGCCTCAACCGGAAACTTTGATTACTTTGAATTCCTGGCAGAGTATGCACCGTTCTCTTTCAATGATCTTGAGAATTTTGTCAGGACATGTGAACTGTACAACACAGGCTCCATGATCAAAGTGGATTTCCAGAACCGGTTCTATGTGGCACAGAAAGCGGCGGCCTGTGGTTTCCAGGCAATCCTGTTCACAGACCACGAGACACCGGAGCAGGTGAAAGAGACCATTGAAAAATTACTGCCGAAGACACCGGAGGACAACGGCAAATTCGGATATCCCAATGCAAGATGGATCAACTACCATCCGGAATTAAAACAGATGGACTATGCGGCCATGAACCGCAGCCTTGTAAAAGCTTTTATGATCGAAAAGAAAGAGGCAATGGACAACATTGAAGAGATCTGCTCCATTCCCGGTGTGGATATGGTTCAGTTCGGACCTTCCGATTACTGCATGAGCAGAGGATGGAACTGTGCGGACCACAAAGAGGAGGTGCAGGCAGAGCACGAGAGAATGATCAGGACCGCTTTAAAACACGGAGTGCAGCCAAGAGTGGAGATCGCCACCCTTGAAGACGCAGAATATTACAGAAATATGGGAGTAAAACATTTCTGCATCCTGGATCAGATGGACATCCTCATGGCAGCCTGGACCGGTACCTGTAAGGATGTAAAAGATATGGCAGACGCCATCAAATAAGCAGTCTTAGGAAGGGAGAGATACAGATGAAGATTGTAGTATTAGACGGCTACACATTGAATCCCGGAGATCTGGACTGGAAAGGGATGGAAGCTTTTGGGCAGGTCACAGTCTATGACAGGACATCCCTGACGGATGTACAGGAGATCATTGACAGAATCGGTGATGCAGAGGTGGTCTACACAAATAAAACCCCGCTTCCGAGAGAGGTATTCGATGCATGCAGCAGCATCAGATTCGTAGGTGTACTGGCTACCGGGTACAACGTGGTGGATGTTGCCGCTGCAAAAGAAAAGGGAATCCCCGTTTCCAATATTCCAACATACGGCACTGCGGCTGTGGGACAGTTTGCCATTGCCATGCTGCTGGAAATCTGTCATCATGTGGCGCACCACAGTGACGCAGTCCACGAGGGGCGCTGGGAGAACAATGCGGACTGGTGTTTCTGGGATTATCCCCTGATCGAGCTTGCAGGCAAAACCATGGGAGTGATTGGTTTTGGCCGTATAGGGCAGGCCACAGGGCGCATTGCGAAAGCTCTTGGTATGCAGGTGATCGCCAATGATGAATATCCCAACAAATCCGGGGAAGAGATCGCAGAGTACGTCACAGTGGAAGAACTGTATGCACGTGCGGACGTGATCGCCCTGCACTGCCCGCTCTTTCCAAGTACAGAGGGAATGATCAACAGAGAAAGTATTGCAAAGATGAAAGACGGTGTAATTATCTTAAATAATTCCAGAGGACCGTTAATTGTGGAACAGGACCTGGCGGATGCTCTGAATACAGGAAAGGTTTATGCCGCAGGCCTGGATGTGGTGTCCACAGAACCCATAAAAGGCAATAACCCGCTGCTGAAGGCAAAGAACTGTATCATAACCCCGCACATTTCCTGGGCCCCGAAAGAGAGCAGAAGCAGGCTTATGAATATTGCCGTGGACAATTTGAAAGCCTTTACAGACGGCAGCCCTGTAAACGTAGTGAACCCATAACTTTAGAATTAATGAATGTGAAAAAGGAGAAATAAAAATGTCAATGTTAGATAAGATCATCATCATGCTGACCCATAATGATAAAACCGTGCCAAACGCAATTGAAATTTTTGAGGAAAACAAAGATCTTCCCATCCAGTATTGGGGATTCAAGGACGTTGGAATGGAACCTGAAAAAATGAAAGTGCTCTGCACAAAGATGAGAGAAGCCGGCAAGACTTCTTTTCTGGAAGTGGTGTCATACAGTGAAGAAGAATGTATGAGAGGTGCAAAACTGGCAGTGGAATGCGGCTTTGACTATCTCTTAGGCACTTTATACTATGACAGTGTAGCTGAGTATGTAAAAAAACAGGGATTAAAATACTGCCCGTTTGCAGGAAAGGTATCAAAGAGCCCCAGCATTTTGGAGGGAACTGTGGAGGAGATGCTTGCGCAGGAGGCAGCATTTGCGGAAAAGGGTGTATTCGGAACAGACCTGTTAGGATACCGCTATGTGGACGGAGATCCCACAGAACTCTCCGCAGAGTATATCCGCAAAGCAAAAACACCCGTCGTCCTGGCCGGAAGTATCGGCTCAGAGGAGAGGATGGAACTTGTAAAGGAGATGAATCCCTGGTGTTTTACCATGGGAAGCGCACTGTTTACAAAGAATTTTGTAAAGGAAGGGTCATTCAGGGATAATCTGGTGTATGTTGTTGGATTTTTAAAATATTTAGGAATAGAGGACGCTGTCGCTTAATGGCAAAGCAGGCGTAAGAACAAACGGTTCGCGGTAAATGACTGCGGACCGTTTAGTTTATAAAGAAATAAGCAGTTCCATAGTCTGTACTGCATTTTCTTTCCTCCATTACAGTGAAAAAAATTTCTGGCTCGTTCCGGTACGCGCCGGATCAACAGCAGGATTAGGATAAAGTGATGAAAACAGATGGAAAATCAAAAAGATACTATACAGAATGACAAGAAAAGAAACCCCGTGTGCAAGATATATTATAGAATTTGACACAAGTTTCCTGTATTCTATTATTACATTGAAGTGCTTGAAACAGTGACAGGGAAGGAGTGGATAAAATGCCCGGGGGATGAAAAAACATGCAGATGAATCAGAAGATATATGGTAACTGTTTCTAACCGTCCAGACAGGTCTGCGCAATTCCTGCGCTGACCGTATGAGAAGACAGCGGTATCAGGCATCGGATTATCGCAAAGAGGTTTTCGGCAGTTGGAAAGGTTCTGTAAGCCGGTATCCGGAAGAGGACGGGACCATTACAAATAAAAAAGAAAGAAGGAAATCAGATTATGAAGATGAGAAAAGTAATAGTATTTGCAGCAGTAACAGCATTGGCGGCAGGCATGATGTCCGGCTGCGGCGGCAGCGGCCAAAACAAGACAAGCGGAAGTGAAGTGAAAGCAGCGGGAGCGGAACAACAGAGCGGAAAAAAGATAACGCTTAAATTCGCGCACTCTATTCCCAGTGACAGCGTCATATCCAAGGACATCGAGACATTTGCAGAGAAAGTGAATGAGCGGTGTGACGGAAGACTGGAGATTCAGGTCTTTGCGGATTCTGTTATGGGTGATGACGACGCGGTCATTGAACAGATTGGAAGAGGAAGCTACATGATGAATTATGTGGACCCTGCCCTGCTGAAGGATTACTGTCCGGATTATGCCATCATGTTTGCCCCTTACCTGTATGATGACGTGTCTGAAATTAAGGAACTGGCATTTTCGGAATTCGGTGAAGATCTGGCACAGAAGTGTGCAGATGCAGGCATCACAGTCCTTGACAACATGAGCGGTTACTACGGAACCCGACAGACCATTGCAACGCATTCGGTTGCTGACCTGAGTGAGATGAAGGGTGTGAAATTCCGTGTGCCGAGTACCCCGCTTCAGATCGAGATGGTAAAGGCCATGGGCGCAAGCCCTACAACCGTTGCTTTTTCAGAGGTTTACACAGCCCTGCAGCAGGGAGTCTGTGATGCCATGGAAAATCCGCTTTCCCTGATTTACGCTGCGAAATTCCAGGAGGTTGCCAAACACGTGACCATGACATCTCATATTATAGCACCGGATGGAATCATCATATCCACAGATGTGTACAAGAGCCTGGATGAGGATCTGCAGACGATTCTGAAAGAGGAAGCCGTCAGCTTTGCCGAGTACACCACAGAGCACGTGCTTGCGGACGAAGAGGCGATCAAAGAAAAAATGGAGGCAGAGGGCGTAGAATTCCACGAAGCTGACACAGAAGCCTTTAAGGAAGCCTGCCAGGTTGTATATACGAAATTCCCGGAATGGTCGGAAGGTTTGTATGACAGAGCGAAAAAAGCGTTAGGCCATGAATAGACAGACGGCCTGTCCTGAAAAGGGGGTTAGGAGAAAAAATGCTGAAAAAAATATGTGTAAATATAGAAGAGATTATTGCTGGTATCGCTCTCTGTATCATGTCTGTGGCAACAGTTTTTAATGTATTCTGCAGACTGGTCCTGAGCAAGAGCTATCCCTGGGCAGAGGAAATATCGTATTTCTGCTTTGCCTGGCTGATCTTTGTGGGAGCCAGTGCAGTGTACAAACGGTATCAGCACAGTTCCATTGATATCCTGGTAAGGGTTTTTCCTGAAAAATTAAAAGTGGTGGTAACTATGTTTTCCATGATAGTGCAGATTGTGTGTATCGGAGCAGCGGCATATTTAAGCCTGGTATATTCCGTAAATGCGTGGACAAGAAAGACACCGATCATGAATATCCCTTATACTTTTGAAGCTCTGGCCATGACGGTAGGCTTTGGCCTGATGTTCATCCATGCTATTTTCTTCTGCATCAATGTGGTGAGATACCAGGATTATTTCCACACAAGACCTATATATCAGGGAATCTTTACTGTGGAAACCGTGGAGGATATGGTTCTTGAGGAGAGGGAACAGACAGAAGAAAGGGGTGAAGAAAGATGAATCTATGGCCGATTTTACTGGTTTTTGTACTGTTTTTCCTGAATATACCGGTTGCATTTTCCATGATCATTTCAGCGCTTGTGTATTTTGTATTTATGTGTGAGGGAGTGCCCATGGATGTCATGACCCAGTCACTGCTGTCCACATCGGAATCCTTTACCATGCTGGCAGTACCGTTCTTCATCACAGCCGGATGTATCATGGGATACGGAGGAATCTCCAGCAGTCTGATGGATTTCTGTGAAGTGCTGACAGGGCATTTTACAGGCGGTCTGGGGCATACGAATGTGCTGCTCAGCACATTCATGGGCGGAATCTCAGGTTCCTCCTGCGCGGATTGTGCCTTTGAGAGCAAGATGCTGGTGCCGGAAATGGAGAAGAGAGGATATACAAAAGGTTATGCGGCGGCGATCACAGCGGCATCCTCCTGTATCACACCCATCATACCGCCGGGAATCTGCCTGATCATCTATGCGACGGCGGCAAGTGTATCTATCGGGGACATGTTCCTCGCAGGTTACATACCGGGAATATTGATCGCCATTTCCCTTATGATCACCAATTATATCGTATCGAAAAAAAGAGGGTTTATTGCATCCAGGAGCCACAGGCCAACCTGGAAGGAAATATGGCCTCAGCTTAAAAAATCCGTCTGGGCACTGATTCTGCCCTTTGGAATCATTATGGGACTGAGGATGGGGATTTTCACACCCACGGAATGCGGTGCGGTGACCATTGTCTACTCCATCATCATCGGTAAATTCGTATATAAAGAGCTGAAGAGAGAACATATCAAACATATTATTGTTGACTCCGTGTCAAGCACAGCTAACGTTCTGCTGATCTTATCGGCAGCAGGCCTGTTCTCACAGTATATGGTCTGGGAGCAGATTCCGCAGAACATGGCTTCCGCGCTTCTGAACCTGACAAGCAACAAATATGTATTCATCATGCTGGTCCTTTTGTTCCTCTTTATCCTGGGCATGTTCCTGGATGCAGCGGCTGCCCTGATCATACTGCCGCCTCTTCTAGTCCCTGCCGCCATAGCGCTGGGAATCAGCCCTATCCATCTCGGTATCGTTATGTGCCTCATGGATACCATCGGCGGCATTACACCGCCTTTCGGGGTAATGCTCTTTACCTGCATGTCGGTTACGAAAGTGAAGCTGGTTGACTACATAAAAGAAGGATGGCCTTTGATCGTGACGGTATTTCTGATCTGTATTCTGGTTGCGCTGGTGCCGGGGATCAGTACATTCCTTCTTTGATGGAATCCTGTAATAGGTCCAATCATATGCAGGACAGGATTCAGCTAAAATGACAAGATAAGAAATGATAAATGCAAGATTGCCCATCGACCCTGCAGGCGATTGCAGGTATGATGAAAACAGTGATCAAACAGCAGAAAGGAAGTAAAATCTATGAAAAAAATACTGATTTCAGAATGGGTTCCGGAAGAATGCCTTGCCCCATATAAAGAAGACTATGATTTCACCTGTCCGTCCAGAGAAAAACACGCGTTTTCTTATGATGAGGTATACGAAATGATCGAGGATTATGATGCTTATTTCATACTGGACAACGAGGGTGACAAAAAGGTGATCGACAGGGCAAAGAACCTGAAAGTCATCGCCAATTTCGGCGTGGGCTACAACAACATAGACTGGAAATATGCCACAGAGGTGGGGCTGCCTGTTGTAAATACTCCCACAACAGTGACGGAGGCCACAGCGGAACATGCAGTGGCTCTACTGATCGCCACCATGCGAGGTGTGGCAAGATATGACAGGGAGGTGCGCCGCGGTGTGTGGAACTCACCGAATTTCTCAGATATCGACTGTGAAGTCTACGGCAGAACGCTGGGAATCATGGGCTTCGGGCGTATCGGAAAGATGGTCTGCAAAAAAGCCCAGGGACTTGGGATGAAAGTCATCTACTTTGACAAATACAGAGCTTCACAGGAAGTGGAAAAAGAATATAACGTAACGTACATGAGCTTCGATGATGTGGTAAAGAACAGTGACTGCATTACCCTGCACATGCCGTATATTCCGGAGAACCATCATATCTTCAATGCGGAAGTATTCCGGGCCATGAAGGACAGCGCCTATCTTATCAACGCGGCGAGAGGCCCTATTGTTGATGAAAAAGCACTGGCAAAGGCATTGAAGGACGGCACGATCAAGGGCGCGGGCCTGGATGTGTTCGAGGATGAGCCGAATGTGGAACCGGAGCTTCTGGAGCTTGACAACGTGACACTGACCCCGCATATCGCCAGTTGTACCCTGAAGGCACGCATGGGCATGTGCCGGGAGGCACTGGGCGGAATCATCGGAGTGCTGGAGGGGAAGAAACCCTATAATGTGGTGAATCCGGAAGTTTTGAAATAGAGGAGGTGGGATAATGAAATTGCTGCTTGGTCTGGACATTGGAACCACTGCAATGAAGATCGCCCTGTTTGACAGGACAGGTGCACTGCTGGCTGTCTCCACCCAGGAATACGATTTACTGACTCCTGCCCCTAATTATGTGGAGGAAAAACCGGAAGTATATTGGGATGCCTTCTGCACAGGTCTGAAGGATATAAAAAGCCGTTACACCATAGCAAAGGACGCGCAGATTTCCCTTGCCATGTCCGCCCAGGGGGAGACCATCTTCTTTCTGGACAAGGACGGCAGGCCCCTAAGAAATGCCATTGTATGGATGGACAACCGCGCAGTCAGGGAGGCAGAGATGCTTAAGGAGGCCTTCGGAAATGCCAAGTGCTATCAGAAAACAGGCCAGGTCAGTTTTGAGGCCTGCTGGCCCGCATCGAAAATCCTCTGGGTACGTGAGCATGAGCCGGAAGTTTTTCAGAACACAGACAAGTTTCTCCTGATCGAGGATTACTTTATCTACAGGCTGACAGGAAAATATGCCACAGAGCCATCTCTTGTCTGCTCCTCCACCTACTGGGATATTATTGAAAGAAGTTACTGGCAGGAGATGCTGGATTTTCTGGGAATCAAGGAATCACAGCTTGCCCCTGTCAGGGAATCCGGGGAGATAGTGGGAAAAATCCTGCCCGAGGTAGCAGCAGAGCTGGGCCTCGGAACGGATCTTACGGTCTGCACCGGCGCGCTTGACCAGGCGGCAGGCGCCATCGGTGCAGGAAATATCAGGGAGGGCATGTTCTCCGAGACTGTGGGTGCGGCACTTGCCGTATGTGTTCCGGTCAACAAACCCGTATTTGATCCTGCATGTAAAATGCCCCTGTTCTGTTTCCCTGTAAACGGAATGTATATGATCCACACATTCACTAACGGAGGCATGACCCTGCGCTGGTTCCGGGATAAATTCTGTGAGGTGGAAATGCTGGCTGAGAAAAGAGGAGGTCAGGATGCCTACGATATGATCAGTAAGCAGGTGGAAAAGATACCGGCCGGTTCTGACGGCCTGGTCATGCTTCCTCATCTGTCGGGGTCCCTGGCCCCGGATGTAAATTCCAAGGCGAAAGGTGTCTGGTTCGGGTTTACCCTCCAGCATACCATGCCGCATTTTATGAGATCTATTATGGAATCTTTGGGCTATATCTTGCGGCGGAATATAGAAGCACTGAACGACATGGGAATCCGGGTAAAAGAGATTCGTTCCCTGGGCGGCGGTTCCAAGAGCCGGGTATGGTGTCAGATCAAGGCAGATATCAATCAGGTGACACTGGAGACCGTCAAATCCGTGGAGGCCGCATCTCTGGGAGCCGCCATACTGGCAGGGACTGCCACGGGCATCTTTGAGAGTGTGGAAAGCGCAGTGGACAGTATGGTGGAAGTCAAAGAACGCATCACACCCTCTGCCCACAACCGGGAGGCCTATGAGAAAGGGTACGCCATGTACCGTAAACTTTTCTCTGACCTGACCGAATGCTTTGAAAAAATGTAATACGAATATGTAAGATAAGGATGCAAACTTATGAGCGAAAAAAATATCCGGTCTGCCATGAACACCATGACGCACGGCGTATATGTCATTGGTACCCATGCAGACGGAAAATATAATCTGATGACAGCAGCCTGGCTGTCCTAGGTATCGGGAAGGCCGCCCATGCTGATGGCGGCAGTCTCAAAGAGCCACTACACCGCAGAGCTTCTGAAGGCCAGCAGTAGATTTTCCGTGAGCGTTCTGACAAAGGATCAGAGAGAGACTGCCCTGAAATGCGGCAGTGTCAGCGGAAGAAAAAAGGACAAGCTGGCGGAAGTGGATGTGGAATTTACAGAGGAAGGGCTGCCCTTTATCAAAGGTGCTGCCGCCTGCATCATATGTGAGGTGACGAGTGTGACGGAAAGCTCTGACCACTGTATTTTTATTGCGGAAGCGGTCAGTGGACAGGTATTTTCCGGAGAGGCACTTTTATACAGAGAAAAGGATTTCTTTTAGGAGGGGGAAAGATATGAAAGTTATGAGAGAGAAAGAGGCGCGGATTTCCCTGGACGGACCGGAAGTCTGCAGAGAATATCTGGAAACAGGTAAGATCACATTTGGTTCCTCCACCCTTCTGCCCGGACAGACCGGGGGCATCGATCCCGGCCATCCGTTGTCCCATGAAGTGTTTTTTGTGAGCCGTGGACATGTGATCATGAGAAATCCCCATACGGGAGGACACTATGAGCTTTTTGAGGGGGATATCATCCTGGTAGAGGAGGGGGAACCCCACGAACTGACAAATATAGGAATGGAGCCGGCAGTCATTACATGGAGCTGTGCTCCCAGCCATTTCAAATAGGAGGAATTAGAGATGAACCAGCCAAAAGTAGGAGTTGTAGGCGTCACCTGCAGATTTGAGAGCGGGGGACAAAGAGCAGAGGAATTGATAAACGGAGTGAAAAACGCACTGAGCAGCCAGGGGTTAGAAGTGGTATGCGCAGATAAGGTGGCATGGGATGCGGCGGATGCGGTGGACGTATGCAGACAGTTTAAAAAAGAGGATTTGGATGCGCTGGTTATTGTGGAAGTGACATGGATCATGGACTCCATGCAGTATATCTTCATGAACGAGCTGCAGATTCCCACAATTTTCTGGGCAGTGCCTTACACAGAGACATTTTCCATCGGATGTGTACAGCATTTCGGTTCCATCCTGAAAGGTCAGGGCATCGAATACGAGTACGTTTACGGACTGCCGGAAGATGAGGCACCTGCAGGCAGAGTAAAAGCAGCGGCCCAGGCATCCCAGATCATCAGGGCGGTAAAGGGAATGCGCCTTGCCCTTGTGGGCCCCCGTCAGACATGGCGTGTGGCAGGTCCCCAGGATATGTCCGCAGAGGAGTGGGAATTTTCAAAAAAATTTGGTGTGACCCTGATCCATATTGAAATGAGCGAGATTACGGAAGGGGCAGATAAGATCAGCGATGAGGAAGCTGAAAAGACACTTAACTGCCTGTCAAAGCGCACCGGAAAGGTGCTGGCGGATAAGGAGACCATGCTGTATATGGCAAAGGTATATCTCTCTACAAAAAAAGTCATTGAGCGGTATTCCCTGGACGCCATGGCAGCGGAGTGTTATCCCATGTACAGCGGACTGATGAACCTGACATCCTCCTGGCTGGCAGACGAGGGGATGATCGTGGACACAGAGGGAGATATCGGCCACACCATGGTGATGTATATGCTGAATCTGGCGGCAAAGGGCGGCGCCTGTGCCCTCGGCGAGGTGGGCAGCATGGATGATGTGAACAATATCCTGGCCCTGGCTCATGAGGGGAGCACAGCCCATTCCCTGGCAGAGAGCATCGACAAGGTACAGATTTCACCAAGCGGCGAGAAAGGCACATTCGTGGGCGTGCCGCTGAAGGGCATGGAAAGTGTGACCGTTTCCAGCATTGTGGGAAACAGGGGACAGTATAAGCTTCTGGTGGAAAAGGCCGATGTGGAGGCAGCCACCCATGAGGAATGGGTAGAGGGGGGAGAGAAACTCCTTGTTAAACTCCACGTGTCCGGAAAAGCCAGCCAGGTGGTAAATACACTGATGGAAAAGGGAATGGACCATCATCTTCTGGTGAAAGAAGGAGATTATACAGATGTGATGAGCCTGCTGTGTAAGTTTATGGGGATTGAGAAGGTTACGTTTTGCTAACTGATCAATCAGGCCTGCGCACTTATTTCTGGTCGGAACGGTTGGGTCAAAAAACTGCCGTTCCGGCACTTTTAATTAAAAAAGATGGGGTAAACTTTCTATAAATTTTTAAAAAATATTATTGCAGTGGAGTGCTGTATCTGCTATACTGTTCCACATATTCTGATATGGATTTTTCTATTTTTCAATTTCATTAAATCGGCAATTTCTGCCGGAATTCACAATGTAGTAACAACTGAATAAGAAAAAGCGCGGGAGCGGCAAGTTGTGGAACGGGTATCTTTCTGTTATAATGTATACAGGTTCCTGAGGCTTTCGCTGCTTTGGAAAGACGAGGCAATATGAACAGAAACAGAAACAGAAGGAGAAGCATAAGCAGGGCACTCAGAAAAAAACAAGTAAACAGAAATTACAAGGATAGCCTGTTCCGCATGATCTTCGGGAACAGAAAGGCTGCACTGAAGCTTTATAATGCCATCAATCATTCCAATTATCAAAATCCGGAGGATTTGGAGATCACTACGATCGAAGGGGCCATTTATATGGGCGTAAAGAATGACCTGTCCTTTTTGATCGACAGTGTGATGAATCTGTATGAAGCCCAATCTACCAGAAATCCCAATATGCCTCTGCGGGGATTGATCTATTTCGCAAGAGTATATCAGGGATATGTGGAAAAGAGAGAGCTTGATCTGTATTCCGGCAGCCGTATCAAAATCCCATTGCCGCGGTATATTGTATTTTATAATGGATCGGAGGAAGAACCGGACCGCCGGGAGTACCGTCTGAGTGACGCATTTGAGAAGAAGCAGGACAGTTATTGCCTGGAATGTGTGGCCACGGTTCTGAATATTAATGCAGGACATAACAGACAGTTGATGGAAGACTGCAGCTTGTTGTGGCAGTATGCTTCTTTTGTATCCAAGGTGCGGCAGTATCTGGAAATGTACCCCGAAGATTTGGAGGGTGCAGTGGACAGGGCGGTGGAAGAATGTATTGCGGAAGGCATTCTTGCGGATTTTCTGAAGAAAGAGCGTGGAGAGGTGAAAGACGTGATACTGACAGAGTATAATGCGGAACGCCATATTAAAAATGAGAAGAAGCTCAGTTATGAGGAAGGGGTCGAAAAAGGAATAGAAAAAGGTCTGGAACGGGGGATAAGGGCATTTATAACTGAAAAGGAGGAGGAAGAAGCAGGGAAAACAATTATTATAGAAAAATTGCAGAAGCATTTTATGCTGGACAGAGAGAAAGCAGAATATTATTATGAGAAATTTTCTAAAAAGATGTAAAAGAGTGCTTTAAAGCAGACAGTGTAATTCGTTTTGTGTTTTAACAAAAAGAGAGCTCCTTTTTGGTGAGGATTAAGATATGACAATTCTTATCAAAAAGGAGTATTTTTTATGCCGGAAAAGGTCCGAATCCAGGGCCGTCACAATCAGAACGGATAGGTAAATCTTAAAAAGCAATATAAGACATATACCGGGCAAGATATTAAATTGAATAAGAACAAGGCCAATCGTATAATCGATTTATAATATAAAAGAAATAAAAAGCAAAAAAATAAATGGAGGAAAGCAATATGAAGAGTTATAAAGTATCAGCAGCAGAGCTTAAGAATTTTACAAAAACCGTGTTTGAAAAAACAGGTTTGCAGGAAAGTGACGCGCAGGCTATAGCGGAATTGCTGGTCCATGCAGATGTGCGCGGCGTGAGCAGCCATGGAGTTATCCGCATGAAGCCTTATATCGAAAAGATAAACGGCGGCGGAGCTTCCCTAAAAAGTACATATCCTGTGGTGCAGGAGACAGCCAATACAGCAGTTATTGACGCGGAAGGCGGTCTCGGTGCAGTTGCAGGGGAAAAGGCGGTGAAGATTGCCAGGGAAAAGGCGAAGAACAGCCTGATCTCTATTGTGTCCGTAAAGAACAGCAACCATTTCGGCATGGCAGGCCACTGGGCTATGAAGCTGGCCGGGGAGGACTGTATCGGTTTTGCCTGCTCCAATACGGACCCCTCCATGGCACCTCCGGGAGTGACGATTCCGTTTATCGGCAATAATCCGTTCTCTTTTGCCTTTGCAGCAGGTGAAAAATATCCGGAAGTCTGTGTGGACATGGCGACCAGCGCGGCGGCATTTGGAAAAGCCAAGGCTTATGCCCTGGCAGGAAAACCGATTCCGGAGGGATGGCTTCTGGACAAGCAGGGCAATCCCACCACAGAATTGTCCGAATACGGAATGCTGGTTCCCATGGCAGAGCACAAGGGGTTCGGTGTGGCCTTTATTGTGGAATTGTTTACCACACTGCTCTCAGGCGGTGTATTGTCACCTAATGTAAATGACCAGGATCTTCCGGCCACACCGGAGCTGTCCAGCCAGAGCTTTGGCTGTATCAATATCCGGGCTTTCAGGGAGCTTTCACAGTTCCATAAGGATGCTCAGGAGTACATTGAGGATATCAAGGCCCTTCCTGTAAAAGAGGGCGTGGGCAGCGCAAAATATCCCGGGGAGATTGAATACACCAACAAACAGAGGAGTCTGGAACATGGAATCATTCTCCCGGAGGCTTTGGCAGAGCAGCTTGCTGAGACAGGCAGGTCACTTGGAATCCAGATGGCTGAGATGGCATTTCTCACAGCAGAAGAAGCATAATTCTGGATTCGCAGAGGGAATATCTCTGCGAGGAATAAATAGAAAATGGAGAAAAGTTTATGAAAAGCCTGTATGTGTCCGATCTGGATGGGACGTTGTTCAATAAAAAGAAAAGGATTTCCGATAGGTCAGCGGATATCATCAACCGCTGCATAGAAAAGGGAATGCTGTTTTCAGTGGCTACAGCGCGTATGCCTTACGGCTGTGATTACCGGTTGAAGGACCTGCATATGAATGTACCGGGAATTGTGACGAACGGGGTATTTTTATATGATTTTCAATCCGAAGAAATCATTTCCGCGGAAGCTGTTCCTGTAAGTGCAGCGCAGAAAGTGATACGTGCGTTCAAAGACTGCGGGATGTCCTGCTTTTTGTACACGTATGACAGCCGGGGAATCAGCATTTATTATGATGAAAAGAGGATGGAGGAGCAGACCCAGTATTACAGTGACAGGGCGCTTCAGAAATGTGCAGAGGTCACCTTTACAAAGAAAGCAGAGGAAATGGTCCAGAAGGGAGATCCTGTATATCTGACATGTACCGGGACGGAAGAAGAGCTGAAACCGGTGTGCAGGAAACTGGATGAGATAGAGGGGATCAAGTATTCCTTTTATCTGAATATCTATAACGGGATGTACTGCCTGGAGGTGTTCAGTGCACATGCAAGCAAGAAAAACGCTCTGAAGAAGCTGATGAAAATCACCGGGAGCGAGGAGCTGGTGGTGTTCGGGGATAACTTCAATGATCTGTCCATGATAGAGATTGCGGACAGGAGCTATGCGCCCATGAATGCGCTGCCTGAAATAAAGAAAGTGGTGGACCGGGTGCTGCCTGACTGTGATCATGACGGTGTAGCGGCGTTTCTGGCTGAGGAGTGGGGACTTAACGTCTAGTTGCTTGGGTATCAGAAAAAAAGTGGAGAGGGACTGGCAGCAGTTCCTCTCAATTATTATTAGCCTGTGTATGTTGTTCTTTGTATTCCGCAGGATTCATCCCCATGTATCTCTTGAATGTCTTATAGAAATAACTGTAGTTATTGAACCCCACCTTCTCTGCGGCCTTGTTGATGGTCATATCTCCGGTGAGATAGTGGGCTGCCTGGGCTATGCGTTTTTCCACAATATAATTGGTGAGCGTATAATTCGTCACCTTCTTAAAAATCCTGCAGATGTAATATTCACTGTAACTCACTTCCTGGGCCAGTACACCCAGAGACAGATCCTCACTCAAATGGTTGTTGATATAGTCCACCAGTTTGGCTATCATGGACACATGCCGGGAATCCGTATTATCAAAATGGATGCCGTCATAGCAGTCGCTGAACAGGTAGGAGGCCAGCTGATGGATCAGCGCCTTTTCAAAGATATCCTTGCCATGGGCAGGCTTCTGGTCCCGGTATTGTTCCAGAATCCGCAGATATTTGTCAAAGCATTTTCCTTCCACATGGAAAATTGGATAATTCCTGCTGTCCTTGCTGAAGATATCCAGAAGGTTTGACTGGGCAGTATTGAAAGACAGGAGCAGATTGGGGTCAATGCTGATGCTGAAACGCTCGTAATAAGTATTCTTGTTATAGATCAGGGTGTGCGGATCAAACATGTTGATGAGGGCAATATCCCCCCGCCTGATCAGATATTCTTTGCCGTTGATTTTGAAAATACCTGCATTCCCCAGATAGACAACAATTTCATAAAAGTCATGATAATGCAGGTTGGAACGCATCTCATTTTTGGGTGTCCGAAACAGACAGTCATAGTCTCCCTTGTAAATGGAAGAGCGGGATAAGAATTTGGCTTCCATGGGTTTTCCTCCTTTATATTTTAAGTTTACTGCCGGATATTCCTAAAGTCAATGAAATGACAAGATAAGAAATGTTCTCGGCAAGATTATAAATAGAATATCAAACGGAACTGAACTACTATAGGGTTAAGCAAAAAAAGAAAGGACGGATCAATGATGAAATCGTTTTGTGTCAGCCTGAAAAGTATCAGGGATATCACAGAGCTTGTGAATATAGCTTCGGATTGCGAGGGGCATATTGAACTGATTCAAGGAGGGCACAGGATAAATGCAAAATCCATACTTGGCATTTTCAGCTTGAATCTGCAGGAACCAGTAGAGATCAATATGGAAAAGGAAAATGAAGAAATAGAGTGCAGGCTGAGAGAAAGGAGAATACAGTTATGACATTGGAAGAACAGAAGGAACGGATGATCACAGGAAAGCTGTATAATGATTTGACGGAGGAGCTGGTGAACGCAAGAAAAGAAACCGTCCGCCTTACAGACCGGTACAACCGCACTTATGGGGAAGAGCCGCAGGTGCGGGAGCAGGTTCTGAAACAGATATTAGGTTCTATGGGGGAGAATGTATTTTTTGAACCATCCTTCCGCTGTGAATTTGGATTTAACATCCATATCGGAAATGATTTTTATGCGAATTTTGACTGTGTCATGCTGGATGGAGGCGGAATAGAGATTGGTGACCATGTACTGTTTGGGCCGCGGGTGGGTATCTATACGACAAGACATGCGTTTGATGCAAAAGAAAGAGCAGCAGGGGCGTGTTTTGCCAGACCTGTGAAGATTGGAAACAATGTCTGGATCGGGGCAGGGGTACATATCGACTGTGGTGTTGCGATCGGGGACAATTCCATCATCGGGGCAGGGAGTGTCATCACCAGGGATATTCCAGCGAATGTGGTGGCTGCGGGAGTCCCCTGCAGGGTGATACGGCAAATATCCGGGGAGGAAAAGACGGATTATTTTGATATATTGAGAACGGAATACCGCGATACCAAAAGTGATATAGATTGAGAAAAAGTTTTGCATATTATAGTATAACAGAATACGAAAAAATTAGAGATGCAGTTTAACTGTACTCTGGACCGGTCGTGTAGAAGATTTGGTGCAGGGGGCAGATAAACTGTATTTTTTTGTAAATTCTGCAATGGTCTGATCAGTGCTTCCGTGATCAATGCCATTCCTGACACAATATCCGATGATTTTTTTAACGACGATGAAGATCATTGTTATCCATACACTGTTTCACACTGCGCCTCCTTGCCATACTGTTAGAGGAATTAAGATTTTTTCAGAATCACATCAGAATCTGTTAAGATTTAGGATTTATAGTAAATACCGTAAAGAGAAACAAAAACATCAGGCAGGAAAATGAGGTAGAGAGAATGCGGGAAGCAATGATTAAAATATGCGGCGTCCGAAAGGTTTACAGAATAGGGACGGAAAAAGTCATTGCTCTGGACCGGATAGACGCAGATATCCAAAAGGGTGAGATATGCTGTATTTTCGGCACATCCGGTTCAGGCAAGAGTACACTTTTGAACCAGCTTGCAGGCATGGAAAAACCCATAGAGGGAAAAATTGTGATCGACAGCGTGGATATTACAAAACTGCGGGAGGAAAAGATGGCAGCCTTCAGGCAGAAACACATCGGATTTATTTTCCAGTCCTACAATCTGCTGCCATATATGACTGCTCTGGAAAATACAGCGCTGCCTCTCATGTTCCAGGGGTATGGGAAAAAGGAGAGAGAAGCCAGGGCCGCCCGGCTTTTAAAAATGGTGGGCCTTGGGGAGCGCCTCAGCCACTATCCCTCACAGATGTCCGGCGGACAGCAGCAGCGCGTGGGAATTGCAAGGGCTTTTGCCGCAAACCCGGATGTGATCTTTGCGGATGAGCCAACCGGGAACCTGGACACCAAGACAACGGCGCAGATTATGGAAATGGTCCTGGCATTTGCCAGGGAGAACCGGCAGACCATTGTACTCGTAACCCATGACCCTGAGATGGCATCCTATGCGGACCGGATACTGACTCTGATAGATGGAAATATAGTAAAGGATGAGAGAAAGGATAAAAAATGAAGGCAAAATTAATTAGAAAAAGGTTATTTGCAGGAATCATCTGCCTGGGCCTTACCGGCAATCTGTTTTTATACAATGTTTCGGCAGCAGAGGCCGGACAGGACAGCAGCACGGCAAAAAGCGCATTGGAAAATCAGTCCGGCAGCAGTGGAAAGGAGGAGAACGGACAGGAGCAGATATCTGCAGCAGGTGTCCGGAATACAGCCTCTCAGGATGAAAACCGGGAACCGCCTGCTCCGGATGACTCCGGCCAGCCGGATAAGCCCAGTCAATCAGACAAACCGGGCCAATCGGACAATTCCGGTCAGCCGGAGAACTCAGGTCAATCGGACAATCCCGGTCAGCCGGATAAAGACCAGCAGGGGCAGGAGCCGACAGCAGTATCCATTTCCAGAGAAGAGATGAGCAAAGGCTTGGAATCCGGGCAGGAGTTTCAGGTCAGCCTTATTCTGAAAAATACATCCCCCAACACAGATTTTAAGAATGTAAAACTGCAGATCGAGACACCCGAGGGCTTAGCAATGGCAGCGGAACAGAAAACCGGCACCATCAAGGTGGGCAGTCTGGCTGCAGATGAAACGAAAAAGGTTGCTGTAAAGTTATCCGCCGGAAAACTTTCTGGAGATGTCCCCACACTGGTAATGAAGGCGGAAGTCTCCTATGAGTACCAGGCAGAGGGCCAGACGCGGACTGGAAGTGACCGGGAAGATATACTTCTCCCTGTTGCAGCAGACAATGGGAAAAACTTCGTAGATAATTCCGGTGAGACTAACAGTGCCGAGGCGTCAAACAGCGGGGGAGACAGCCAGGATAACAGCGGCGGGGGAGACGGCGGTTACGAGGGCGGCGACGCAGGCACCGGTGACGGAGCAGGAGGCGGTGCGTCAGAGAGCGGAAAGAAGAAGCTGGACCCCATGACCCCCAATATTATTGTCAGCCAGTACGAATATGACAGAAACATCACCGCCGGTCAGGAATTTGAGCTGAAAATGGTCCTCTATAACACAAGCAAACAAAATACAATAGAAAACATAGTCATGTCCGCAGAAGCAGGAGAGGCACTTTCCATAGAAGATTCCTCCAATACCACATACATAGAGCGGATGAAACCACAGGAGTCCGTCACAAAGGTGGTAAGATTGAAAGCACTTCCCCAGGAACAGGCGGATAAAGCCAAGCTGGAGCTGAATTTCAAGTATGAGTACCTGAAACAGGAGGAGAGAACCCAGGTGACCTCCACGGAAAAACTGTCTGTCCGCTATGCCCAGCCGGACCGTTTCAGCCTCGGAGATATCCAGAAGGAAAAGGAGATCAGCGCAAATGAGGAGACTGCCATCTCCATCCCCTATGTAAACAAAGGGAAAACCACAGTCAGCAACGTGGAGGCCAGGCTGAAGACAGAGATGGCCAGCGAAGAAACTTATAAATTTCTGGGAAATGTGGAGGCCGGCACCAGCGGAACCATTGATTTTTTCGTGACACCGCCAAAAGAAGGAAAGCATAAGGCAAAAATTCTGGTGACCTATGAGGACGTATCCGGCAATGAGATGACAGTGGAAAAGGAGGTGGAACTGACAGCCGCCCAGGGAAATCCGGATGAGTTCTCAGAAGGGTCCATGGACGGAGTGATGCCGGGCAGTGAGGAGATGGAAAGCGGCAGTGCGGGAACATCGGCTGTGAAAGCAGTGATACCGGCTGCGGGTGTACTTTCCCTTGCAGGTGTGTATATATGGCGCCGCAGACGCAGGAAAAAATCACTGTCAGAAGAAGAGGAGAATTTATAATGTCATTTTTTGATATCATGCAGATGTGTATCCGGAATCTGTACCGCAGAAAAGGCAGGACTGCCCTCACCGTCTCCGGCGTGATCATTGGCTGCTGTGCCATTGTGATCATGGTGTCCCTTGGAATCGGCATGAAACAGGCACAGGACCAGATGCTGGCGCAGATGGGAAATCTGACCAGGATCACGGTCACTCCGTCTCCTGCAAAGGATGCCCACAAAACCCTGCTGGATAAAAAGGCTGTAAAGCAGATGGGGCAGCTTCCCGATGTGACCTCAGCCATCGTAAAAAATACGCTTGATCTGGGAGAACTGCAGCTCACTGCCGGCGAGAAGAACAGATTCCAGAACGCTTCCGCCACCATCATAGGAATCCCGGAAAAGGATCTGGAAAAGATGGGCTATACCCTGACAGACGGCAAATATCCGAAGAACAGGGCATTTGAAGTCCTGGCAGGACAGCACTTTGCCTATCAGTTTACAGACAGCAGACGCCCGGAAGGAAAAAATGTGGTGGATTACTGGGACAATGAGGATGCGAAGCCTTTTTTCAAGGCAATGGGAACCGAACTTTCTGTGGCGGAAAAAAAGCAGAAAAAAACCTCCGAGCCGGGAGAAAACCAGACAGCCTCTTCCGTCGCGGAGTGGAAGGAAATCCAGAAGCTTAAAATCGTAGGACAGCTGAAAGAAAATTACGATGCAGGGGAGGAGACAGGTTCCGGACTCATCATGCGCCTGAGCGATATGGAAAAACTTCAGAAACAGATCCAGAAGATAAGCGGTCAGAAAAAGGCAAAGGAGTACTCCCAGGTTGTAGTCAATGTTAAGGATATCAAAAGCGTGGAACAGGTGGAAAATATGGTCCGGCAGATGGGATTTCAGACGTATTCCATGGAATCCATCCGAAAACCTATGGAGAAGGACGCCAGACAGAAGCAGATGATGCTGGGAGGCCTGGGGGCCATATCCCTTCTTGTGGCGGCCATAGGAATCGCCAACACCATGATCATGTCCATTACGGAGAGAACCAGGGAAATCGGGATCATGAAGGCTGTGGGCTGTTTTCTTGGGGATATCAGGAAAGAGTTCCTGCTGGAAGCAGCAGCCATTGGTTTTTTGGGCGGAAGCATTGGTATCCTGCTCAGCTATCTGGTGTCCTGGCTGATGAACCATATATCCTCCCTGGCCCCGGGCGGAGGGGATATGGATATGATGGCAGCGGGCGGCATGGACATGATGGGCGGCGGAAGTACCGTCATGTCGGTGATACCGCTGTGGCTTGCGGGCTTTGCCCTTCTGTTCTCTGTTTTCATGGGCGTGGCAGCAGGCTATTACCCGGCGAACAAAGCTGTGAAAATTTCGGCACTGGAGGCCATGAAATCATAAAACCAGCGGATATACTTATCATTTCGGCCGTACTGTGGTATAGTTTGAATTATAAAGAACTGTTGTTGATAAGATAGGACGGAGGTACCATGAATAAGGCAAATATATTGATCATTGAGGATGACGCGGATATCCGTGAGGGTATCAGAATCCTGCTGGAAAGTGAAAATTATACGGTACAGGAGGCGGAGAACGGACATGCGGGACTGAAGCTTTTGACTCCTGATACGGACCTGGTGATTCTGGATGTGATGATGCCCGGTATATCAGGACTTAAGACGTGTGAAGAGATAAGGAAAATTTCCTATGTGCCCATTATGTTTCTTACGGCAAAGGCCCAGGAATCTGACAAGCTCATAGGGCTTATGGCAGGCGGTGATGATTATCTTGGGAAGCCCTTTTCCTACTCCGAACTGCTTGGCAGGGTGAAAGCACTGCTGAGGCGTTACCGAATATACAGCGGAAAGGCAGAGACAGAGAAGGAGGAGGAGTACCTTACCGTCAGTGATATCCGGATCAGTAAAAAATTCAATGATGTGCAGGTGGGCGAAAGACAGGTGGATCTGTCAGACCTGGAATACAAAATACTGCTGCTGATGATGGAACATCCCGCAAAGGTATTTTCTGCCCAGAATCTGTATGAGAGCATATGGAAGGAGCCGTATTTCTATTCCTCCAACAGTACGGTCATGGTCCATATCAGGAAACTGAGAGTTAAGATAGAAGAAAATCCACAGGAACCGCAGCATATAAAAACCGTGTGGGGGAAGGGGTATACCTTTGTGTAAAAGACGATACAGTTTAAAAATGAAAGCCACCCTGGTGATGCTGGCAGCCATGGGGATTTCCGTTATCTTTTATTATGCTGTAAATTATTTCATAGGCAGTGCCCTGGATTCTTATTTTGCCTCCTCCTCCTATATTGAGCGGCAGACAGATAAGACCGCGGAGGAATTTCAGGATTATGTAACAAAGAACCAGATTTCTTCTTCGGACACAGAGGCGCTGAATGCGTGGGGGAGTGACAATCCGCTGATATATTATGTGATCTTAAAGGGCGGAAAGGTCATTTATCCATCGGAATATAAAGAGGATGAAATGATGATTCCGGATGATGCAGCTGAGGATAGCAGTCCCCCCGCAGCAGAGGAGGAGAGTTACTATGAGAGTGATTCCCAGTTATATGATATACAGTTTGCAGACGGGGCAGGAAGACTGTATGTGGTGGGCTTTTTCGATTATGAGATTTACGCGGCGGCCAATTATATAGAGCTCGGTGTGTCGGTGCTGCTGTTTCTCTTTATCTTCTTATTTTTCCTGCAGAGAAAGATCCGATATGTCCATCAGCTTGAGGAAGAGGTGAAAATTTTAGAGGGCGGCGGAATGGATAAGCAGATCACCGTAAAGGGTGGGGACGAGCTGTCAGAGCTGGCCTTCGGCCTGGAGCAGATGCGGCTCAGCCTGAATGAAAATATCAGGGAAAAAGAGGAGATCATGGAGGTGAACAACCGTCTGGTCACAGGTATGGCCCATGACCTGCGCACACCGCTCACCGCCCTCCTTCTGTACACAGAACTGCTGTCCCAGGGAAAATACAAAGATGAGAAGGAGATGGAGCAGTATCTGAAAAAGACAGCACACAAGGCAAATCAGATAAAACAGATGTCAGATGACCTGTTTGAACGGTTCTACATTACAAAAAATGAAGACATTATGCTGGAGGTACCGGAAAAGCTGTGCTATATTTTTGAGAACAGACTCTCTGACCTTGTTATGTTTCTGCACAGCCAGGGATTCCGGGTGGAGTGCGATACTGACTGGCCGGAAGTAAAACTTTCTGTCCTGCCTGAATACATGGACAGAATCCTGGATAATATTGCGTCCAATCTGCTCAAATACGCGGATAAGACAGAGCCTGTCACCATTGTGTTTTCCATGCAGGACCAGCCGGAAAAACAGATCACAATGATCATAAGAAATAAAATTGATCAAAACCCTGAGGATGTCAGCAGCACATGTGTGGGAGTTGCCAATATAGAGCAGATGATGCACAAAATGAAGGGAACCTGCAAGGTGGAAAATGACGGGCAGTTCTATGAAATAAGTCTGGTATTTCCCGCATATGAATAGTTGCGGGCAGCCTTTAGGATGGCAAAAGAAATCCGGAAAGACTGAATGTGGGTATACGACAGAAAAAGAAAAAATGCTGAGCGGAGAATTCTATGACACACGCGACCAACAACTGCGTGCCATGAGCAGCCGGGCAGGGGAAAAGCGGTTTGATTGCGCATGCTGCCGGGATATGTTATATTCTAGGGAGAGACAACCGTGGAAGAAATCATTATTTAGAAAAGGAGCTTACTATGGATTTTGAAACTTTACAGTTAAAGCGTGAAAGCTGCAGGGTTTACAGTGATAAACCCGTCTCCCGTGAAACCCTGACACATCTGGTGGATGTGGCCCGCCTGTCGCCCAGCGGGTGCAATGCCCAGCCGTGGCATTTTATTATTGTGGATGAGCCGGAGGCCCATGACAAACTGGCAGAGGCATTTGATGACAACGGCCTGACCGGGTGTCCCTGGGGAGACCGTGTGCCGGCTTATATCATGATCGTGGAGGAGGAAGCACACCTTATGCCGGGGGTGGGAGAACGCTACGGTTCCCAGCATTTTGCGCAGATGGATATCGGCATGGCGGCCATGGCGCTGTGTTATGAAGCTGCATCCATGGGACTGGGAACGTGTATGATCGGTACGATGAACCAGGAAAAACTGCATCAGTATTTTGGGATACCCGCCGAGCGGGTGATACGGCTGATCATAACTGTGGGCTATCCTGCAAAAGAAGGGGAACCGCGGCGGAAGAAACGCAAGAGCCTGGATGAGATTTTAAGTTATAATCACTGGTAATGGCAAAGTGCCTTCTGTCGGAAATGGAAAGTAACTGCTGTCAGACATAGACACGATTTTCCCGGCAGGGGTAAAGCACTGGCACGGCGCTGCGAAGGACTGCTGGTTTGCCCATCTGGCAGTGGAAGTACCGGGAGTGGAAATCACAAATGAATGATGCGAGCCGGTGGATGACGATGGGTATGGGAATCTGTAGGAGAATGTGCCCAGTCGAAAATGGAATTGTGATTTTTTCCGTTATCGGATATAATTGAAAAAAAGATTTCGGAGGAATCATATGGAACCTAAGGTAATATTGGTAGATTATCTGGATAATCCTTTGGGTGAGATGAAGAAAGGGGCAGCACATGCATCCCCGCATCTGCACCGCGCTTTTTCTGTGTTTTTGTACCATGACGGAAAAATACTTCTGCAGAAAAGAGCAGAGAATAAGTATCACTGCGGCGGTCTGTGGACAAACACCTGCTGTTCCCACCCGAGGCCCGGAGAAATAACACTGGATGCTGCCCGCAGAAGATTAGACGAAGAGATGAAGATCCATGTCAAAAGATTAGAAGAGATATATTCTTTTGTGTACTATTATAAGTTTGACAATGGTATCTGTGAGTTTGAATTTGACCATGTGATCATGGGGGAATATTACGGAAGCTATAAACTGGATCCGAAAGAAGCAGAAGCAGCAGTGTGGATGGAAAAAACAGAGTTACTGGAGGATATGCAGGCAAACCCACAGAAATATACACCGTGGTTTTTGACCTGTGCCGTGGAAGTTTTGAAGAGAATATGATTTGGAGAGTGCTGTCGCCGGCACTCTCTTTTTTTAATTCGGTTCTTTGGAGACGGGAGAGAGTCCATGCTCCATAAAATACTGGTACAGCATATCTGCCTGGTGGGGGATAGTTACGTTTTTCAGCCGTACGATCCCGATCGTCGTGCACATTGCTTCATAAAACGGAATACAGATAAGATTCGGAAAGATTCTCCGGTTCATCATGATCTTGGGCAGTATTGTAATGCCGATACCCTCGTCCACCATATTGAGCAGATGCAGATGTCTGGATGTCATATTTGTGATATTAGGAGAAAAGTCAGCTTTTGCAAACTGATCCATACACAACTGATAAATATCTGATTCACATCCAAGAATAACAAAAGGATAATCATGGAGTTTCCTCAGGGAAAGCGGCCCTTTTCCCAGGGTCTCAGCATGCTTTTTGGAACAGACAAGCGTGAATCGGTCCTCATGGATGGGGGCAAAGTCAAATTGGTCTGTGTTCAGGTAGTTGAGCCTCAGTATGGAGAGGTTTATTTTTTTTGCTAGAAGCAGGTGTAAGAGCTCCTGTTGGCTTGCTTCTGTAATATTGATTTGGATATTATGCATATTTTCCTGAAAAACGGCCAATTGCTTGGCAATGTGGTAGTCCTGCAGCAGAGGGAGGGTACCAAAGTAAATATTCTCGGTCACAATGTCCTTGGACAGACCGGACAAGTGCGCCACCATGTCTGAATAAGTATTCACAAAGATTCTGGCATAAGTCAAAAACATCTCACCTCCCGGGGTCAGAGAGACCTTATTGTTGGAGCGAAGAAATAAAGGCAGGCCAAGTTCTGTTTCCAGGGACTTGATTTGTTTAGAGAGAGAGGATTGGGAAATATACATTTCATCGGCAGCAGCGGAGAATCCTCCGAATTCGCATATAGCCAGAAAAAATTTAACCTGTAAAATTGTCATGATTACCCTCCCGTACTGGCAGACAGCTTTTCAATATTAGAATACCACACTTTTAACAATATATAAAACTAGTTGGTATTACCATAATTCACTAAGTATAACATAGCAAAATTCGGGAAAAATGCAATTCTGATTTGGAATGACCAGGTTCCTAAAGTGAATTGTGCACAAAAAAACAGAGTGATACAATAAGCGCGTAGTAAAGGATGTGTAAAACCAACGTCGACATTGGCATCATTTTAACAAGTGCATGAAACAGGTAAAGGAGGAACTGAAGTGGCTAAAGTGTATAAAGATTTAAGAAGCTTTTTGGCAACCCTGGAGAAGGAAGGACAGTTGGTCCGCATAAAAGATGAAGTTATGCCTGAACCGGATATTGCATCTGCAGGACGTGCAGCTGCAAATATCAAAAACGGACCGGCAGTATTGTTTGAGAAAGTCAAAGGATATAAAGGAAGGGTTGTCACGAATGTACATGGTTCGTGGGCTAATCACGCGTTAATGATGGGTCTGCCCAAGGATACGCCTACCAAGGAACAGTTTTTTGAGCTGGACCGCAGATGGGACAAATATCCGGTACAGCCAAATATACTTAAAAGGGAGGAAGCGCCCTGCAAGGAGAATGTGATTGATAAAAATATTAACCTTTTTGATGTCCTTCCTCTTTATAGGATCAATGACCAGGATGCGGGCTTTTTCATCTCTAAAGGGGCTGTAGTTACAGCAGACCCGGAAGAACCCGGCAATTTTGATAAGATGAATATGGGCATATACCGGATTCAGGTTAAAGACAAAGACCGTATCGGAATCCAGGCTCTGGCTTTCCACGATATCGCTGTTCAGTTGGAAAAGGCTGAGAGAAAGAATGAGAAGCTTCCGATTGCCATCACGATCGGCAACAGCCCACTCGTTTCGTTTATGGCCTCCACACCGATCGGATACAAACAGAATGAATATGAGTTTGTGGGCGCTCTCCAGGATGGAGTCCCGACAGATATCGTAAAATCAGATCTGTATGAGCACCTTTATGTGCCGGCAGGCTCAGAGGTAGTTCTGGAAGGGTATATTGAGCCGAGAGTACGTGAGCCGGAAGGCCCGTTTGGTGAATTCCCGGGTTCCTATTCAGGATGCAGGAACCAGTGCGTAGCCAAAATTGAAAGAATCACACGCAGAACAAATCCTATTTTTGAAAATCTGTATCTGGGTATTCCGTGGACGGAGATTGATTACCTGATGGCACTGAACACATCAGTTCCGCTGTTTAAACAGGTGAAGGAGAGTATCCCGGAGCTGGTTGCCCTGAACGCCATGTACTCACATGGCATGGGTGTCATTATTTCCACTAAATGCCGTTATGGCGGATATGGCAAGGGCGTTGCGTTCCGCCTGCTGTCCACACCTCATGGCATGCCGTATTCAAAAATCATAATCGTGGTGGATGAATTTGTGGATCCGTTTAATCTGGAACAGGTAATGTGGGCGCTGACCACCAGGGTAAAACCGGATAAGGATGTGGCAATCATACCGAACTGTCCTGGTATGCCGCTGGATCCGTCTTCTGTTCCGGCCGGTATGCATACAAAGATGATCATAGATGCCACCACGCCGGTTGCTCCGGAGCCGAATCCGAGAGAGGTAGAACTTCTTGATCCGCCGGTTAAGACAGAGGAATATTCCAAGATTATCCGCGAATTATTTAAAAATTAAGGTAGAAATAAGGAGGTAATAAGATGATTTGTCCGCGTTGTGATAGTAATAAAGTAAGAAAAATGGTTGATTCTCCGGTGGGAAAGGTATGGGAGGTTTATCTCTGTGAGGAATGCTTTTATTCCTGGCGTTCTACAGAAACGATCAATATCCACGAAAAATTTAAGCTGGATAAAGAAAAAATACCGACCATGCAGGTAATTCCGCCCGTTCCGCCTCTGGACAAATAGTCCGAAGGAAAATCGTCAGTCTTCATATGTGCCGGACATAACTGTTATAGTCCGGCACATTTTTTCTGGTCACAGGGCATTTTGTGGCCGTTTATAAAGAAGAGGGTAAAAGAATGAAAACAAAAAAAATTGGTTTTATCGCGGGTATACTGGTAGCTCTGATCATCCATTTCCTGCCGCTGCAGGGTATCGAGCCTGCAGGACAGACATGTCTGGCACTGACCCTTATGACGGTTGTCTGGTGGGCAACCCAGGTCGCACAGTCCGGTTATGTGGGCGGCATCTATCTGATACTTTTGATCGTACTCGGCGTGGCAGAGCCGGAGCTTGTTTTTAAATCCTGGACAGGTTCTACCATGTATCTGATCATCGGAGCATACCTGATCGCTTCCGCAGTCAAAGATTCCGGTTTGGGGGAGCGCATTGCGTATGCTTTTATCATTAAATTTGTACGTTCCTACAGAGGGATTCTCATATCTATTTTTGTGCTGACCTTTATTATGAGTATTCTGATTCCCCATCCATGGCCGAGGGCTTTTCTGATCATGTCTGTAATGGCAGTTGTGGTGAAGAGTGCCAAGATGCCAAAAGAGGATGCCGTTAAAGTGGGGTTTACCGTATTTGCGGCATCTGTGCCGGTTTCCCTTATTTTTCTCACCGGTGACAGTATTATCAATCCCCTGGCAGTTGCCAACTCAGGTGTGGACTTAGACTGGCTGGGCTGGTTTAAAGTTATGGGGCTGCCGGCGATCGTAGCTTCTGTTTTGACACTGCTTCTCATCCTTGTTCTGTTTAAGCCATCCAAAGAGTTGGAAATCAATCTGGACGAGGTGAAAGAAAAACAAAATTCTTTAGGTCCTTTATCCACCCTGGAAAAGAGAACTGCTGTCTGGCTGGTAATCGCCATTGTACTGTGGGCGACGGATTCCATTCACGGTATCAATATCGGCTGGGTAACCTTGGGTGTTGCCATGTTCATGAGTATGCCGGTTATTGGCGAAGTCCTGACCGCAAAATCCTGGGGTGAAGTACCTGTGCATGTGCTGATCTTCCTGACATCAGCCATGACGATCGGGACTGTGGGAGGCGCCACAGGGATGAACGAATGGCTGGCAAAGACCATTCTGCCATCCACAATACCAAATAATCCACTGGTGTTGGCAGCGTTTATCGCGCTGATTGCCATGATCATACATATGTTTATGGGTTCTGTTATCGCGGTTATGGGCGTAGCCATCCCGGCACTCATGGCGTTTACCTCTCCTATGGGAATTAACCCGCTGGTAACGACCCTGATCGTGTATACGGCGGTGGCAATACATTATATCCTTCCGTTCCATCATTTGAATATGCTGGTAGGACAGGGGGAAGAGAACGGTATGTATACCCAGAAAGAGACGATCCGTCTTGGCATTCCGCTGACGGTAGTGGTATTCATTGTGACTGTCCTGGTGGAGATCCCATGGTGGAAACTTCTCGGCATGTTATAATTCAATCATTCATAAAAGGTGGTAAAAACATGAGGATAATCGTAGGAGTGACCGGTGCTTCCGGAGTAGAGATGAGTTATTATCTGGTAAAGGCTCTGAAGAATATAGAAGGATGCCAGGTGCATCTTATTTTAACAGAAGGTGCAAAGAAGACCTGGAAACTGGAGAGTGATATCCCTCTGATCGACCTGGTTCTGCTTGCGGATGTTGTCCATGAGGATGAAAATCTGGCAGCAGTGATTTCCAGCGGATCTTATGTGACAGAGGGCATGATCGTCATGCCGTGCAGTATGAAGACGCTGGCCGGAATTACGGCGGGATACGCGGAGAATCTTCTGGTGAGAGCTGCGGATGTGTGTCTGAAAGAAGGCAGGAAAGTGGTATTGGTACCGCGCGAAATGCCGCTTGGAAAAGTACATCTGAGAAATATGAAAGAGGCAGCAGAATTGGGATGTGTGATCATTCCGCCGGTTCTTACCTTCTATAACGGGCCAAAGAATATTGAGGAACAGATAAACCATATTGTTGGCAAAATACTGATGCAGTTTGGGATTACGCATGAGAAGTTTGTGCCGTGGACAGGAGCAGAGGAATGAATTTGGAAGAATATCATATAACAAAGGCAAGCGGCAGCAAATACCAGATTGAGCTGCTGGCCGTTTTCTGTGGTCCTGATCTCAGTGTCACCATCTGCGGAGGAACAGGATACCATGTGGGTGCCATCGCCCTGGGGTGTGCCAGACCGATAAAAGAGGGAAGAGAGAGGTCAGCTACGGTCAGTGTTATCTGTGCGTATGAGCATAAAGATGATGAGGCGGCCAGGCAGTCTGCAAAATATCTGGCAACAACCCTGAAATGCAGGGTGTCTGTGGCAGCCGGCATACACGTGGACAATGCATCAGAAGATGAACTGGATCTATTAATGAAAAACAGTGAAGACGCATGCCGCGAACTGGTCAGGGCCGTTATGGATATCAGCGTGTGATGATAACTGCAAAAATACCAAAGAATAAATAATACAGGATACACTCCTCCCCGGATGACAGATGATCCAGAAACTGCCATCCGGGGAGGGGTGTTTTATTGTATGCCATACAATTTTTCTGTATTCGCCATTGGGGAGTCCGGAAGGCCGGACCCCCACATCTCAATACACCTGAAGTTCGTTTATATATTTATCAATATTCTTCAGCTTCTCCTCATTGGAGTAACCGATCTTTTTGTTGATATCAGCACAAAGCGTTTCCATAAGAAATTCCACGCCCACGTATGAATTGAAGAAGGTACTGCTGTTTAAGCCGACGGTGAAGACAATATCCGCGTATTGGGCCAGCAGCGCGCTCCGCTTGTCTGTGATGACTACGATACCGGCGCCTGCGTCCTCGGCCATCTGTACTGCCATCTTATCCAGCTTGGAATATCTGGGGAAGCTGTAGACGATCACACAGTCTTCCTTTCCGATATCACTTAAATGGTCAATGACATTGGCATTGGAATCATTGGTAGGGTACACATCCGGCAGCATATGTTTTAACAGGAAATAAGTATAGGCGCCCACACCGGAGTTGGCCCTGGAAGCTATGACAAATTTTTTCCGGCTTTTGATGATCAGGTCAGCGGCCTTGTCAAAGGTTTCCCTGGAGTTATTTTTCAGAACAGAGGAAATATTAGCCTCTGTGTTCACCAGAAATTCTTCCATAAAGTTGGCTTCGCCCCGCTCCATACTCATTTTCAGACGTTCGTACGGAACGGTAATATTGCTGGACATGCTGTAGACATTGTCCTTATAGCTGTTCCGCAGATTCCGCTGAAAGTCCATGAAGCCGGTAAATCCCAGTGCTCTGGAGAAGCGGATCACAGAGGATTCGCTGACGCTTAACTTCATGGCGATATCCGTGGAGGTCATAAAACAAGCCTCCTCCACATTGTCTATGATAAATTCTGCAATGACCTTTCCGGTCTTGGTAAGTTTGGTACTTTTGAGTAATTCCTTTATTTCATTCATGCAATTCCCCCAATAATATCCCTTTATCCAGGGATTTTTCGCAAATGATCATATTTTTCCGAAATTTTAAAGCTTCCTATGTATATGTTAAAATTGTAACATATATCTTAAAATTTTGAATGGACAATTTAACCAAAAAACCAGTCTCTTTTTCTGTAAATCTGTCTTATTGCACAAATGCTTGATGTGTGATAAAGTAAAACCATCAAAGAAATGAAGAAAAAAAGTCTTTTAAAATATAAAATGAAAAATAATATTCATAACTCTATCAGCAGAACGATGACTGGTTTCATATATTACATCATAGTATTTCATAAGTGTATCTCATTGGAATTTCATAACCGGAGGGTTTTGAAATAAATAAACCACCCACGTGGATCCGCGGCCTGGGTGCTTCCAAATTAAGCGGAACAAAAATATCAGGAGGATATAATTATGAGAGTAGGATGCGTGAAGGAAATCAAAAACAATGAGTATCGTGTAGGTTTAACACCGGACAATGTTGTCTCTTATGTCAATGCCGGCCATGAAGTTTATATTGAAAAAGACGCAGGCATCGGCTCAGGATTTACCACAGACGAGTATGTAAAAGCAGGAGCTGTGATTCTTGATTCTGCGAAAGAAGTCTGGGACAAATCTGAGATGATGGTGAAGGTAAAAGAACCGCTGAAAGAAGAGTACCAGTATTTCCACGAGGGACTGATTCTTTACACATACCTGCATCTCGCTGCTGACCGTCCTCTTACAGATGCGCTGCTGGCATCAAAGGTAAAGGGCGTTGCTTATGAGACTCTGATTGAGAGAAACGGCAGTCTGCCGCTGCTGGCACCTATGAGCCAGATCGCAGGACGCCTCAGTATCCAGGAAGGAGCAAAATATCTGGAGAAACCGTTCGGAGGTTCCGGTGTACTGCTCTCCGGTGTACCGGGTACACCAAAAGCCAATGTTGTCATTCTGGGAGGCGGCAATGTTGGTACCAATGCCTGCAAGATCGCTGTGGGAATGGGCGCGAACGTGACGATCACGGATATCAGTCTGAACCGTCTTGCATATCTGGATGATATCTTCGGTTCCAGAATCCAGACCCTGTACAGCACAGATGCTGCCATAGCCAATGCAGTGGCAAACGCGGATCTGGTCATCGGCTCAGTCTTGATTCCGGGTAAGGCAGCCCCCAAGATCATGAAGAGAGAGTATCTGAAAAATATGAGACCCGGAAGTGTGATCGTGGATGTGGCAGTGGACCAGGGCGGATGCTGTGAGACAACAAAAGTGACCTATCACGATGACCCGACCTTCGTTGTAGATGGTGTTGTGCACTATTGTGTGGGAAATATGCCGGGTGCGGTACCCAGAACATCCACCATCGCCCTTACAAACGCTACCCTGAAATATGGTCTTGAGATTGCCGGAAAAGGTCTTGAGACAGCATGCAAAGAAAATAATGTTGTGTATTCTGCTATTAATACGTATAATGGATTCAGTACATGTAAAAATGTATCGTTAAGTTTCAATATGGAAAATACAGATGTTACAACCTTGTTCTGATACTATCACTTATATGTAACTGTTCAGTACCTTCACAGTTACGAGCAAAAATCCATGTAAAATCGCCTTTGGCGATGGGATTTTTGCCTGGCTGCTGAACTTTTTCTTACGGTCAGCGCTGTAAATGCGCAGACCTGCTGAATAGTTACACTTATACTACATAAAGTATTTTACAGCGCGGCAATAGGTTAAAGACAGATGTCGGTTTCGTACCTTTGCCGCGCTCTTTTTCTCATTGGATTCGATTGGAGGTAGATCTATGGATAGTATTTTGCATTTGCTGGAAAAAGTACAGGCAGTCGTTTGGGGACCGCCTACTATGGTTTTATTGATCGGGACAGGTTTATATTTTACGCTGAGACTGAAATGTCTGCAGGTTGTACATCTTCCGAGAGCACTGCGGTATATCTTTGAAAAAGAGGAGGGCGAAGGAGATGTATCCGCGTTTGGATCCCTCTGCACGGCCCTGGCGGCCACCATTGGAACCGGCAGTATTGTGGGTGTTGCCACAGCACTGCGGGTGGGCGGCCCGGGCGCACTTTTCTGGATGTGGGTTTCTGCCTTTGTGGGTATGGCTACAAAATACGCGGAAGGCCTTCTGGCAGTAAAATACCGCACGGTGGACGAGAACGGTCAGATCGCCGGAGGTCCCATGTACTATATCCAGAACGGCATGGGAAAAAAGTGGATCTGGCTTGCAAAGCTCTTTGCCTTTTTCGGTATCATCACAGCACTGCTGGGCTGCGGGACTTTTCCGCAGGTAAACGCGATCACAGAGTCAGCAAGTGAGGCGTTCCATCTTCCTGTGGCCATCATTGGCATTGTGGTTACCATAGCGGTGGCAGCAGTTGTCCTGGGAGGACTGAAATCCATCTCCAAGGTGGCGGAACTGGTTGTCCCGGTCATGGCGGCAGCTTATGTGATCGGTTCCTTTGCAGTGCTTTTTGTCAATGCATCAGCCATTCCGAAAGCATTTGCCCTTATCTTTGAATCGGCATTTACGCCTCATGCCATGCTGGGCGGCGCCGGCGGAACCATTATGATCTCTGTGATGACTGCCATGCGCACGGGATTTGCCAGGGGTATTTACACAAATGAAGCAGGCCTTGGAAGTTCACCCATCGTTGTGGCTGCGGCAAAGACAAAATCCTGTGTGCGCCAGGGGCTTATTTCCATGACAAGCGTATTTTTCACCACGATTATCATCTGTACCATGACAGGTATTGTGGTGATCACCTCAGGCCTTCTGGAAACCACAGAGCTGGACGGCGGTCTGCTTTCAAATGCGGCCTTCAATGCCAGCCTTCCCGGGGATATCGGCATGTACATGGTGACCATCGGCCTTATTTTCTTCTCCTTTACCACCATTATCGGCTGGTGTTATTATGGGGAGCGCTGTCTGGTATATCTGTTCAACAGCGTAAAATACATACTGCCTTATAAGATGGTTTATATTGCCTGCATAGCAGTGGCTCCGTTTTTATCCCTGAAACCTATCTGGCTTCTGGCGGATATTACCAATGCCTGCATGGCATTTCCGAATCTCATCGGACTTCTTGGACTGAGTTCTGTGGTGATCGCGGAGACGAAAGCTTTTTTCCAGAAAGAAAAAGAGAAAGATAAAGAGAAGGAACGTGGGATTGCCCCCACATAATCGGATTATACCGCACCTGCGTATTTGGGTGCGGTATAATTTTGCCGTTAAGCCGGCGGAGCGGTTAATGTTTTCTTTTGGCAGGAACCCCTACAACGGTGGTTCCGTCCGGCACGTCGCGGATCACCACAGCACCGGCCCCCACAATGGATTCCCTGCCAACGGTTATGTGATCCAGGATCGTGCTTCCGATACCGATGAAGGAACGTCTGCCTATTTTCGCGTGGCCTCCCATGGAGACCTGAGGGCAGATATTGACATAGTCTTCAGCCAGACAGTCGTGTTCGATCACTGCGTGGGTGTTTACAATGCAGCCGATTCCCACATAGGCATTGATATTGACGACGGCACCTGCCAGTATGGTGCAGCCATTGGCCACATGGGCAAGGGGGCTGATGACAGCCGTGGGGTGTATCAGGGTTGCAAGGGGAACCCCTGCAGCCAGCACCTGTGCAATTTTCTTTTCCCGCAGGTAATTGCTGCCGCTTGCCACAATGACCTCGTCATAACCATGTATCAGTTCGCTGACCTTTTCCTTTGCCTCCTCATAAATTGTGTGACCGGGAATCTGGCGGGGTCCTTTCTCTTTGATATCGAGAAAGTCAATCCTGCTGTATCTCTTCATTGCCAGAGCACAGTCCAGGGCTACCGTCCCCTGATCTCCGGCTCCCCATATTAAAAGGCGCTTCGTATTTTTTGTAAATCCAGATGTTTCCATCTCCCTACCTCCTCATTCCCTCATTTCTATCTTATGCCTGTACCAGAAAACGTTTACAGTCTGTCTGCGGATGACTCGCGGGCAGTACGGTAAGCAGCCTGTTCTGTTCAAGAATAATTCTTATTTATATGATACACTTAAAACAACAGGGAAGCAAGTGGAAGAATAGTCAGACAATCATATGGAATTGTGATAAAAATATAACAAAGGGAGGCATCAGAAGCGCGGAAGAAAAGCAGAGTATGCCGCTACTTATGGCTGGCTGAGGTATTTGCTTTTTTCTTTATGACGCCGGCGGAGAAGGATGCAGACATTTTATAGAATGCTTTCCGCGGCATGAATCTTACCATAAATCTTATGAGTTTTGCCCCGGTATCCGGAACGGATACCACCTTTCCCTTTCTGAAATCCTTCATGGCATCCGCCACAATATCATCCGGCTGGCGGAAACCAAACAATCCCTTTTTGTTCTTATCCATATGCATCCCCGCGTTCTCGTGAAAATGAGAGTCAATAAAGCCGGGGCAGACAGCCTGCACATGAACCCCTGTTCCAACCAGCTCTGTGTGCAGCCCCTCTGTGAAATTCAAAATGTACAGCTTTGTGGAGGAGTAGAGGACATTGTGAGGCATCACGGCAAAAGCGCCGTCGGAGGAAATATTGATGATAATACCGTCATGGCGCTGCAGCATACCTTTCAGGACGCAGTGTGTCAGTTGTGTGACACACAAAATCTGCAGGTACAGCATTTTTTCGATATCCTCTTGGGGTGTATCGGCAAAGAACGGTTTTAAACCGAAACCGGCATTGTTTACAAGAACATGGATATCCCTGTCTCTGATACAGGAGAGCAAATGGCTGATGCCGTTTGGGTCTGACAATTCCACGATCAGCACCTCAGCTTTTATGTGGTACCGCTTTTGCAGTATTTCCGCGTTTTTTTGTATGATTTCCCTGCGGCGGCCGGTGAGGATCAGATCATATCCGGCGGAGGCAAAGTATTTTGCATAGCTGAGTCCCAGTCCGCTTGTGGCACCTGTGATAAGCGCTGTATTTTTCATATTAACCATCCTTTCAGTGAACAAAGTTCACTCAAATCCTGTAATAAAATCCCTCTTAAGAGGGACTTATCACTTTGTCAGTTTGCTCATGTATTCTTTGATTCTTGCCGCTTTTTCTTCCGGGGTAATGCTTTCGTCGTTTATGATCGGAATCTGTCCGTATAGGATAAACTGGGAGAAAGATTTTGTGTCGGAGATGGAGATTGTTCCGTTTGCGTTCAGGCTGTCAAAAAACTCTGCGGCAAAGGGCAGCATATAGTCACAGATAGAGTAACTGAGCAGTGTGTGGAAGGTCCGGTTCTCCTCCTTGTGGAAAAAGGCATCGTATTTTTCTCTGCTGCCGGAAGTCAAAAAAAGAGCGGCGGCCCGGTCAAAAGCGGAGGACATATCTCCGCTGTGTTCTTTCAGAGCACGTACAATGGGAGCGCAGTAATCAGAGACGTACTGTCTGACTGCCTGTTCAAATAATACCTGTTTGGATTCAAAATAGCGGTAGCAGAGACCGGGAACAACACCCACCGCTGATGCGATATCCCGCATGGTGGTCTGCTCATATCCCTTTTCCGCAAATACACGCATGGCAGTGTCCATGATTTCCTGCCTGCGCTCTTCCGGGGGTTTGGAAACCCTGATCTTATCTTTTGCCATATGATCATCTCACTTTCTGAAAACAGTATAGCACGATGAGTGAACAAATGTCAATGAACAATAGTCAATAATACCGGATTAAAGGGATTCCGCCGGAATTTCTGCATTAACCGTTTCGGCAGCAGGCATAAATTTTGACAGGATCACACCGGAAAGTATCAGACCTGCGCCCAGATAATCTGTCCAGTCCAATATCTCATGTAGAATAAGAAAGGAAAGAACCGCGGAAAATACTGGCTCCAGGGAAAAAATCAGTCCGATTCTCTCAGCCGTGGTATATTTCTGGGCCACAGACTGTGCGAGAAAACCATAAGCACTGCACATCAGTCCAAGACAGAGTATGGCTGCCCACTGTGCGGGGGAAGCCGGGAGGGACGGCGTTTCAAACAACATCATACAGACGGAGGCACACGCGGCAATAACACCAAACTGGATGGTGCTGAGAAGGAAGGTGTCTGCAGTTTTAGAGGTTTTTTCAAGCAGAAGGATATAAACAGCATAAAAAAACGCACCTGCCAGGCTGTAGATGGCCCCGCCATTCAGGGAAAGCCCATTTTTGGCGGTCAGAAGATACAGGCCGGCTCCGGCAAGAAGAATACTGGACAGTACCAGCCTGCGGGGGAGTTTTCTCCATATGATACTCTCCAGAATGGGAATAAAAATAACGGTAGTGCTGGCTAAAAAACCTGCGGTGGATGCAGTGGTACGGCTGACACCATAAACCATCCCGGAAAATGTGAGAAACAAAAGAATTCCCATCAGAATCCCTTTTCCTATATCGGAAGGCTTGGCTGAGCGGTACTTTTTGGAAAAAACCAGTGTCATAAAAAGAAACGCGATTCCGAAACGCAGTGCGATCAGGTTAAAAGGGGCAATGTTTCCAAGCCCTATTTTCATCAGCAGATAAGAGGACCCCCAGACGAAAGAGACGCTGACCATCAGCATTTCAGCCTTTTTGCTGTTCATAAGTCATCCCGCCTTTCCTGCACATACAATTCAGCGACGGAGTATAGGGCGGTTTCTCCTGCAATGAAAACCCTGTCCCCGGAAAAACGGCAGTATAAAATACCGCTTCTTTCAGAAGCCTGCAGGGCGCGGAAATCCTGCCTTTTCAGCTTTTCTGCCCACATAGGGATGACATGGCAGTGACCGGAGCCGCAGACCAGATCACGTCCGAGCCATGCTTCGGCCGGCATAAATCCCACGGCCGCTGCCATCTCCTCTGTGACCGGTATTCGGTGCAGGGGATAGGACGGCATGTCCAGTTCATATCGTCCGTCCTTTTTTCTGACGGTAAGTTCTCCGCTTTTGGTCAGAAAGGATATCCAGCGCAGTTCATACGCATCCCCTTTTGTGACCGTAAATGCCGTTTCAGACAGATTGTTTTCCCTGGCAATATTCTGCATCAGCTCATCCGGTATCCACTGTTCCGGAAGACAGACAGCGGCAGGGTTTCCTTTGAATACGGTATCAGTAAAGGCGTCTGCAATGTAACATTTCATTTTCTTCCATCTCCTTGTCTTTGGTTTTATATTAGTATATACTGGTTTTTAAAATAAGGAAAATAAATAGATATTATATAAATATGCAGAAAGGTTATTTGAAAATGCAGCGTTATATTGCACTACAAAAAATAGTTGAACTTGGAAGTTTTACAAAGGCGGCCAACCTGCTGGGATACACACAGCCTGCCATGAGCCAGATGATCTCATCCCTGGAAAAGGAGCTGTCCATTAAACTTCTGTATCGCTCCCGCTATGGCGTTCATCTGACGCTGGAGGGGGAGAAATTGTATCCGTTTATCCAGAGGACCGTGGCACAGTACCAGTCCATGCTGGAGATGGTGAAGGAGATCCGGGGGCTGGAATCCGGGGTGATCAAGATCGGCACTTTTTCCAGTGTATCAGCACACTGGCTGCCAAAGCTGATCAAAAAGTTTCAGATACAGTACCCCAATGTACAATTCGTACTTCATCAGGGGGACTATACTACGATACCGGAGTGGGTGCGGATTGGGGAGGTGGATTTCGGATTTGTGAACCCGGACGCGGTCAAGGGAATCAGGACCAGGCTCATAAAGGAGGATAAACTGATGGCTGTGCTCCCCACCGGCCATCCCCTCTGTGAACAGGAGTATGTCACCATGCAGGATCTGGCAAAGGAACCGTTTCTTCTTCTGGAAGAAGGGGCTTTCAGCGAGACTCTGACTGCGTTTCATGCCGAACAGATAGAACCGGACATAAAACTCCGTGTCCATGATGACTACTCCATTTTATTCATGATTGAGGAGGGCCTGGGGGTCAGCATCATACCGGAGCTGATCCTGTGCAAATCCAGCCACCATGTGGCAGTGCGGCCCATACAGCCGGTTGTGAAGAGAAAAATCGGGATTATCACACAGGATAAAAACACGATTCCCATTGCAAGCAAGGTGTTCATTAAGTTCTTACTGGAAAATGTGGATATCCTGCCTTAGAGCGTGTTCGTTTTGGCAGCGGGGACGGCTGTTCATATGAACAGCCGCACCATACAATTAAATAAAAAGCAAAAGACGAAGCCTAAAACCGTGGGAATGAGAAATGCCAAAAACGTCCATTTCAAACTGTGTGTTTCCTTTTTGATGGTGAGAAGTGTGGTGGCGCAGGGCCAGTGCATGAGTGTGAACAAAAGCATGGAAACAGCAGTAAAACAGGTCCAGCCGTTTTGTACAAGCAAGGTGTGCAGGGTTGCAAGACTGCCGGAATCAGTCAGTGTCCCCTGTGCCGTGTAAGCCATGATCATGATGGGTACCACAATCTCATTGGCCGGAAGTCCAAGGATGAAAGCCAGCAGAATGATACCGTCCAGTCCCATAAGCCGTCCCACAGGTTCCAGGAATCCGGCAAAATGCAGCAGCAGGGAAGTATCCCCCACAGTTACATTTGCCAGTATCCAGATAATGAGTCCTGCAGGGGCCGCCGCGATCAGTGCCCGCCAGAGTACGTGAAGGGTGCGGTCCATAACAGAGCGCACCAGCACACGGAAGAACTGGGGCCGCCGGTAAGGCGGAAGTTCCAGCGTAAAAGAGGAGGGAACCCCCTTCAGTACTGTCTTAGACAAAAGCCAGGATGAGAAAAACGTCATGAAAATACCCAGCAGTATGGTGGCCGCCAGTAAAAGCGCAAGGGACAGGGAAGTAAAAAGCCCGGTGCCGGCGGCAAAGAACATGGTGAGAACAGCTAAAATAGTGGGAAATCTTCCGTTGCAGGGAACCAGGCTGTTGGTCAGTATGGCGATCAGGCGCTCCCTGGGGGAGTCTATGATACGGCATCCGGTGACACCCGCTGCGTTGCATCCAAAGCCCATGCACATGGTTGGTCAAGATCAGGATTTTTTGATATCTGCGGAGCATAACTTTTTTCTGTATGCGGTAGAATAAGTAAAAACAGAGAAAGGAAGCAGGAAAATGAAAAGAAATACACAGAAAATTCTGGGAGAATATGAAGAACATTTGCTGTATCAGGAACGCAGCCAGAAGACTGTTGAGAAATACATCCGTGATCTGCGCGCCTTTTTTACGTTTCTGGATGGGAAGAAAATGGACAAAGAAGCAGTTCTGAGATGGAAGGAAAAGCTGAGAGAAACTCATGCGCCTGTCAGTATTAATTCTATGCTGGCCGCTGTGAACAGCTATCTGGAATTTGCAGGTATGCCGCAGATGAAGGTAAAGCCGCTGAAAGTACAGAGGGAGATCTTTTCCAGACCGGAAAAAGAACTGACCCGTGAGGAGTATGTGCGTCTTGTAAAAGCAGCAGATCAGAAGGGAAACAGAAGGCTCTCCCTTTTGCTGCAGTCTATCTGTGCGACGGGGATTCGTGTATCGGAGCTTCAGTACATTACGAAAGAAGCCCTGAGTACGGGACAGGCATTCGTAGCGTGTAAAGGAAAAAGCCGTACCGTTTTTCTGCACCGGGATTTATGCCGCGCGCTTCGGAGTTACTGCAAAGAGACCGGTATTGAGAGCGGTCCCGTTTTCCGCACAAAAAGCGGCAGACCTCTGGACAGGAACAATATATGGAGAGATATGAAATCTCTGTGCCAAAGTGCCGGGGTGGAGCCGAAAAAGGTGTTTCCCCATAATCTGCGCCATCTGTTTGCAAAGGCTTATTATATGCTGGAGAAGGATTTGGTAAAACTGGCGGATTTATTAGGGCACGCAAATATTTCCACGACACGTATCTATACAATGGAAAGCGGAAGAGAACATTTAAGACAGCTTGAAATGATGAAGCTTGTTATCACTACATGAATTGACTGCATAATGGTGATTATGCCATCATGCACCTGGAATCCTCAATGAAAGTTACATAGTGATATTCTAACATACCTGGTTAAGAAAAACAAATATTTGATCCGCCAGCTTATTTTCTGCCGGTTTTAGACGCCTGATGTATAAGAGAACATGGAAAAAAGACCGGAGCCGTTATTTTCCGCACACCGGTCTGCTTTTCATGTGTTTCTAAAACAATATGGCTGCATTTCTCAATGATAGAAAGAACATTACAGTTTTTGGATATATGATATAGAATGCTTTGAACTGTAATTTTACGGCATAATCACCATTATGTACTCAACCCATAAATGAAAAGATCACATGGGATAACCGACAGTACATAGGAGGATTGAGAAATGAGAGGCGGAGATTTTTTTATTCATGTGGAGACCATCAGAGAGAATACGCCGAAAGGATGGATCATGAACCCCAATTATAGTGAAATACTCAGGTTTCATGATTTTGGGGACATGCTGCTGAAAATAAACACAGTTTTATCCTATCTGGAAAACAGCCGGGCAGGAACTGCCGAACTGCCGGAGTTTCATTCCCTGCATGATTCCGGATTTGGGAAAAAGGCAGCGTGCTTTTATCTTCTGCAGATATTCTGCACACAGCATAACAGCTGGCAGGGGCAGCTCAGGGGCACGGACGGAAGGAGGAGGTATTTTAGAAGTGCGCTGGAAGCTCTGTGCATGATGGAGGAGGGAATCCGGGAGACAGCCAAGAGTTCTGAAAAGACGAATTAGTCATGGCAGTATCGCAAACTTGTAATGGAAAATCAAACAGGATAGCTTACAATGGAAATATCAGCAGAAGCGGAATAGGCAATAGCTATGCATAGTTTGAAAGGAGATTGACAATGCGGTTTACAGACGGATTATGGGAGTCGAGAAACGGATATAAGCTTCACAGGGCCCATTCCCTGTGGGAGTGGAGGGCAGAGAAGGATCAGGTGCATTTCATGGTGCCCTGTACGGAGATACGGTCACTCAGGGATACGATAGCCGGACCGGTCCTTCATTTTACCATCACTGCCCCGAAAGCGGACATACTGGCTGTCAAGGTCTATCATTTTACAGGCAAAAAGGAGTGCGGGCCATACTTTGACCTGGATGTTTCCTATCGGGATATGGAAGTATGCGAGATGGAGCAGGAAATCACTGTAACAAACGGCAGGATGAAAGCAGTGGTAAGGAAAACTGGAGATTTTGGTATTGCTTTTTATTTCGACGGACGTTTCCTTACAAGATGCGGGGAAAAGGGAACGGCTTATGTCACAGACGCGGAATATGAGGCAGATAAGCTGTGTGACTATAATGGAAGAAACGGTAGAAGCAGCCAAAACGAAAACTATATTCGGGAAATGCTGAGTCTGGATGTGGGAGAATATATCTACGGCCTGGGAGAGCGCTTTACTTCCTGTATCAGAAACGGGCAGTCTGTTGACTGCTGGAACCGTGACGGAGGTTCCAACGGAAATCAGGCTTATAAGAATATTCCCTTTTATCTGTCCAGCAAAAGCTACGGTGTATTTGTAAATACCCCTGCCAGAGTGGGCTTTGAGGTGGCCAATGTGAGTGTGCGCCACGTGGAGATCGCAGTGCAGGAGGAGGAACTGGAGTATATGGTGATCGGGGGCAGCGAACCGAAAGATGTTCTGTCAAATTACACGGCCCTCACCGGAAGGACACCGGTTCCACCTGCCTGGACCTACGGCCTGTGGCTCTCCACAAGCTGGATGCCGGATTCAGACGCGCAGATCACACTGGATACCATTGACAAGATGAAAGAATATGACATCCCCCTGTCCGTGTTTCATTTCGACGCGCGCTGGATGGATGATTTTAAATGCTGTGATTTTGTCTGGTCAAAGCGGTTCGGGGATGCCAAAAAGCTGCTGGATGCTATCCATGAAAGAGGTGTGAAGGTCTGTGTGTGGATCAACCCATACATAAGCCAGGAGTCTTATCTGTTCCGGGAGGGCAAAGACAATGGATACTTTTTGAAGACAAAGGACGGGGATGTGTGGCAGTCCGATAACTGGATGTCAGGGATCGCAATTGTGGATTTTACAAATCCTGAAGCGGTACGCTGGTATCAAAGCAAACTGGGTGCTCTGCTGGATATGGGAGTGGATGCACTGAAGACGGATTTCGGAGAGCGGATTCCAACGAATGTGGTCTATTTTGACGGTTCAGATCCTGCGAAAATGCATAATTATTATCCCTATCTCTATAATCAGGCGGTTTATGAGCTGATTCAGGAGAAGAAGGGGGAGGGATGCGTATTTTCCAGATCAGCTACGGCCGGAACCCAGAAATTCCCCTTTAACTGGGGCGGGGATAATGAAGCTTCCTATATTTCCATGGCGGAAAGTCTGAGGGGCGGTCTGTCACTCTGCCAGTCAGGGTACGGGTATTGGGCCCACGATATCAGCGGATTCTGTAGGACAGCAACACCGGACCTGTATAAACGATGGGTGCAGTTCGGAATGCTGTCCACGCACAGCAGGCTTCACGGGGAGCAGAGCTACCGGGCACCCTGGTATTTTGACGAGGAGTCCTGCAGGGTACTGAAGGCGTTTACGAACCTAAAATGCAGGCTGATGCCTTATCTGTACAGCGGAAGTGTGCAGGTATTGGAGGAGGGAGTTCCCCTGATGAGGGCCATGATGCTGGAGTTCCCACAGTGTCCCACTTCTCTGCATCTGGAGCGCCAGTATATGCTTGGAAGTGACCTGCTGGTTGCCCCTATTTTCAATGAAGAGGGCCAGGCGGAGTTTTTCCTGCCGGGAAATGGGTGCTGGACCAATTATCTGGACGGCGAAATCCTGGAGGGCGGCAAGTGGTACAGACGGAATTATGATTATTTCCATATGCCGCTGTTTGTCCGTCCGGGAACCATTCTCCCGGTGGGCGCAGAGGAGGATACTCCGGTCTATGATTACGCGGATGGGGTGACGTTTCAATTGTATGAAATACCCGAAGCGTTTGAAAAGGACTGCAGGGTCTATAATACCTCAGGGGAGCCGGTCCTTAAGCTGAATGTGAAACGCATGGGAGAAAATATAACATTGGAGCTGCAGGGGCAGGCAGAACATGTCTTTGTACAGCTCATGCATGTCAATGACATCAGATGTGACGGGGAAGTACGGAGAGAGAAATGTGAAAATGGTATCCGCTTCGAGATGCGGGAAGATATCCTGGAATTTGCATTGCAATCATAACCGCAATCGTTTATAATGAAAACAGTTATATAAGCTCATAATATGGTTGAGCGTTTCTACCAACTGCCGTAAATAGTTGATTATAATTCTTTGGATTATAGTCATATGTTTACGGCTTTTTTATTCATGCAGCAGAAAGTCCGCCGGGCGTACTTTTGGTGCTTTATTTCAGGAGGTATTTATGGAAAGAAAAAAACGAATTTTAAAGGATTACAAACGGGAAAGCCACTTTGATTATTTCAACAGTTTATCTTACCCGTACGTGGGAGTAACAGTCAATGTTGAGATAACAGATTTATTAAAAAAGGTTAAGGCAGAGAAACTGCCCTTTTTCCTCACGTTCTGCTACTGCGTGTCAAAGGCGGCAAACGGTGTCCCTGAATTCAGGCAGCGTATTGTAAATAACAGTATTGTAGAATATGAATCCTGCAGAACGTCACACACAGTGGCATTGGAGGATGGAACATACTGCTACTGTACTCTGGAAAGCAGTATGCCGTTTCCTGATTATCTGGACTACGCTGTACGGGCGCAGGAAGCGGCAAAAAGCGAGAGGAGTATTGAGGAGGACAGGGAGGAGAGCAATGACAAAATATTTATCTCAACGCTTCCCTGGCTGACCTACACCTCGTTTATCCAGCCTGTCCCCATTCCTGCGGACAGCAATCCGAGGATCACCTGGGGAAAGTATTACAAACAGGAGGAAAAAGTCCTGATGCCAGTATCCGTGCTGTGTAACCATGCTCTGGTTGACGGAAAACATATGGCTGATTTTTATGAGGCTCTTGACAGGGAAATCTGCGCAGTCTGCGGGCCGGTATCACTTCTCTGAGCTGTTTCCGGCCTCTGGGTCTGTTTCCGGTTTCTGAGTCTATTTTCGGAAAGTCAGTACCAGGTTGCAGGATTCCAGAGGGATATAGTGCTTGGAAGCTGCCAGGGTGAGGCCGGAGTCATCGTACAGATTTTCCTGTATCATCAGAAATGTATTTTTTTCGGACAGCCTGTATTTCTGGGCCGTGAAGTTGCCTGTGTCTGATCCTCTCAGATTCAGAGTGGAGGAGACAGCATGGCTGTATACATCCTTGTTCAGAAATTGTGTCAGGCTGTCCGTGTCTGTAAAGTCAATATTGAACCTGGTAACTGTCTCGATAGGGATAAAGCTGAGGGAGTAGGCAAATGTGCTTCCCGGCTGGTCTTTATACCACCGGTCAATAATGGCGACTACAGGGGTTTTCCTGCCGATGATATTGCTGATAAAATCCGTGGGAGGTTCCAGGCGGTATTCTGTCTCCGTCTCTGTTATGGTCTGGCCGCATTGGAACACAGGATTGCATAGATTGGTGAAGTCTTTTACAGGCGCCTTCTTTGTTTCCTGTACAAAATTACCCTTTCCCTGTACGTTGTGGATCAGCCCGTCTTCTCTGAGCAGAGCCAGTGCCTGGCGGAGTGTCATACGGCTCACCCCCATCTTTTTAGACAGGTCCGGCTCGCTGGGGAGCTGTGATCCCCTGGGATATTCCCCGCTCAGAATCTGGGCATAGAGCTGATCATAGACCTTTACATGCTTCAATTTTCTTGATTTTTCTTCGGACATTCCTGTTTTGGGAACCTTGTTGTCTAGTGGTTCATTCATATCATTCTCCTCCGTCGGCAATATGGTAATATCAAAATAAGATATGACAATTATACAACTTTACATTATATTAGTCAATTTGAAAACATGTACTAATTATTCAGTCAGATCTGGGTATACTGCTATGTGCTCTGCATCCTGCACTGGCTCTACACTAGGTCTGTAAAGAGTAACATGTCTAATATTTGACGGATAAATGTAAGCACCTTAACAGATGGAGTTGTAATATATGCACAAAATTAGCGGATAAATATTGTATATATTATGCATAGTAATTTGATTGACAGAAAATTATACAAGTGGTAATATGCATGTATAGAAAAAATATACAGGTACAAACAAGGAGGAAATACATATGAATTACGCAGAAGAGGGCGTGCAGTATCATCTGAATATAAGGAAAGGGGATGTGGGAAGATATGTGCTTCTTCCGGGAGACCCTAAGAGATGCAGTAAGATCGCGGCATACTTTGACAACCCTGTACTGGTGGCAGACAGCAGAGAATATGTGACATATACGGGATATCTGGACGGAGAAAAAGTCAGCGTCACATCAACGGGAATCGGCGGGCCGTCAGCGTCCATCGCCATGGAAGAACTTGTAAAGAGCGGGGCAGATACCTTTATCCGTGTGGGCACATGCGGCGGTATGGATGTAAATGTAAAGGGCGGAGACATTGTGGTTGCCACAGGCGCCATCCGCATGGAAGGTACCAGCAAAGAATATGCCCCCATTGAATACCCGGCGGTCGCTGATTTCGGCGTGGCCAACGCGCTGGTAAAAGCAGCCAAAAACTGCGGATATGAGTATCACGCAGGTGTTGTGGAGTGCAAGGATGCATTTTACGGACAGCATGAGCCGGAGACAAAGCCGGTCAGCTACGAACTGATGAACAAATGGGAGGCATGGCTGAGACTTGGCTGCAAGGCTTCAGAGATGGAGTCGGCCGCACTGTTTGTGGTTGCCAACTACCTGAGAGTGCGCTGCGGTTCCAATTTCCTGGTAGTAGCCAATCAGGAACGTGAGAAACAGGGGCTTTCCAATCCGGTGGTCCATGATACGGATGCTGCTATCAAGGTGGCTGTGGAAGCGCTGAGAATATTGATCCGGGAAGATAAATAACGCAGAAGGCTGGAATCCCACACAAGAGAGGGGAGAGGCTGAAACACGGCGGAGGAGGTTTTTAAGTGGAGCAGTATGTAATTGAAATGGAACATATCACCAAGGAATTCGGCAGTTTCAAGGCAAATGACGACATTACGCTGAAACTGAAAAAAGGTGAGATTCACGCGCTGCTGGGCGAAAACGGTGCAGGAAAGTCCACCCTGATGAGTGTACTGTTCGGGCTGTACCAGCCGGAGCAGGGAACGATCAGGATGAACGGAAAGCCTGTGACGATCAATAACCCGAACGATGCCAATGCGCTGGGAATCGGAATGGTACATCAGCATTTTAAACTGGTACATAATTTTACGGTGCTGGAGAGCATCGTGCTCGGACATGAATCGGTAAAACACCGTTTCCTGAAAATGGATGAGGCCAGAAAAAAGGTGGTGGAGCTGAGCGAACGCTATAAGTTTAAAATTGACCCTGACGCTTTGATCAGCGATATCACGGTGGGAATGCAGCAGAGAGTGGAAATCTTAAAAATGCTCTACTGCGATAATGATGTCCTCATCTTTGACGAACCCACCGCTGTGCTGACACCCCAGGAGATCGATGAGCTTATGAAAGTCATGAAACAGTTGGTATCCGAAGGAAAATCCATTCTGTTCATCACACACAAACTGGCTGAGATCAAGGCAGTGGCAGACCGCTGTACCGTACTTAGAAAAGGACGCTGTATCGGAACCATTGATGTGGCAGGTGCCAGCAAGGAGGAGATGTCCGAAATGATGGTAGGCCGCAAAGTGGACTTTGTCGTGGAGAAGAAAGAAATGAAGCCTCTGGGAACAGCGCTCTCGGTTCGTGATATGACGATCCGCTCCAAACGTACAGGCAAAAATGTGGTGGACCATGTATCCTTTGAGGTGAAGAAGGGAGAGATCGTCTGCATTGCAGGAATTGACGGCAATGGCCAGTCAGAGCTTGTCTACGGGATCACCGGGCTTATGGGGATTGACGAGGGTCAGGTGTTTCTGAATGGTAAGGATATCACAAAAGAAAGTATCCGCAGAAAATGTCTGGACGGTATGGCCCATATTCCTGAGGACAGGCACAAGCATGGAATGGTTCTGGATTACACACTGAAGGAGAATCTGATCCTCCAGAATTATTACACCCCGCAGTTTGATAAGCATGGATTTTTAAGATTTGATGAAATCGACAAATATGCGGAGAAGCTCATAGAGCGTTATGATATCAGAAGTGCCCACGGCGCGGAGTCCATTGCCAGAGGCATGTCAGGCGGCAACCAGCAGAAGGCAGTGATCGCCAGGGAGCTGGACAGAAACCCGGAGATCGTGATCGCGGTTCAGCCGGTCCGCGGCCTTGATGTGGGGGCCATAGAATATATACACAGACAGATCATAGCACAGAGAGATGCCGGGAAAGCAGTTCTTTTAGTATCCTTTGAGCTGGATGAGGTCATGAATGTCAGTGACAGGATACTTGTCATGTATGAAGGGAAGATAGTTGCGGATGTGAAGCCGGAAGATGTGACGATCCAGGAACTGGGGCTTTATATGGCCGGAACAGGAAAGGGGGATGCGGCATGTTAAAACAAAAGAATAAGAAGGGAAATGAGGGAGTGGAAAGTTTTCTCTCCTCCGTGCTGGCGGTGGCAGCGGGGCTGCTGTTCGGACTGTTTATCCTTCTGATCACCAACTCCAATGAAATGTTTTCCGGTTTCCTCACGATTTTACAGGGCGGATTTGTGGACGGCATGAGCGGGATATCCCAGACTCTTTATCTGGCAACCCCCATTGTGATGACAGGACTTTCTGTTGGGTTTGCCTGGAAGACAGGGCTGTTTAACATAGGCGCATCCGGGCAGTTTACTGTGGGAGCCTATGTGGCGGTTCTCATTGGCGTGAAGTGCACCGGACTTCCGGGCAGTATCCACTGGCTGATCGCAATCTTAGGCGCAGCCGCGGCCGGTGCGTTGTGGGGCCTGGTGCCGGGATTTTTAAAGGCAGTGGCAAATGTAAATGAAGTGATCTCCTCTATCATGATGAATTATATCGGCCTTTATCTGACAAACCTGCTGATCACAAAGACGGTCTACGACCAGACTGGCAACCAGAGTGTCCCGGTTGCGAAGACCGCTTATCTGCCAAAGGCAGGTCTGGACAAGCTTTTTCCGGAGGCCAATCTGAATATCGGAATCCTCATCGCAGTCCTGTTCGTGGTGGGAATGTACATATTGATCAATAAGACGGCGTTCGGGTATGAGCTGAAAGCCTGCGGCAAGAACCCGGATGCCAGCCGTTATGCAGGCATCAATGCCAGAAAGAATATCATACTGTCCATGGTTATTGCGGGCGCACTTTCAGGTGTTGGCGGAGCACTTTTATACCTGTCTGATTTCGGAAAGCATATGCAGGTGCTGGATGTGATCGCGTCTCAGGGATTTTCAGGGATATCCGTTGCACTTTTGGGATTGTCCAATCCTTTCGGCATTCTGTTAGCCAGCCTCTTTATTGCACATATCACCATAGGCGGCTATAATCTTCAGCTTTTGAGCTTTACCCCTGAACTGATAGATATCATCATTTCAGCTATTATATACTTCGGGGCATTTTCCCTGCTGTTTAAGACAGTTATCCGCAGATGGACGAAGAAATCGAAAAGGGAGGAGACAGCATCATGAACATTATCTATTTTTTGATACAGCAGACCATGTTTTTTTCCATTCCCCTTTTGATCGTGGCATTGGGCGGAATGTTCTCTGAGCGAAGCGGCGTGATCAATATCGCTCTGGAAGGTATTATGGTTATGGGTGCGTTTATCAGCATTGGGTTTATCAATGTATTTCAGGACCGTTTGAGCGGGCAGGGGCTGTTTCTGCTGGCATTTTTAGTGGCTGCGGTAGCAGGCGCTTTATTCTCTCTGCTCCATGCGTTTGCCTCCGTCAATCTGAAAGCAGACCAGACGATCAGCGGTACGGCACTGAATATGTTTGCACCGGCCTTTGCTCTTTTTATGGCGAGAATGGTACAAGGAAAATCCCAGGTTCCTTTTACGGATACCTTCCATATTGAAAAGGTGCCGGTTCTGGGAGATATTCCGGTTATTGGGCCTATGTTCTTCCAGAACTGCTATCTATCCACTTACATTGGAATACTGATCTTTATTGCAGCCTCCGTTCTGATCAGCAGGACCAGGTTCGGTCTTCGGCTGCGTGCCTGCGGCGAGCATCCCCAGGCAGCGGACTCTGTGGGAATCAATGTGTATAAGATCAGATATGCGGGGGTTTTGATCTCCGGTGTCCTTGCAGGTGTGGGCGGACTGATCTTCGTGATACCGACTTCCACTAATTTTAATGCAAGCGTGGCAGGATACGGTTTCCTGGCACTGGCAGTGCTGATCTTTGGTCAGTGGAGGACTAAGGGGATTCTGGGTGCGGCGTTTTTCTTCGGTATTTTGAAGACACTTGCCAGCGCGTACTCAGGGATTCCGGTCATCAAGGACCTGCCCATACCCAATGAGATCTATAAAATGCTGCCGTATGTGGTCACACTGATCGTACTTGCCTTTTCTTCCGGCAAATCAAAAGCTCCGAAGGCGGAAGGCATTCCATATGACAAAGGAAGCAGATAGGAGGGTATAAGAGAATGATGAAAAAAGTGATAAGTCTGTTTCTGGCGGCAGCGCTTTGTACATCCCTGACAGGATGCGGGCTGGGCGCAAAGCAGGCGGCAAAGGTCAGCAGCGGAAAAGGCGCGGAGCTGGCCCTGAGTACAGACGTGGGAAGCATTGATGACCGTTCTTTCAACCAGGGATCATGGGAAGGACTTGCAAAATATTCGGAGGAATTCGGCATTACCCATAAGTATTATCAGCCCACTGAGAAATCAGATGAGGCATTTACCACCTCCATCAATCTGGCGGCAAAAGGCGGCGCCAAGGTGGTGGTGTGTCCGGGGTATCTGTATGAGATTCCCGTCCACACCATGCAGCAGAAGCACCCGGAGGTGAAGTTCATAATTTTGGACGGGACGCCTCATTCCGCAGATTCTGCAGAACCGGATATCGGGGAGAATACTGCGTCCATCTATTTTGCGGAGGAGCAGGCGGGTTTTCTGGCAGGTTATGCGGCGGTCTATGAAGGCTGCACAAAACTGGGATTTATGGGCGGGATTGCAGTTCCGGCGGTTATCCGTTATGGCTATGGATTTATTCAGGGCGCGGACTACGCGGCAAAAGAAAAAGGCATGGCTCCGGGCAGTATTGATATGAAGTACACCTATGTGGGAAATTTTGAGGCATCCCCGGAGAACATGGCTAAAGCGGCATCCTGGTACAATGAGGGTACAGAGGTGATCTTCTCCTGCGGCGGCCCTGTGGGCAACTCCGTCATGAAAGCAGCGGAAAACGCAGGGAAAAAGGTGATTGGCGTGGACGTGGACCAGAGCGCAGAGTCGGAGACTGTCATGACCTCTGCCATGAAAAATCTGAGCAAAGCAGTCTATGACTATCTGACGGATTTTTATAACGGGGAATTTAAAGGCGGAGAGAGCATTACGCTGGATGCCTCAGAGGATGGCGTGCAGCTTCCCATGGAAACTTCCAGATTTACGGTATTTACACAGGAGCAGTATGACGCCATATACGAAAAGATAGCGGATAATGAGATCACCATTTTAAAGGATGAGGGAATCGCCGACGCGTCAGAAATAGAAGCTGAATATGTGAATGTGAAACTGATTTAAGAGCAGAATAAAGGAGACAGATTATGGAGAAATTCAAACGTATCTTTGTGGTTGTGCTGGATTCCCTGGGTGTAGGGGCTATGCCGGATGCGGTGCAGTTCGGAGACGCAGGTGCCAATACCCTGGGCCATATAGCGGATTACAGATACAGGAAAGGGCAGCCTCTTCGGATTCCCATCCTGGAGAAAATGGGGATAGGGAATATCCTTCCCCTTAACGGGGTTGACAGTACGCCGTCTCCTCTTGCCTATTATTCGGCCATGAGAGAGGCCGGCAGCGGAAAGGATACCATGACCGGACACTGGGAGATGATGGGGCTTCGCACTACCAAACCCTTCCAGACTTTTACAGAGCATGGTTTTCCGGAAGAACTGATTCGTGAGCTGGAAAAGCGCACCGGAAGAAAAATCATCGGAAATAAAAGCGCCAGCGGCACGGAGATCCTGGAGGAGCTGGGGGAGGAAGAAGTGAATGAGGGTCACCTCATTGTCTATACCTCCGCGGATTCCGTCCTGCAGATCTGCGGAAATGAGGAGACCATGGGTCTTGAGAACCTGTACCACTACTGCGAGATTGCCAGGGAGCTGACCATGCGGGAGGAATGGATGGTGGGCAGAGTGATCGCCCGCCCCTATGTAGGCAGAAAAAAAGGGGAGTTCAAACGCACGGCAAATCGTCACGATTATGCGGTGAAGCCTTTTCAGAAAACGGTTCTGGATGCGCTGAAAGAGGCATCCTGTGATGTGATCTCTATCGGGAAGATCAAGGATATCTTCGACGGAGAGGGGATTACCCGGGCATACAAATCAAAAAGCTCCCTTCACGGGATGGAACAGACCATAGAGGCGGCGGGGAAAGAATTTCACGGACTCTGCTTTGTGAATCTGGTGGATTTTGACGCCCTGTGGGGACACAGAAGGGACGCGGAGGGATATGCCCGTGAGCTGGAACAGTTTGACGAAAAGCTGAGCGTACTGCTTGGCAGTCTGGAAAAAGAAGACCTGCTGATCCTGACAGCAGACCACGGCAATGACCCCACATATTCCGGGACGGACCACACACGGGAGAAGGTTCCGTTTCTGGCGTATTCACCTGCATTTCAGTGCGGGGGAGAGCTGGAGGAGAGCAGTGACTTTGCAAGGATCGGGGCCACCATAGCAGATAATTTTCATGTAACAATGCCGGATGGTACTATAGGGATTTCCTGTCTGGACAAACTGACAGTATCGGAATAGAATAGAAGAATATCATGACAGTGAAAAATTATGAGGAGGATATCAGAATGGAACAGAAAGAAATATTAAGTAAAGTTGACCATACACTGCTGGCGCAGACAGCTACCTGGGAGGAAATAAAGGTTATATGCGATGACGCGGTGGCTTATCAGACGGCATCTGTCTGCATACCGCCGTCTTATGTGAAACAGGCAGCAGAGTACCTGGGAGACAAAATGCCGGTATGCACAGTTATCGGCTTTCCCAATGGGTACAATACCACTGCAGTGAAAATTTTTGAGACTGCGGACGCTGTGAAGAACGGAGCAGAGGAAATTGACATGGTCATCAACCTGGGATGGGTGAAAGAGGGCCGATATGATCTGGTTAAGGAAGAGATCCAGGCGGTTAAGAAAGCCTGCGGCGGAAAACTTCTGAAGGTCATCATTGAGACATGCCTGCTCACAGAGGAGGAGAAGATCCGCATGTGCAGAACAGTCACAGAGTCAGACGCGGAGTACATCAAGACTTCCACGGGCTTTTCCACCCATGGGGCAACAATTGACGATGTGAAGCTTATGAGAGAACACACGGGAAGCGACAAGAAAGTAAAAGCAGCAGGAGGAATCTCCTCCTTTGCCGACGGGGAAGCCTTTGTAAAACTGGGGGCGGACCGCCTTGGCACCAGCCGTCTGGTAAAGGCTGCAAAGGCACAGCAGTGACAACGGGAAATAGACTGAAACGGGGTGAGATTATGATTCCAGTAAAAGAACTGATCAAACAGGCGGTTAAGGCAATGGAGAACGCATACACGCCGTATTCTAATTTTAAAGTGGGGGCAGCACTCCATACACCGGAGGGGAAAATATATAAGGGCTGCAATATTGAAAATGCATCTTATACCCCCACCAACTGCGCGGAGAGAACGGCATTTTTCAAAGCGGTCAGCGAAGGCGAGCGCGAGTTTGATGCCATCTGTATTGTGGGCGGGAAAAATGGTGTCCTTACAGAGTACGCGGCTCCCTGCGGTGTATGCCGGCAGGTGATGATGGAATTCTGTGATCCGGAGAGTTTCCAGATAATCCTGGCCACAGATACGGAACATTATGATATCTATACATTAAAGGAGCTGCTGCCTTTGGGATTCGGACCGGCGAATCTGGCGTGACAAAGCAGGAGTCGATCAGTGTGGTGTGGCAGCATATCTTGTCAGTGACAACTGTCTGAAGGCTTCTGTTGAATAAGAGCTGATTTTTTATGAAAGGGGTTGTGTATTATCGGTTAGCCGGTAGTACGCAGCCCTTTTTAGAATCTTTCGGAAAGAAATCCTGTTTTTGAGGTTCAGCAGATATCATACCGTACAAGCAGAGCATCATAAATTATCTATGAAGAACCTATGCATAGTTTTCTATGTAAAATGTGAGAAGGGATAGGATATGGATGAGAAAACCACAGGTATTGTTGTGGAAGTAAGATTTTCCGACGGACCCGCACTGAAGGAGCTGTTGCTGGAGATACTGACTGAGAAAATAGGAGCTGCCGACAGTTGATACCTGCCGCCGGAAGATTTGCTCTGAAGGGGGAATAGCTTGAGAAATCATATGCTGCCTGAAAACAGAAAGTATTTTGCGGCTCTCTATATGCGCCTTTCAAAAGATGATGAAGGAAAGGGCGAGAGTGCCAGTATCACTACGCAGAGAAAAATGCTCAGGGCTTACGCAGCCGAGAATCATTATCCTGTCTATGATGAGTATGTGGATGACGGCATTTCGGGCACCACCTTTGAACGCCCCGATTTCCGGCGTATGATACAGGATATAGAAAGCGGCAGGGTCAATATGGTGATCACCAAGGATTTGTCGCGTCTGGGGCGCGATTATATTCAGACAGGACAGTATACAGAAATTTATTTTCCGACGAAAAAGGTGCGGTATATTGCCATCAATGACGGATACGATTCCGACAGCCCCTGTACGGATATCGCTCCGTTTAAAAACATTATCAATGAGATGTACGCCAGGGACATCAGCAAAAAAATACGTTCATCCTTTACCACTCACATGCAGGAGGGGGCTTTTGTCGGTGCATTCGCTCCTTACGGCTATATGCGGGACCCTGCGGACAAACATCATTTGGTCATAGATAGGGAAGCGGCAAAGATCGTAAGGGAAATATTTCTTAAGGCTTCGGAGGGTATCCTGCCGATTGACATTGCGCGGGAACTGAACCGGCGGATGGTGCCTACCCCTCTGGAATACCGCCGGAATCAGAGGCCGGCAGAAGAGGAGGAGTTTGAAAAGCGGAGAGGCTGGACATCATCGACCATCACGAAAATGCTGCGCAATGTGGTATATCTGGGGCATATGGCTCAGGGAAAAACTACAAAAATATCTTTTAAAAGCCGGACTTCCGTTAAAAATCCAAAAGAAGACTGGTACGTAGTAAAACACACACATGAGCCGTTGGTCAGCCGGGAGGTATTTTCCATGGCGGGACGCAGAAGCAGACAGCGCACCTGCGCCGGGAAAGGGGAGTTTACGAATATATTTTCCGGGATTGCCAAATGCGCAGACTGCGGCAGGAATATGTCCATTGTGGGAACAAGAAAAAAAGACGCCTCCGGGAATCTCGCCTGCGGCGCGTATAAACTCTATGGGACAAAAGGGTGTACCAATCATTTTATGGATTATGATACGCTCTGCCGTATCGTATTAACCGCTATCCAAAAGTCTGTCCGGATATCCGAACAGGAGGAGCGTGAAATTCTGGAGCATGCCCGGAAGTACCTGGAAAAACAAAATATCCAGACAGACAGGATACAAGAGCTTTCCGCCCTAAAAAAGCGCCTGCATGAGCTGGACAGACTGATCGAAAAACTCTATGAGGACCATGTGGAGGGACTGCTCAGTGATGAGCGGATGAAGAAACTGCTGAGGAGATATGAGAGCGAGAACCGTGAGGTTTCTTTTAAGATGGAGGTTTTGAGGAGAGATACAAGCACAGAAAAAAAGGAGGATGCCATGGAACAGCTGAGAAAGATGCTGCACGGCTTTACGGAGCCGGAGGAATTATCCAGGGAGCTGCTTTTTCATTTTATCGACCATATTGAGATCGGACAGGGAATTTTCCGGGAAACGGAACAGGGGCGTAGAAAGGAACAGACTGTGAGGATTTATTTCAGGTTTGGCAGGGACATATCCTGATATCAACCATCCACATGGTGAGCGCCTGCTTACCGCAGGCACAGCACTTCTGGAAACAGTGGTCCAGATTAAAGGCCACACGGGGAAGATACCCATAGTCCTCAAGCAGAGTAAAAAGCGGGAAGAAAATAGCCATGGGAGGGAGCATCACGCTTACCACCCAGGCTGCGACCCGATATACCCCGTAGATCAAAACCTGACAAAGGATTTCAGGAACTCCCAGCATGAGAAGGCCGTGGTAAAAACGCGGTTCCAGCCAGAACAGCCCTTGATTCAGCAGGTCAGAGGGGACATTTGCCCCCACAATGGTGATCCAGAAAATGCAGAGCAGGAACAGGAGCATAATGGGAACCCCCGTGCATCTGCTGGTGAAAATCCGGTCCAGTTTCCTGTCCCTTCTGGCATAATCCGGATTTTCCAAAGTGACACAGGCCCTGCAGATCGCCGCGGCCTGCTGGACATAGGTGCCGCAGTATTCCGCGGAAGCGCAGCACATCTCCGCGTTTCCGCGGTAAATGTCGGGAACCGGAGAAACGGCCTCTGTGTTGGAAAGGGCATCTTCAATCCCACCGAATATGCGTTCCAGGCCTTTCCGGCTCCTGGCCGTTATGCCGATAACAGGAATCTTCAGTTCTTTTTGGAGCCGCAGAAAGTCTATGCGGATATGCTTTTTTCTGGCCTCGTCCATGAGATTTACACACAGGAGCACATGGGAGGTGACAGCACAGATCTGGAGAACCAGATTGAGATTTCTTTCCAGACAGGTGGCATCGCAGACAGCCACCACCACATCAGGATGGCTCTGCAGGATATAATCACGGGAAATCTCCTCCTCGCTGGAGCGGCAGGAGAGGGAATAACAGCCCGGCAAATCTACAAAACGGTATTCCCGTCCCCGATAGTTCCTGTTTCCTGCGGCGCATTCCACTGTCTTACCGCACCAGTTCCCTGTATGCTGATGCATACCGGTCAGCGCGTTGAATACAGTGCTTTTGCCTACGTTGGGATTGCCGATCAATGCTATATTACGGAGGGGAACCTCCTTTTTCTTTTCTTTCTTCAGAACTATTCACCTCTTAATTCATAGGGCAGAAGAATATCAAAGCACACTTCTGTCCCGGATTTTTTTAACAAGAATCAGTGAAGCCTCTTCTTTTCTGAGAGCCAGGACAGCGCCCCGGATAAGAAAAGCCTTGGGGCTTCCAAAGGCACTCACTCCAACACAGGTAACTTTAGTGTTTTCAATCAGACCTAAATCCATAAGGCGTTTGATGGTCTGCTGCTGCGCCGGACTGGCATTGTCCGTCAGAATGGATTTGACAATCCCTGTCTCATCCAGAGACAGGGTAAAAAGCGGAGTAAGAGACATTTTTTCCTCCATTACCGACCGGAAAATCCCGGACGGGAGAATCTATTGTATAGTATGCAGAGGGGAGAAAGAAGTTCAAAAGGGAGGAGAATCTTTGCCGGTGCTGTCTGCTGCCTGGGACTGTTTCCTGTAGTTCATGGGAGTCATTCCGGTGATCTCCCTGAAAATCTTGGAAAAATAAGCAAAATTACCATAGCCAACCTGAAGCGCCACCCGGTTGATGGGCATACGGCTTTCCGCCAGAAGGCTGCACGCAGCCGTTATACGTTTTTTCGTTACATACTGCATAAGGGACAGGCCCGTTTCTTTTTTGAACAGTCGGGACAGATGATCAGGGCTGACAAACACAATATCAGACAGATCATTTCTCTGGATATCCTCTGCATAGTGGGTATCTAAAAAGTTCTGTATGATTTCCACAGCGCTTTTGGAATTGTCAGTGATAGTGGCATAACAGAGGGCGCGGTCAATCAGGTAACTGCAGTAAGCGTACATATGGTCAATGCTCCGGACTGCGTTTTGATAGAGGCGGTCACTTTCGGCATCACCGAAAAGCCGGTGGGCCTGGATCTCTTTCTGTTTTAAAAAGCTGTACACCATCTGGGCAAAATCCTGACGGATTTCCTGCATATTTTCCGGTGTGAGAAGCGAGGCTTTGGACTGCAGAAAGGTATACAGGCTTTTTTTCAGGGCTTCCTTGTCCGCGGACTGCAGCAGAGTCTCCCAGAGCCTGATCTCGGACTGGGTGCAGGTGGTGCCGCGGGGGAGAGTTTGATCTTTGTACAAAATTCTGCCTCTCCGGTTCATGGTGCTGTCCAGCAGCTTTTCAAGTTCCGACACTTCCCGGTAAATATCTCTATAGGACACGGCATTGCCCATACTGATACTGAGTTCCATATGCATGAATTTTCCTGCGGTATCCTGCAGAACATCCAGACGCTCTTCCAGGGGGGAGAGGTCTGTCTCCGGTCCGCTTACGATGCTGACCACAGCCAGCCAGCGGCCGGGAGTCAGGGAAATGACGCACCGGGGCAGCAGGTGCTCCTGTTCCAATATTTCATAACCTACATTTTTGACAGCATACTCCCACATGGGGTCATCAATCTGGCTTCGTCTGTCATCCTGAAAGGCTTCGATCAGAACAGGAATGAAAAGCTGAGTTTCCCCGTATCCCAGTTTCCGGGGCAGGGAATAGACCTCAGCCAGAAAACCACGGGCAGTTTTGTTCCAGAAATATTCCGCCGTATTTTTTTCCTCATCCAGCCAATACTGGCTGTATTTCTTTGCCGTGCTCATCTGGCGGGACAGCTTTAACCTCTGTACAGCTTTTTCCACCGCGCTTTGCAGCGGTTCCGCGGAGACGGGCTTCAGCAGATATTCCACCACATTTAAGTCTATGGCACGCCGGGCATACTCAAAACCGGCATAGCTTGTCAGAAGAATACAGGGGATGCCGCTTTCCGAGTTCTGCAGTGTCTCCATGAAATCAAGCCCGCTGCTTCCGGGCATTTCAATGTCGCATATAATGACGTGCACAGGAACCTGGGCGATCATTTTCAGGGCTGAGGCGGTGTTTTCGGCGGTATAGACTTTCTGGAACCCAAGCGCGTTCCAGTCCAGGATTTCCTTTAGATCCTGGAGCATCAGCACATCATCATCAACCAGCAGTAAATTCATTTTGCTCCTCCTTACAGGGGAGGTGCAGTTCTGTCACTGCGCCTCCCAGCGGACTGTTGTATAATTTCATCACAGCATTTTCATGGTAAAACAACTTAAGACGTTTGGAAGCATTGGCGATTCCGATATGAGAGCCGCCGCTTCTTGCCAGGTCTTTTCCCTGAGCCCATACATCCAGACATGTTTGGGGATATCCGGGACCGTTGTCCGTGATAAAGATGGTCAGCATTTCCCTCTGCCCGGATGTTTCCGTGCATTCGATCAAAGCGGAGATGCTCAGTTCCATTTTGGTATCCGCCGTGATTCCGTGCTTGACGGAATTCTCCACAAAAGTCTGGAGAAGAAGGGGCGGTACTGCCTGCAGCAAGGCCTCCTCCTCAGCGAAAATCTCATATTGGAAATGGTCCGGGTAGCGGATCTCCATAATGGACAGATAGTCACGCAGATGATTCAGTTCCTGTCCAAGCTCCACACAGGAAACATCACTCTGGAAAATGTACCGCAGATAACTGGCTGTGATCTCGCTTAGCCGGGCTACGTCCTGACAGTTTCCGTGGCTGGCCATGGAATGGATCAGATTCAGGCTGTTCAGGAAAAAATGCGGTTTGATCTGCATCTGCATGTAGTCCATCTGTATTTTCTGCCGTTCCAGCTCCTGCTCATAGGCACGGATACGCAGACGGTTGATTTCTTTTGTGAGGTTGTTGAACTGCCTGCTGGCTGCGGACAATTCCTCCAGTTCCGAACTCATCTCTATGAGTACCGGCTTATCCGGATCATAGGATTTCAGCCTTTCCGTAAACAGGCGGAGAGGGCGCAGTATCTTTTTCTGGGTGTAGGACATGGCCAGTATGACAGCGCTTAACAGGATAACGATGATCACCAGAACCCCGGTCTGGAACAGCACAGCCTTCTCGAACTGCCCATAATCCTTGATGAACAGCTTCAATTGAAAACCGGTGTCCGATACAGAGGAATCCACCACCAGCCACCGCTGGCCTTTATGCCAGAAAGGTCCGCGGCCTGCAAGGGCTTTTTCCGGTGAGAGTCCTTCACGGGAAAGATTCCCGGCACCGGCGGCAAGTTTTCCGTTTTCTGTGAAGAGTACAGGGAAGCTGACACTTTTGGGATAGATGCCCACCAGAGGTTTGATGAGGGCCTCCGCCGGAATACAGCTTCCGTTCCACACATCCTGGTACTGATAAAGACGGATGGCATAATAGGTATCCCCCACCGGAAGCAGGGTCCACTGGTCCGACACGCTGCTGGGGTGATAGCCGGAGTCGAGAAGTTGGATCACGGCGTCCTGCAGCCCTTCTCTCTGGGGATAGGCAATGTAGCGGGAGTGTACGGCAGTTAAAAATTCCCTGCTTTTGGGAAAATAATAGAAAAGTGAGTAGTCATTTCCGGAATTTCCCGATATATAAATAAGGCTGTCGATCAGCGTCTGCCGCGCCTGTATCCTGGTAAGGGGATCTTCGCTTTGAGCCTGCGAAAGGGCTGTGCCCTGCCCCTGGGTCACCAGGGTCTGTTTTAAATGCTGGTTCAATATGAAAAAATTATTCTCCACCTGTTCCATACGGTTCTGGACCATAACACTGGCGTTCTGGGCCGTTTGTTTTCGTACCATATGGATGGCCCACACACTGACACTGAGTTCCAGAGCTGTGGCAGCCACCACCATACAGAGCAGAAGTTTGTGCCGTCCGAAGGCGGAATGTGTTTTTTTCCTGTGTTCCTTTTTCATATTTGTCCTTTCCCGGATTTTAGTCTGTGATTTTATCAGGATTTATAGTAATGTTTAATTATACACGTTTGAAAATGCAAATTCAATTACGAAAACGATGGGGAAGTATAAGAAAAACGACGTATTTCGGGGCTTTGCAAAGGAGCACGTTTTTGTGATAACAGGATGTCGGTATTGTGATTGAAAGTGGTTTGGGCCGGAAGTAAAATGAAACCACAAAACAGGCAGAGACCTGGAAATACGAAAAGGAGAATGAAGATGAAAACGAAATGGATTGCAGGACTCATGACTTCCGTGCTGGCAGTTTCCATGCTGGCCGGATGCGGCAGCTCTGCGGATACGGGAGAGAAAAGCAAAACAGAATCCGCCAGCAGCAAACAGGATGGCGGGGAGGAGCCTTACACAGTGACTATGATGTTCATCGGAAACACACAGGACGATGAACAGAAGGTGGAGGAGGCTATCAATAAGCTGACCATGAAGGACCTGAACATGAAGCTGGATATAATGCTGGTTCCCTGGGCCAATGCCAATGAGCAGCAGCGCCTTATGCTGTCAGGAGGGGAAAAGCTGGACCTGATGGTAGGACAGGCGTATCAGGCAGCCAATTTTGTCTCCACCCAGGCCGTCTACGACTTAAGTGAGATGATAGACAAATACGGCACCAATATTAAGGAAAATATGGGTGACAACGCAAAAGTGGCAAATATCAACGGATTCGTGTACGGCATTCCAAATGTCTGTGACTGGTACCGCCAGGCGTCCATTATGGTGAGAAAAGACTGGCTGGAGGAGGCCGGTTTTCAGGAAGAGGATATTAAGAGTGTGGATGACCTGGAAGGAGTATATGAGGTGGTTGCCAAGAATCATCCGGGGGCAGCCATGCTGGCTATGAGCAAGGGACAGAAATTCGACTCCGACTGGTATCAGTGTGACCCGCTGGGAGACGGGTACGGGGTACTGCTCAACTACGGCGAAAAACCGGTGGTGGAAAACTGGTATGCAAGTGATGCGTATAAAGCGTTCCTGGACCGTCAGTACCGCTGGGCACAGAAGGGATGGATCGGAAAGGACGCTGCCACCACCACAGATTCCATTGAGGTGCAGATGAGCAATGGCAAGGCCTTCAGCCTGGTTTCCACCTATCAGCCGGCAATAGCCAATGAGGCCTCTGTTGCCTATAAGACAGAGATGGCGGTGATTCCGCTGTACGATGCCTTTACCACCAGCAGCTTTACGGCAGGTTTTTACTGGGCAGTGGCACGCAACTCCGAGCAGCCGGAAAAAGCGTTCCAAATGCTGGATTATATCTATGGAAATCCGGAAGCGGCAAACCTTCTGAACTGGGGTATCGAGGGAGAACACTACAAGCTCACAGAGGACAGACATGTCACCTTCCCGGATGGAATGGACAAATCCAGTGATCCCTACAACGCTTATTTCGGATTTATGCTTCCGAACCAGTACATTTCTGATGTATGGGAAGGACTTCCTCTGGATGTGGGAGAGCAGGTCATGAAACTGAATGAGGAGGCAAGAAAATCCTGTGCTTATGGGTTTACCTACGACGGCACCGCCCTTGCCAATGAACTTGCTGCCCTGGACAATGTGAAAGGCCAGTATATTGATGCTCTGAACACAGGTTCCGTGAATCCGGACGAGGTACTTCCGCAGTTTTTGGCTGACCTGAAAGCAGCCGGTCTTGATAAGGTCATGGAATCCAAACAGCAGCAGCTTGACGACTGGCTGGCTAAACAGTAATCGTATCAGAAAACATATCACGGGCGCCGCTTGGTAATGGCGGTGCCCCTTTTTTACCACAGGAGGAGTTTTTTATGTCAAATACTGCTGTTTACGGACGCCCGGCGGGGCAGAGCCGTTTCAGAAAATGGAAACGCTGGGTACCTCTTTATCTGATGATGCTGCCGGGACTTTTGTATCTGTTTATCAACAATTACATACCCATGGCGGGCCTGGTGGCTGCATTTAAGAATGTGAATTTCGCGGACGGGATCTGGCACAGTGACTGGGCAGATCCGCTGCTTAAAAATTTTGAATATCTGTTTGTGACAAAGGATGCCTGGGTCATCACCAGGAACACCATATTGTACAATCTGGCATTTATCATCATCAACACAGCAGCCGGAATATTGATCGCGATCCTTATCTGTGATATTGCCTCGCGCAGGTTAAAGCGCCTGTATCAAAGTTCTATTTTGCTGCCATTTTTAATGTCCTATGTGATCGTTTCTTACATTGTGTTTGCCATTTTGTCCAATGAGAACGGTCTTCTGAACAAAAGTCTGCTGCCAGCGCTGGGCATGGAACCTGTGCAGTGGTATGCTTCGGCTAAGTATTGGCCGTTCATTCTGGTCCTGGTGAATTTCTGGAAGGGCATGGGATATAACTGTCTGATCTATATTGCGTCTATTAACGGTATAGACCCGTCCCTCTATGAGGCAGCCAAACTGGACGGTGCCGGACGCTGGCAGCAGATCAGAAATGTTACGCTCCCGGGGATCAAGAGCAGTGTCATCACCCTGACCATGCTGAATATCGGGCGTATCTTCTATTCGGATTTCAGCCTGTTTTATCAGGTGCCCCAGAATTCGGGCCTGATATATTCCACGACCAATACACTGGATACCTATGTTTACCGTGCTTTGCTGAATTCGGGAAATATTCCTATGGCCGCTGCCGCCGGATTTTACCAGTCGCTGATCGGCTTTGTGGTTGTACTGGCTGCCAATCTGTTCGTGCGGAAGATCAGCAAAGAAGACGCGCTGTTTTAAAGGAGGAGTGAAAGGATGCATATCAGCAGACATGACAGGGTTTATCAGACCCTTGCAAATATATTTCTCATTATTCTTGTAGTTGTTATCATTTTACCGTTTCTCCTGTTATTTATATCATCCATAACAGAGGAAGGCACACTGGTCAGGGACGGATACACCCTGTTTCCGAAGGAATTAAGCCTGGCAGCATACAAATATATCTTTGTCAACAGCAATAAAATTTTCAGGGCTTATGCCATTACCATCGGCGTTACCATAGTGGGAACCGCACTGCATTTGATCTTGTCTTCCATGCTGGCATATCCCCTGTCCCTGAAAAAACTGCCGGGGAGAAACTTTTTTTCCTTCTTTGTCTTTTTTACCATGTTGTTTAACGGCGGTCTGGTGCCCACTTACATGATGTATTCAGGTACCTTTCATATAAAAAATACTATTTTCGCCATGATCGTTCCGGGATTCTTGATGAGTGCCGTAAATGTACTGCTGATCCGGACATATTTTTCCAACAATATCCCCGAGGCTCTCTATGAAGCCGCGGAGGTGGATGGGGCAGGTCATTTTACGGTGTTTACAAAAATCGTGCTCCCTCTGGGAAAACCGATCCTGGTGACTGTGGGGCTGTTCGCAGGCCTTGGATACTGGAATGACTGGACAAATGGTCTTTACTATATATCAGACCCGGATCTGTGGGGCATCCAGAATCTGTTAAACAAAATGATCAGTGATATCCAATTTCTGCAGAGCGGCAATTCCACAGTCACAACAGCCATGTCCATGGGGCCTCTGCCAAGTACCAGCGTCAGAATGGCCATTGCTTTTATTGCCATGGTGCCGATCCTCATCCTATATCCGTTCCTGCAGAAATATTTTGCCAAGGGAATCGCTATGGGCGCTGTGAAGGGTTAGAAAAAATACCATTATATTGAACTTACGAATAAAGGAGAAAAACAGATGGAGAAACCATGTCTTATTCCAAAGCCTCAGGTTTACCTGCAGAGGGCCGGATATTTTGTAAAAAAGGCGGCAGTGTCTAAGGAGCGTATGCCCAGTGGACTGGAAGCGCCGCTGGCTGTGATCTGGCCGGAAGTAACAGGTACTGAGGATACGATACAGTTTACGGAAAAAAAGGAACTGCAGAAAGAGCAGTATGTCCTGGAAATCACGGAGGAGGGGATTGAGATATCCTGGGGTTCCCCAGCAGGGGCATTTTATGCTGTGATGACGCTGCACCAGCTTGTACTTTTTTCTGAAGGGAAAATAGCCTGCTGCCGTATAGAAGACTTCCCCGGCCTCAGGGACAGGGCCGTGATGATAGACATTTCCCGGGGGAAAGTACCGAAAGTGGAGAGTCTGAAAGCAATGATCGACCTGCTGGCCGGCCTTAAGATAAACCAGTTTCAGCTCTATGTGGAGGGCTTTTCTTTTGCTTATCCATCCTTTTCGGAGGTGTGGGAAAAGAGGGCAAAGGATTACCTGACACCGGCAGAGATCAGGGAACTGGATGCCTACTGCGCAGAGCGGTTTATAGAACTGGTTCCCAATCAGAACTGCCTGGGGCATATGAATGCCTGGCTGGAGACAGAGGCCTTCGGACATCTGGCGGAAAATCCGGGTGGGCTTCAGATAAAGGGAACCACGCTTCCCCCTGCAACAATGGACCCCACAAACCCGGAATCTCTGAAGCTGATCGAACAGATGCTGGATGATCTGCTGCCATGTTTTCATTCCCGAATGTTTCATGCGGATTTGGATGAGACCTTTGACCTGGGGTATGGAAAAAATAAAGACAAAGCCGAAAAAGAGGGTGTTGTAAGCATTTATCTGGACTATGTAAAAAAGCTCAGTGAAAAGGTTAAGGCCCGTGGCCATAACATGATGATGTGGGGAGATGTCCTGAGCAAAGAGGAGGATGCCGCAGCGCAGCTTCCGAAAGACATAATCGTTCTCGACTGGGGATATGAGAAGGAACACCCGGTACGCAGACGGGCAGAAAGGCTGCAGAGGGCAGGCGTTGAATTTTACCTCTGCCCGGGTACAAACAGCTGGTGTAGTTTTACGGGAATCACGGATAACATGATGCAATGTACGGAGAACGCGGTGTCTGCTGCCTATGATTTTCATGCCAGAGGGCTGATGGTCACAGACTGGGGTGATTTCGGGCATCTCCAGTATTCCCTGTTTTCCCTGCCGGGCATTCTGTATGGGGCTGCAGGGGCCTGGAACAGAGAACTTGTGACGGAGGAGGAATTGGCAGAGGCTCTTAACCGGTATGTGTTCAGGGATGAGACGGGCATTTTCGGGCGGCTGTGTCTGGAGGCCGGAAGATACAGCCAAAAAGAAGAGTTTTTATTCCCATGCAGAACCCTGGCGTTTATGACACTGCAGACTGGATGTGTGAGCAGAGACCGATTTGAAGCGTCTATTAAAAATATGGTGGATTCCATGCGTTTTTTCGTAGAACCGTGTGTATATCTTCCCTGTGAGGAGGCATATGCAGGGCGCAGCGGGATGGAGGAAGAGGCAATTCTGGAGTATCTGGATGAACTGGCTGTACAGGCCCGGAAAGCAGACCCTGCCTGTCCGGATGGTACTCTTCTGAAAGAGGAGATGATAAACGGGCTTGCCATGGTGCGGGCTGCTACCAGAACCAGAGCACTGTGTTACGGACTGGAGGACGGCAGCGGACTGGAAAAAGAGATTGAGGACCTCTGCGAAAGACACAGGAATCTGTGGCAGAGGCGGAATAAGATAAAGGGACAGGAGGACAGTCTGCTGGGATTTACCACACTTCTGGAACAGCTCAGGGAGAGAAAACAGGAAGAAGAGGAGTAGCGGGAAAATGAAACAGGAAGAATTAAAAAAACTGCTGGACACCATGTCACTGCAGGAGAAGATCGATCAGATGCTTCAGCTTACCGGAGACTTTTATCAGGACGCAGACAGCGTTCTCACAGGTCCGGCAGTACAGCTTGGGGTGACCGGGGAGGATGTCCGTATGGCAGGCTCCATACTGGGAACCTGCAGGGCGGAAAAACTGATCAAAATACAGAAGCGCTATATGGAGAATCATCCGCACCACATTCCGCTGCTCTTTATGATGGACATTATACACGGCATGAAGACCATATTTCCCATTTCGCTGGGACAGGGAGCTTCCTTTGAACCGGAGCTTTCCAAAAGATGTGCGGCAGCAGCGGCGAAGGAGGCGGCTGTATCAGGCCTTCATGTGACCTTTGCACCTATGGTGGATCTGGTTCGGGATGCCAGATGGGGGCGTGTTATGGAGTCCACAGGGGAGGATACCTGGCTGAACAGTCTTTTTGCAAGAGCCATGGTGGAAGGCTTTCAGGGGGATGACTTAAAGGAGCCTTATAAAGTAGCTGCCTGTGTCAAACATTTTGCGGCCTACGGGGCACCTCAGGCGGGGAGGGAATATCACACGGTGGAGCTGTCTGAAAACACGCTCCGGGAGTATTATCTTCCCGCTTACCAGGCCGGAATTGATGCCAAAGCTGCCATGGTCATGACCTCTTTCAACACAGTGAACGGCATTCCGGCCAGCACCAACAGATGGCTCATGCGTGATATCCTGAGGGAGGAGATGGGATTTGACGGTGTGCTGATCTCAGATTTTTCCGCCATTTTGGAAACCATTGCCCACGGCTGTTCCGAAGACAGCCGGGAGGCAGCGGTAAAGGCTCTTGAGGCCGGGGTGGATATTGATATGATGACAAATGTATACGCTGCCAATCTGAGGAAGCTCACTGAGGAGGGCGTTGTACAGGAAGCCTGGATCGACCAATGCGTCATGCGGATCTTGGAACTGAAAAATAAACTGGGATTATTTGAAAATCCATACAAAGACGCTGATACAGAGAAGGAAAAAGAAATTTTCCTGTGTCCGGAACACAGGGCACTGGCAAGAGAAGCGGCTGTGAAATCTTTTGTCCTTTTGGAAAATGACGGCGTTCTGCCTCTGGATATGGGCAGAAGAACGGCATTTATCGGTCCCTATACGGACAGTAAACAGATAAAGAGCAGCTGGTCTTTTACAGGAGATGACAAGGACTGCGTAAGTATCAAAGAGGCAGCGGGGAAGGTCTTTGATGGCAGCCATACGGTATATTTAAAAGGCGCTCCTGTACTTGGGTCTGACAGTAAAGAGAGTGAAGCCAGGCTGACCGGATTTACGGGGGATGAATGCGGGATCAAGACGCGTGAGGAAGAGGAACAGATGCGAAAAGAGGCTGTGGAGGCGGCAAAAGAGGCAGATCTTGTCATTATGCCGCTGGGAGAGCATTATCTGCAGAGCGGTGAGGCAGCCAGCCGTGCCCAGATCACAGTGCCGGAGGTGCAGATGGAGCTTTTCAGGGCAGTACACAGGGTGAATAAAAATATTGTGGTGGTGCTGTTCTGCGGCCGCCCCCTGGATATAAGGGAAATCAGCCAAAAGGCCAGAGCCGTGCTGGTGGTGTGGCGCCCCGGGACGGAGGGAGGCAGCGCTATCGTGGACGTGCTGACGGGAAAAGAAAACCCCTCCGGCAGACTGCCCATGAGTTTTCCGTACTGTGTGGGCCAGGTGCCTGTCCACTACAATGAGTTTTCCACAGGAAGACCGGACCGGAAGGGAATACAGGAGCGTTTCCGCTCCAAATACCTTGATATTCCAAACGAACCACTCTATCCTTTCGGCTATGGCCTTGGCTATACACGGTTTTCTCTGTCTCAGGTAAAGCTTGATAAAACAGAGATGAGAGAAGGGGATACCATCCATGCCGGAGTAATGCTTAAAAATATCGGAGAACGGAAGGGAACAGAGACTGTACAGTTCTACATCCGGGATATGGCGGCCAGCGTGGTCCGGCCTGTAAAAGAGCTGAAAGGGTTTGAAAAAGTTACCCTGGAACCGGGAGAGGAGCGGGAAATTATCTTTGTGGTAGAAGAGCCTATGCTCAGGTTTCATACGGAACAGAATGGATTTGCCAGCGAAGCGGGGGAATTTCTGGTATTTGCGGGAACGGACAGCAGGACAGAGAACCGGGCTGGGTTCAGGCTTGTAAAATAGAAAATTACAATGTATGAAAAGAGCTGCGCTTAGATATCTGCGCAGCTTTTTTCTATTAACTTGTTACCGGCTGACTGGAAGCAGCATAAGGAGGGAGGAATTTTGAAGTACCTTCTGCGGCTCAGGGAGCAGGGGGTAGTCTGTCATCCGGGAATGGGATGCGTCTGTTCAGCGGATTTTAAATAATGAAAATGCTGTAACAATGCAGCATTACGTGCCGCTAAAAGCTGCTAAATGAATAATCCAGGTTAAATTAAGGGTATGCCATGTCCCATATATGGTTTAGGGTTATTGAGGCATAAAAAAACATGCTCTGTTATTTTTTTTACCGCAGCATCGTAAATTTCATTGCCAAATTGAGCTGTAGCATGCAAAGGATTTCGTGTGCTCATGATTCCATACTGTAATTCATTTGCTGCAGCTTTTAGATTTACTGTCTCAGGATGAGAGGCTAAGAGATGAGAAGTTTCCCATCCCCCTGCATGGTCACCTGGAGAAGTATATTCGTCTTTAAGTAAAAGATAATCTGCGGCAGCCAACCCTGTTATACGCTTCCATTCTTTATCGTAAGCCCATTGATTGTATAAGATAATTGCACTGCGTGCAGACTCTATTAATGGATAATGACCAATAACAAAGACTACCAGATCAAAACCATAAGATGCAGCTTCTGATATAATATGAATCAAATGATGTTGATAATGTTCAATCTGTGCGATTCCACTGTAGGGAAAGCGGTCTGCATCAAATTGGTTTTTGTTTAATGACAGTCTTTCACAAATACCAGCCTGATATTTGGGGTCTGTTTCAAGTAAAGAATTTACCCTGCTCTCTCCATAATAAACAGTTGGGAAAACAACACCACCTTGATCAGCACACCTCAAAGCTAATTCTTCGGCCTGCAGTCCGTCAGCGCCTATTGGATTATGTAAGCCATGCCATTCTAAGGTACCAAGCGGAATATATGCCACCGGACATTTATCTCTTTGCTCTATGATTTGCTCAGGCCTGAGCATATGAAATCTTTTTTCCATAAATTATCTCCTTTATTATTTATACAGATCATCCTTTGATGCCACCCGCGATCATACCCTCCATAAACAATTTTTGGCAGGCAAAAAAGATGATCATAACAGGTATGACAGATAAAACTGCTCCGGCAAACAACAGGTTATAATTATTTCCATATGGTGACAGATAGGTTTGAAGTCCTACTGTCAAAGTGAAATTTTCGTTTTTGGACATTACAATAAGGGGCCAGAGAAAGTCGTTCCATGCATTTGTGGCCTGCAAAATAGTCATGGAGGCAAAGGCAGGTTTCATTAATGGGACCATTACTGTTAAAAATATTCTTATTTCTCCGCACCCGTCAATCCGTGCTGCATCCATAAATTCCGGAGACAGTGATTGGGCATATTGCATAAAAAAATAAATTGTAAATGCTGAGACTGCAAAAGGAAGGACAACTCCTAAATGTGTATTTAACAGGTTAAAGCTTTTTATTTCGTTGTATAACGGGATCATAAGTGTCTCTACGGGAATCATCATCGTACTGAGGATAAGAACTACTAATAATTGTTTTCCCTTAAATTTGTACATGGAAACACCATATCCCACCATGGAGGAAAAACCGATAGAGAGCACTGTGAATAAAATAGTTATGATACCACTATTTTTAAACCAACTGAAAAACATGCCATTGTTATCAGTAAAGAGTAATTTGTAGTTGCCTATGTCCAGCATATCTGATGTTATTTTTAGAGCAATACCGTTTTTAAAAACAAGGCTCATATCATTCACACAAGAAGTAATGATCAAATATATAAAAGGAATCAGAGATATGGCAGCTATGATACAGAGCATAAAAGTTACAAATATCTGATATAATTGTTTTTTCTTTTTATCTATCATCTCTTTTCCTCCTTCCTGCCTATACCCAAGGTTTTAATATAAATAAAGTTTAATACCATCAGGCAGATAAACAAAACTACAGACATTGCGGAAGCATAACCCATATCAAAATGTCCAAAGGCAGTCCTGTATATATAAAGTACAATGGTCAATCCGATGTCTCCGGGAGTTTTGCTGTTTGGCCATAAAACATAACTCTCTCCAAACATTCTTAATCCACCATATGTAAGTATGGTTATTACAAAAATGAGAATGGGTTTTACACCGGGCAGGGTGACGTGGCGAAAACGCTGCCAGGCAGAGGCACCATCCACGTGGGCGGCATCATATAATTCAGGTGATATCGTTTGCAAAGCGGATAAAAAATATAAAACATTGGTTCCCAGATATCGCCAGGTGGAAGTAAATACAAGAGCAACAATACCGGTTATTTTAGTATCATATAGCCATTCTTTGGGGCTCATTCCGATAAACTGCATAAGTGTATTCAACGGGGTGTCAGAATTGCTTGCAAAAAACAGACGAAAAAAAATGCCCGCCACTATAATGGATGTCAATGCCGGGATATAGATTGCGGAACGGAAGATATTTTTAAGAGGAGTAAATTTATGATTTAAAAGTACGGCCAATAATAAAGCCAGTACAATATTTACGATAATGATACCAACCGTAAACCCCAGGCTATTAAAAATAGCAGCACTAATATGAGTATCAGAGGCAAGCCTTTTGTAGTTATCCAACCCGGAAAAATTATATGTATTAATACCCTCCAGTTTGAAAAAACTTGTATATATCATATTGATCATGGGATACAGCATAAAAACTAAAAAAGAGCAAATGAATGGTGCACAAAAAATATAAGGTGCGGTTTTCTGAGTTATTATTTTTTTTCGTTTCATATAAATAACCCTCCCGGTCAAAAAGATTGGGCTGCCGCAGGACAATTTCGGCAGCCCATGATTATTAGTTACTGAGCATTTTTTATCTCATCCGCAGCACTGTTTAATGCTTCCTCAGGAGTTGCACTTTTCTCACCTAAAACTCTAAACAGGATGTCACTGGAAATAAGTGAGTTGGCCAGAGAATATTTAGGAGATGCAGTGATATTGGATGTATGGAATTTATCTTTCATGCTGATGACAACGTCAAAGATATCTTTGCCAAAATAGTCAGTATATTTATTGGTCTCTTTCATTACATCAGTATCCCAAATATCCCATCTGAGAGGATCAAATCCAAGAACATTCCATATTTTCGCGGCACCTTCTTTACTTATTTTAGCTTCAGCCAAAAAGCGTTTTGCCAAATCTGGTACTTTGCACTGTGTTGTGATACTTGTCGCGGTTCCGCCAAAAACCGGATATTGGCTGTTTTCATCCCATACAGGCGGTGCTGCCACTTGGATTTTTCCTTTTAATTCCGGCATATAGTCTGTGAAGCGTCCCATATACCACAGGCATTCCAGCATAGATGCGGCTCCTTCCTGGGCCATGAAACCATAATATTCTTCAGTATGGAAACCACCGCCAGGAGTAGTTACAGCGGTACCATCTTCAAGCATACTCAGCATAAAATCAAGTACCTCTGCATTCTCTTTACTATTTATAATACAGGTACCGTCTTTGTCAAAATAATCTCCACCTTTTTCGCCAGTCATGATATAGTAACTCCAGGAGTCATTTACTTCAAAGGTTATAATTGGTTTTCCAGTAGCAGCAAGGACTTTTTTTCCTGCCTCGTGCAGGTCATCCCATGTAATAATATCTTCAGCTTTTACTCCTGCCTGATCCAAAATCTCCGTATTATAGAACATGATAGGGGCACCTACATGATACTCAATACCGTAATAATTTCCGTCATAATTATAAATATCCAATACCGGTTCAAGAAAATTTTCCTTTTCAGGTTCAATAATATCGTTCAGTGGTACAAAAACTTCGGAATCACCCTGAACAAAATCACTGAATCTTGCAACATTAACATCAACCAGATCGGGAGCTCCATCTCCGGACTGCAAAGTGATCAGCAGTTTACTGTGCATATCTTCAGTTGGATAAGTTTCAGTCTGTAATTCAACTAATTCATCCGGATGATTTTGGTTCCATGTTTTTACCGCATCCTGCATAAATTCCGTATGCTGTTCCACATAAGTCCAAAATGTAAGTGTAGTTACATTATCGGTGGAATCCTTGGTATCCTTAGTCTGCTTATCATCTTTATTTTGTTCGCTTTCTGTTGATGAGGCATCTTTGGATTCTGAACCGCAGCCAGATAGTGCAGAAAAGGCTAATGTGCCGCAAAGCAACAAAGAAATAACCTGCTTTTTCATAAATCTTCTCCTTCTTGTGTGTTTTCTTGAATTTAATGACGTCATTAATCTTTTTGATAGATATATCATACACAAGCAGCTATTGATTTACCATTAACAAATTTATCCTCTATTCTCATTATTTTGTTCAACTATTTTAATATATTCAGAAGGTGTATACCCATAGGTTTCTTTGAATAGTAAATAAAAATAGTTGTAGTTATGTATGCCGACGTCCAGGGCGATTTCCTGAAGTGATGTATTACCTTGCAGGATTTTTTCCTTGGCATGTTCCATCCGTATCTGGTTTATAAAGTTTATAATATTTACACCCTGGGTTTTTTTAAATATGCGGCTCAGATAAGAGGGGCTGACCGCAAATTTTTCTGCAATACTTTGCAGGCTGATTTTATGCTGATAGTTTTCTATTATATAATCAGATATTTTTTTACATAAGGAGCTCTGTTTTAATACCTGGCGTTTTTCCTTTGCCAGACGTTGGAGGGAAAACAGGGTTTCTATAAGGGAATTTTCCATATCCTCAAGTGTGTTAAATTTATCAAATACATCATAAGGATTCGTTTCTGCGAAAACTAATGCATTGTCAAGTTGATATTCGTTCACTTTTTTAATGATATAACTAATGAACTCAACATAAAATACCTGCAATTGATGCTTCATTATTCCTGAGCTTTTGATGTCGGTAAATAGTCTGGAAATATAGTCATTGATATCGTTCTGACCCAGAAAAATTAATTCTGTCAATTGCTGTTTTTGTTTTGGGCTGAAACGTAATATATTCTTCTCAGTGATTGATGTATTTTGAGAAAGAAAATTTTTATTTCCTTTAAAATATTCCTGAAGCAATAAGTTCTTTATATAGTCACTTTTTGGTTTGATCATTTTGTGACCGGAAAGAAAATCTGATATTACAAAGGATAAGTCCAGATTGCAAAACCTTTTAAGTACAGTGCGTATTTGTTTTGCAAGGTCAACAACTTCATCTGTAGAATTGCCCTTTGCCTGAAATACCAAAAGAATAATACCTTTATCTAAGGATACCAGAAAGAAGTTGTGATAATATTTTATGGTTTCATCTATTAACATTCGTATAGTCGTGTCGTCTATTGATACTTTTGAGGAATCTTCAAAATAAAGGTCAATACCACATATAGCAAGAATTAATTCGCCTTTCACCCAGCCAAGGGCAGTTTTTTGAATCAGTTTTTCTAAGTAATCTGTATCTGGCATTTCTTTACTGACAAGTTCGTAGATTAAGTGCTCACGTTCTTTCGAGATGGAAAATCCATCTTTGTCCTTATTTTCTGTATTTATTTGCCATATGGTTTTTTTGATAATATCATTGATACTATTTTCGGTTATCTGGTATTTTAATAGATAATCAACTGCACCGTTTTTCAGACTGCTGCGTACGTATTCAAAATCATCGTATGCGCTTAATACTATGATTTTTGTCTCTTTAAATCCATTGCTTATATAATTGATCAAGTCTATGCCGTTAGATCTTGGCATACTGATATCAGTGAGTATAATATCAGGTTTATACATATTGAAAGCATCTATTGCCTGTTTGCCATCAGATGCTTCGGCAACCATTTCACAATTTAATGTTTCCCATTGTATCATTTTCTTTAATTGTACTAATACTATGGGGTCATCATCTACTAACATAATTTTATACATGGTGTTCCTCCCTGGATTCGGATATAGGATTTTTTGTGATAACAGGCAGATTAATTAAGATAGTTGTATAACTTCCTTTTTCACTTAAAACTTTTAAACCATATTGGTCACCCATCATAAGTTTTATCCTATTGTTTACATTGCTGACACCTAATCCGCTGAATCTTGAATTCTTTTCCACAGTATTATTTTTGGAGTCCAGCGCTAATTCTTCTATTTTCATGCCAACACCGTTGTCTGTTATAGAGAATATCAGTTGGTCATTTTTGCATTTGCCTGCTATGGTGATGAGCCCTCTTCTGCAAGAAGGTTCAATACCGTGGATAATGGCATTTTCTACGATTGGCTGGAGGATAAAGCGCGGCATTTGAAAATCCAAAATCTGTGGGGATATTTGGAATTCCACATCAAATTTTCCCATTAAACGATAGTCCTGGATAATTATATAGTTTTTGATCAAAGAGATTTCTTCTTGTACTGTGTGGAGGCTGTCGTCATTTTTCATGCTGTCTCTGAGCAATTCAATAATTGCGTTTATAATAGTTTCTATGGATGTTTCCTTTTTTAACTTGGCTATAAAAGAGACAGTGTTCAAAGTATTTGCTAAAAAATGAGGGTTGATCTGAGCTTGTAAAGCCTGGATTTCCAGCTTCCTCTTTTGACGCTCATTCATTTTTATATTATCCAACAATTGAGTTATTTCTTCGGCCATTTTGTTAAATTGCCTTGTTAGGATCGTAAGTTCATCATTTCCATCCTCCACTAATTTTAATGAAAAGTCTCCTTTTTCAAATGATTTAATTCCTGTTATCATTTTGTTGATTGGCGAGATTATGGTAATAGAGAATGCTAAGGTAAAAATGATACCAAATATGATTCCTATAAACCCTACCAAAAGAAAATTTTTCAATATAATCTTTAGATCAGATTGAAGATAGGTGAGTGGAATAAGTGCTGCCATTTTCCATTCCGCTTGCTCTATAGGAAAATTATATATCATTGTATTTAATTCGGCGAAGTGGTAATTATTACCAGTAATGTTGTGGGAATCCTGAATTTCTTTCAGTACATTATTATTTGGATATATTTCTCCGACGGGAGTATTAAGATCGGCAGATGAAATAACAATGTCATTATTGTCTATGATGAATACCTGCATGTTCATGGTACTGGAAATTTTTTCGTATATATTTCGGATTTTATCTTCTTCTATAGCCATTATCATATATCCGATAATCTTACCGTCAGATTTCTTTTTGATGGCTTTACCTAAAAGTATATAATTTCTATCATTATTTACACCGGAAGCAATTCTTTTTTCGTAATTATGATTAATGGCTTTCCAGACACATGCACCGTTGTACGAGTGGCATATGTCTAAAAATTCATTAAAATAATCAGATTTTAAATTTACAGTAAACGTGTTATTTCCATAGACATTGAGTTTTGCTCCTGTTAATGTGTAAAGTGTTATTTCGGATACAATATTGTCAAAGACATATTTTTTGCTCATTTTATCGGTAACAGCTATTTTTACTTTGTTTTTCATTCGCTCATTATAATCATTGTAATTGATAAGTACATCTTGGATTTCTTCAAGATAACTTATTTCTATGCTGTCATTTCTTACTTTTTCTATTTTTTCATTTATACTTGTACTTATTTGTGTTAATGCTTCACTGATTGAAAGATTGACTTTATCCTGAATAATCTCACTGCTTTTATTATAGAGCAGAATCCCATATAGTGTTATGGGGAGCAAAGTTACAAAAATAAACATAACAAATAGCCTTTTAAAAATATTAACAGTTCGTAATTTTAAGATGTAAAACTTGAAAAAATTTTTCCAGTGTTTCATTGGTCTATTAGCTCTCCCCTCAGTGCTTTCTCTACAGGTATTAAGTTGCTGACATAAGGACGTTTGCCAGAAAGAACGTCATCATAAAACGCCTGCTTCCAGTCAATATATTCAACATGGTCTTTCAATTCTTCAATGGAAGCTAAAAGAGCGTTCCGTTTTTTAGTAAGCATTTCTTTCCTTTGATGAATCGTAGACTCGCCCTGCATACATAAATCCAGATATTCTTTCATTTCCTGAATGTTCATATCACATTTTTTCAGACAAATCAGGTTTTTGCTCCATTTCAAATCTCGTTCATCAAAAATCCTGCGGTTGTTTTTATCTCGTTTTACATTAGGAACTAATCCTTTATTACAGTAATATTTTAAGGTCTGATAAGTCATATTGGCTTCTTTACAGACCTGCATCATAGTATACATTTTCCAATCCCCCGTTTCATACATAAATAAAAATAGAAATTTACAAAAATCTCTTGACCGATAGTTATAATCGGTTGATACAATCATAGTGTACAGCAATGGGTAACAAAAAACAATGGTGCAATTTTATGAAAGTGTGTGGTCTGCCTGCAAAGTCAAAAGAATTAAAATCAAAAGTGGAGATTGCATAAGAAAAAAGGAGGACATAATAGTGAATGTGAAATCATCCATGTAGGAAACAAAGGGATTCGGGGATGTACAGCCTGCCGGGCATGTGCCGAGAAGGCCAAATGTGTGTTTGATGATTATGTCAACGAGATTGCGCCTAAGTTTGAGGCCTGTGATGGACTTATTATTGGCAGTCCGGTATATTATGCGTCCGCCAATGGCACGCTGGTGTCATCTCTGGACCGGTTATTCTTCAGCACGCCCTTTGATAAGACAATGAAAGTGAGAGTAAGTGTTGTGGCGGCCAGAAGGGTTGCAGGGAATGCGGACACTGGCAAATAATATGTCATTTCTTATAAAATCCATTGCACTTGGGAAAGAGCGGCTGGGGATGCCGGAAAAGGAAGCTATGCAGCATACAAACTTTATCCGTTAAAAAGGATTATTATCTGAATCGGATGTTTATAGAAATACGGTTTATGATATGACGGAACCCGAGTGACAATCGGCTTTAGCAGTGTGATATAGGCGGGAATTTGGCTGAGGGCAATCCATACAATGTGACAGGTGTACTATAATTAAGGGAGTTGTGCTTATATGATAGTAATATCTGCGCAGCTCTTTTTCTGCGCCGATGGAGTATTTTACCGCTGATATTATTTATTGCCAGGATAGCGATTTCCGTCGTCAAAAGGCGGCAGGTTGTTTCATAGGAACACCCCGCAAACCTACATGAAATCAGCCGACACCCCGGGATTTGTCAATTTTTTTACCTTTAATATTCCTGATCCCAATAATAACAAAAGGGATGCCAAACACTATTCAAATTAATAGCTCATTTCGTTTCATTACTTCATGCTGTTGCTCATAACTCTGATTGTTCGCTCGGGCACCATTTTACCCTTTGCAAGACGGTTTTTTATATAGCAGAATTTTTGGTGAATGAAATAATGTAGATTTTATAATGTTAACTTAAATTAAAATATAAGTTGACAATTTGAGGCTGATTGATTATACTTCTTTATGTAAAGAAAAGCACAGCCACAAAACAAGCGGTAAAACCGTAAAAAATGTTTGAGAAAAGCTTTTCTATAAAATCAGGAAAGATTTATGCCGTCGAACAACAGGCGGAAAAGTCGAAATAAGTTTTGCAACCTCGGAGGAAAAGTATATGGAAACAGCAATGCCCAGTAAAAACAAGAAAATGAGTACCAGACAGATGACGATCATTGCACTGATGACAGCGGTAACCTGCATTTTAGGCCCCCTGGCCATACCGCTGCCGTTCAGCCCGGTGCCGATCAGCTTTACCAATCTGGCCATCTATTTCAGCATTTTTGTGCTTGGCACTTATTCAGCAACCGTCAGCTATCTGGTGTACCTGCTCATTGGAATGGTAGGACTTCCGGTGTTTTCCGGATTTGCCGGAGGATTTGGCAAAATGGCAGGCCCGACGGGCGGATACCTGGTGGGATTTATTTTCATGGCGCTGATTGCCGGATTTTTTGTGGACAGATTTCAGGGAAAAAGAGTGCTGCAGGCAGCAGGAATGGTTCTGGGAACCGTGGTGGCTTACCTGTTCGGGACTGCATGGCTCTGCGTTCAGGCCAATCTGTCCTTTGGCGCGGGCCTGGCAGCCGGGGTGATTCCCTATGTGCCCGGTGATCTGATCAAGATTGCGGCTGCGCTGGCTGTGGGACCGGTTCTTCGGAAGGCTGTGAGAAGAGCAGCGTAAAATAACAGATACAGAGAAAAGACAGTGTGATGTGGACACTGTCTTTTTTTTGCAGTTCGGAAAGGAATCCGTGGCTCCCTATACAACAAAAAGATCCGGGCGCTGCCGTCCCTTCCCGGGGAAAGGTGCATGATGCGCAGGATAATCTTAAATAACTGTAAAAAACACTTAAAATATATAAGGGGAATATTCTGAAAATGAGTTATAATAAACAATAATATTATGGGCGGAGGGAGAAAATGTATAAGGTATTGATAGTCGAGGACATGGATCTGACAAGAGAAGATTTGATCAGTCTGATTGATTGGGAACGATACGGTTTTGAACTGCTTCCCGACGCAAGGAACGGAAAGATAGGATTGGAATACGCAAAACGGTATCGCCCGGATATTGTTATCACAGATATCAAAATGCCGATCATGACAGGCCTTGACCTGGTGGCGCAGATGAAGAAGGAAAATATAGAGGCGGAGGTTATACTGCTTACAGCCTATGAAGAATTTGAGCTTGCGAAGCGGGCGCTCCAGATGGGCGTCAGAACCTTCATACTGAAATACGAAATTGATGAAGAGGTACTGCTGCGTGAACTGAACGGCTGTATTGAGGCACTGAAAACAAAAGAAAATGTACATAAGGTCAGAATGAAACAATATCTGGAGGCGATTCTGGCAGGTGAAAATGAGATATGTAAAAGTGATGAGACCATACTGGAATGGATAGGAAAAAGTGTTCTGATCTTGCTGGAGCAGATTGGAAAACCCCTGATGCATCCGGATGAAGAGGGCATACGGGAGCTGATCGAAACAGAGATTCCCGGCTCCAAGATCAGGGTGATGAAGAATTCAGGAGGAGGCATCCTGATCTTTTACCGGGTCCGTTCCTGCATTTCCAAAATGCATCTGGACAGTGAAATCAGGGAGTTTATCACAAAGGTACAGAGTCTTTTTTCTTCACAGATGGGGCTTTCCATGACAGCATCCATAGGCGGCATGATAAGAAAAAATAAGGATATCCTGCCGGCGAAGGAGGAAGCGGAAAGGATTATGAAAGGCCGCGTTTTTCACAGGGGCGTCTGCATTCTGGACAGGGCAGCAAAGGATGAAAAGGAGGAATTTTCGGCTGAGATAAAGGATGCGCTGAGGTGTGTCGAAGAAAATATAGAAAAAGATTCCTACGAAAATATGCCAGGCTTTTTGGAAAATGTCCTGTGCCGCAGTGTGGTAAAGACAGAAAATCTATACATATGGCGCAAAGTATCCGAGAAGCTGCTCTATTTTCTGATGCACCGGTGCGCAGCTCTGGAACAGCCGGAAATAGAAGAGCGTCTGGATAGATTTAAAAGGGACTTTCAGAAGATGGATATCTACAGCTTTATGAAGGAGTATGAGGGTATCATGGAAATGCTGGAAAGCAGTTCAGACAGCAGATATTCCGGAAAAGTCCGCTATATCAAAGCGTTCATGGAACAGAATTACAGCCGTGACATCAGCCTGAATGACGTGGCAGGGGATCTGGGCATGAATGCCATATATCTGTCCCAGCTTTTTAAGAAAGAGACGGGTTCCACATTTTCCGCCTATCTGACAAAGGTGAGAATGAATCAGGCAATACGGCTGCTGAGAACAGGAGAATATAAGATATATGAGGTCAGTGAAATGGTGGGCTACCAGACCGTCCAGTATTTCAGCAAGGTATTTAAAAAGGAAACCGGTAAAAATCCCAAGGATTATTAGGGGGAATCTATTGTACAAAGGGGAAGATCATATGCTTTATCAAAAGAAATCAAAAATATATAAAAGACTGCTGCTCATGGTATTGAGCGCTATCATGATATGCGTTGTTCTCTGCAGCGGTGCCGTATATCTGTATCTGAAGCCGCTGATAGAAAACTCCCTGGTTGAGAAGAACAGGACCATGATCTTAAAGATGGTAGAACAGGTCTCAAACTCACTGGAAGAGATCAGCATGTATGCAAGAAATATTACCTTTGACGAGACTGTGCAGGAGTCTTTTTACCAAAAGTCACAGCGCCGGGAGGGCAGTTACGGATACTATTCGGTCATTCAGACACTGGAGAAAAAGCTGAAGGAATACCAGCTTCTCAGGGACAATATCATTCTGGATATTTTTGCCGTAGACAGTGACGGCGTTGTGATGGAGACCATAAACCAGTACGAACAGCTTATGTCTGAGGCTCCCTATGAACAGATGCAGCGGGATGATATAAGCGGGGAATTTCTGGTGCCGCATATGGTGAATTATTACAGATCTTACGGCGAAAAGAATACCATTGCCTATGTAAACGACATTTTTGATAAGACAAAGATCGGGGTGAAAAGAGGAAAGCTGTTTATTCTGGCAGATACGGAAAGGATCATTTCTCCCCTTGTTTTTGATGAAAATGAGATAGGGATGGAGCTTCACAACCAAAGCGGCAGAGTTATCTACAGCAATGTGGATTCCGGCATGGAGGGAGTCCTTTCGGAGAAGGATTACTATAAAGACAGCATAGGCAGCCATGGGTGGTATATCTGTTATCAGGTGGCAAAAGGGGATATCTCCGGTACTATGCGGCAGATGAATAATATTGTGATCATTATCATAGTGATCTGTCTTCTTGTGATGCTTAGCCTGGTGGCAGGTCTGGTACAGAGGATCATTACGCCTCTTGATACTCTTGTGCGGGGAATGCAGAGTGTGGCCGGCGGAAGCCGTGAAGAGCGCATTGAGATCCACACAGGGGACGAATGTGAGCAGGCGGCCAATGTCTTCAATTCTATGGTCAAAAGCATTAACGACCACACGGAAAAACTCCTTCTGAGTGAAAAAAAGCAATATGATTCTCAGCTTAAAATGCTGTCTTATCAGTTAAATCCACATTTTATCTATAACACCTTAAATGCGGTTATCTGCCTTGCCAGAAAACAGGATTACCAGGAGATCATCCGCCTGACCAGAGCTTTTATTCTGCTTCTTCGCTCCCTTCTGCGCACGGATCTGCAGGCAATGGCAGCGGTTTCGGAGGAGAAGGAGTATATCTGCCGCTATGTTGAGGTTCTGCAGATCTGCTATAAAAATATTCCGGATATTCAATGGGAGATTGACGAATCACTGCTGCAGGAACAGATTCCGCGGATGATTCTCTATCCTCTGGTGGAAAACAGCGTGTTCCACGGCATCATCCCGAGCAATACGGCGTCACTGCTTAAAATTGTGATAACCGGTAAAGATAACTGGATAAAAGTGACCGTGGAGGATGACGGGGTAGGATGTACGGCAGAGGAGAGGGAACGCATCAGACAGCGCCTGGAAGAGGAGCGTACCGGGGGACATATCGGCATGTTTAATGTGAACGGCAGGCTGAAGCTGATCTATAAGGAGGTTCATCCTCTGAAAATGGAGAGGCGACCCGGCGGAGGAACCGTTATCTCCTTTGCTTTCAAAAAATCGGGAGACTAAAGCGTGTTTGGAAATTCATTCTGACATTCCAATTTTCAAACACACTCCAGAGCCTGTTTGAAAGGCAGTTATATAAAATTTATAAAAAACATATAAAAAATGACAAAAAATAGATGATAAGCGGGGGAAATGCCGAAGACGACAAAAAAACAGGTGAAAAAAGTATAAAAAATCCAAGAATCCCCATATTTTTATGTGACAAATATACAGCTATACTGAAGATGTAAAAAAGATGCGTGAAAAATAAAGGAGGAAAAGGAAATGAAGAAAAAGATTATCACGATTTTCATGGCGTCCATGCTGGCAGTCACATCACTTGCAGGCTGTGCATCTTCAGAAAGTGAAAAAGGCGGGGAGGACAAAGCAAAAGAGGAAGGCAAAAGTGAAGAAGGGGACCGGGAGATTACCATCTGGTGCTGGGACACAAGCGACAATGGGAAAAATATGAACGCCGGATTTACAGAGGCCACCGGAATCAAGGTCAATATGGTTGCTGTGGAGAGTAAGGACATGACACAGAAGCTGCAGACCACACTGGCCAGCGGCGGGGAAATGCCGGATGTGGCGTGGCTGGAAGCCACTTACAGAGGCAAACTGTTGTCCCTGGATATCTGGGAAGACATAACAAAAGACCCTTATAATTTTGACACCAGCCAGGTCCTGGATTATCTGCTTCCCCTGGAAACTGCTGAGAGCGGACAGTATGTTGGTCCGGAGTGTCCGTCTGTGGCCGGCATGGCATACAAACGGGAACTGGCAAAGGAATATCTGGGAACCGATGACCCTGCAGAACTGGAAGCCATGCTCTCCGACTGGGATTCCTTTATCGAAAAAGGAAAAGAAGTGAAGGAAAAATCAGGAGGCAAAGTATTCATGCTTTCCAGCATCGGTGCAGCGGGACAGATGCTTATGGGACAGTCCACAGATCCTTTTGTAGACGGGGATAAGATCAATCTGGAAACATCCATGAAACCGATCTTTGAAAAACTCATCGAGATGAAGCAGGCCGGAATCGTGGATGTACTGGATTTCAGTTCCGCGGAGGAAGGGGCTTCCTATGCGGGCGACAGTGACATTTTCTATCCCTGCGCCAACTGGTCCGTTGAATTTACCATCAAACCCAATGACAAAGACGGTAAGGGGCGCTGGGGCTTCATGCTTCCTCCGGGAGGTCCGTTCCCGTGGGGCGGAACCGTTATGGGTGTGCCAAAAGCTGCAAAGAATAAGGAGGCAGCGGCAGAGTATGTGAAATTCATGTTTGGCTCCGAGAAGGGCGCGACTCTTCAGAGAGACTGCAAGGGTAATTTCTCTCCTTTCAAACCGGTATACGAACAGGATGATTTCTACAGCAGAGAGGATGAATACTTTGCCGGTCAGGATGTGCTCCAGGCAATTGCACAGGAAGTAATGCCAAACATCAAGGGAGTAAGGGAACCCAGCAAGTACGACCAGGATATTAATGACGCCTATAACCTTGCCCTGAAAACTATCAATGCCTCCGTGGACGGAAGTATAACAGCAGACGAACTGATCGCGTCCATGACAGACGAACTGCTCACAAAGCAGCCGGATTTGGAAAAGTAATACGACAGATTAGGACAGACGAGGGAAAGGGCCTGAAAAGCAGGTCCTTTTCTCATAAAGGGGGAAAAATACATGACGAAAAAAAGTGCACCGTATGCCATGATCCTGCCGTATTTTCTGCTTTATATTGCCTTTGGCCTTTTCCCTATTTTGTTTTCACTTGGTGTCAGTTTTACAAGCTGGGACGGAATCGGAGAAATGACCTTTGTGGGTCTGAAGAATTATGTGCGGGTGTTTACACAGGATAAATATTTTTACAAATCACTTTGGAATACGCTGATCCTGCTGGGAATCAGCACGCCAATCCAGATCACGCTGGGACTTCTGACGGCAACCTTTCTAAAAGATTTTTTCAAGAAGACACAAAACGGGCTGCAGCTTATTAATTTTCTGCCATACATAACCACGCCTGTTGCAGTGGGTATTATCTTTCAGTTGATGTTTGACTGGAAAAGCGGAGTGGTCAACGCATTTTTAAACCTGTTCGGCGCAGAGTCTGTTTACTGGCTGGGACATGCATGGACAGCCCGGGCAGTGGTGATCTTTATGCTGATCTGGAAGAATTACGGATATAAGATGATCATGTTTCTGTCAGGACTCTCCACCATTCCGGATGAATTATATGAGGCAGCTAAGATTGACGGTGCGTCCTGGTGGGCCAGATTTACGAAGATCACCATACCGCTTTTGAAACCTATATTTGTGTTCGTGATCATCACCAGTGTGATCAACGGATTCAAGCTGTTTGACGAGCCGCAGCTTCTGTTTAACTCCGCAGGACAGCCCACAGGAGGGCCGGATCGTTCCGTGATGACAGTTGTGATGAAATTCTATGACAGCTCCTTTAAGAACTTTGAATTCGGATACGGTTCTGCTCTGGCATATTGTCTGTTTTTGGTGATCGCGGCTGCGTCACTTGTGCTTTTCCGTGTTGTCAATGGAAAGAAAAAGGAGGATTGAGAGTATGAAAAAAACAGTCTGGATAGGGAAAATACCATTATATCTGTTTATGCTGGTCCTGTCAGTCTGTGCCCTGCTTCCTTTCTATATGATGATCGTCATGGGCACACACTACAGCGAGGATTTATATACAGGTGTCAAATTATTCTTCGGAAAATATTTCGTGGAGAATTTTCATGCAGTCATGCGTCAGAACTTTCTGCTCTATTATGCAAACAGCCTGATCGTGGCATGCTGCAATACCATCGGCGGTCTGCTGGTCAGCGCTCTGGCCGGCTATGCATTTGCAAAATATGATTTCAGGGGCAAGAAGCCGCTTTTTGCCATGATCGTGGCAACCCTGGCGATTCCCCAGCAGCTCGGCCTTGTGGGCTTTGTTATGGAGATGAGATGGATTGGGATGAACAACACCCTGTTTCCGCTGATCGTATCCGGTATGGCCAATGCCTTCGGTGTATTCTGGATGCGCCAGTTTATAGAAAGTTCAGTGCCGGATGAGATCATCGAGAGCGGCAGGGTGGACGGATGCAGGGAATTCGGCATCTTTTTCCGGCTGATCATGCCTATTATCCGGCCGGCCCTTATCACGATCTTCCTTCTGTTCTTCTTATGGTCCTGGAACAACTACATGACACCTCTTGTTATGATCAGTGATCAGAAATATTATACCATTCCTCTGTCCATTGCCCTTATCAGCAGTGAGTACAGAACCGATTATGCAGCCAGGATCCTGGCACTGTCCATGGGCACCATTCCTATTCTGATCCTGTTTTCCTTCGGGTCAAAATATCTGATACGCGGACTGGTGGCAGGCAGCGTAAAGGGGTGATGAAATTTATGAAAAGAGAAAGAATACTGGCAGAAAACTGGTATCTGGAGGAACAGGGAAGCGCGGAACAAATGGAGATTCCCGCCATGCCCATACAGGTTCATGATATTTTATACCATCATGGAAGGATAGGGGATTCCTACCGGTGGGGAAAGACAACAGACTGCAGATGGGTCAACGATAAGACATGGATATACCGGACGGAATTTGAACTTTTATCCTGGGGGGCTGACCGCGGAGAATACCTTTTATTTCTGGAAGGGCTGGATACTTTTGCCGAGATCAGGGTAAACGGGGAATCGGCGGGAAGACATAATGACTGCTATCTGCCGTGCAGACTGGATATCTCTTCTCTTGTACAGCCGGGAAAAAATACACTGGAAATTATCTTCAGTCCAGTGAAGGAAGCCCTGAAAAAGGCGGAGGAAAAATACAGCAGTGTCTTGGCAGAGAAAATGGTGGATTCCTGCCGGTTTCTTAGAAAAACCTTTCATGACTTTACAACCTATTTGGGAAATGATCCGGATTTTTATAAGGTGGGGGTGTTTGGAAAGGTCATTCTGTTTGAAATACCGGACAGACTGCAGATAGATGGGATGGATGTGGAATATTCTCTGAATGAAACCCTTGATACTGCAAAAGTACAGACCCATCCCATGCTGTCCGGGGAAAAGAAGGCCGGCTCGGATGAACGTATGCAGGTGAAGATCCTGTATGGCAGGGAGATGATATGGGAGCAGGAAAAGAGTGCCGGATGCTGTTTTGAAGCTGTGCTGGAAAATGTGCATCTGTGGTGGCCCGCAGGTTACGGCAGGCAGAATCTGTATCAGGTTCGGGCGGAACTCATAAGAGACGGGCAGGTCCTGGATACGTGTCAAAAATCCATTGGCTTCAGGAAGGTCACGGTACAGGGAATGCTGGATTTCCGGATCAACGACAGAACGGTGAAGTTATGGGGCGCTAATCTGACACCGGATCAGGGATACACGCTCTGTGAGGATACAGACAGGATCAGACGGCTTTTAACGCTTGCAAAGGATGCCCATGTAAATACACTCCGCATCTGGGGGGAAGGGGTGCCTTTTGGGGAATTTCTCTACGACTTTGCAGATGAGAACGGCATTCTTTTGTGGCAGGAATTTTTCTGCGGACACACCCAGTACCCGGATGTGGATGAGGTGAAGGAAAAGATACTGCAGGAAGCAGAATATATGATAAGGAGCAGAAAGCATCATCCCTCCATTCTGCTCTGGTGCGGAGGGAATGAGTGCTATCTGAGCCGGGATTTCGCCGCACCGTCAAGGCCTTACCTGGCGGCAGATTTCTTTGAATATGATTTGAAAAGGCTGTGCCTCAGACTGGACCCGGACCGGTATTATCATGTAAATTCACCGTTTTTTGGAAGCTATTCTAATGAACCGGGGAAGGGAGATACGCACAGTTATACCAATTCCTGGTATGTGCCGGGAAGTGACTATCCTCTCTTTGCCAGTGAAAATCTGAGGGTTTCCTTTCCTGGTGTGAAGACACTGAAACGGTATCTGAAGACGGATACGCTTCCAAAGCCGGAAAGGCAGAGACACGGCAGCCTGCCGTGGCCGGAAGCCTATGAGAAGATCACGTCAGCGGAGTCCTGGAAGAAGATTCCCGCCATTGAGGAATTCTATGACCCGGAATGCGCGGAGGAAATGGTTTATCAGTATGGGGCAGCAGCAGGACAGTACATCAAAGATACGGCAGAGCGGTACAGAAGAGGAAAAAAGGCGGACAATGCGGCAGGGGAAAGAAACTGCAGAGGGCATTTTATATGGAAATGGAATACCACGTTTCCACACATTTACAGCTCCATGCTGGATTTTTATCTGGAACAGAAAATGCCGTATTATTATTTGAAACGGGCATATGAACCGCTCTGTGTACAGGTGGAGGTATCGGATCATCTGTATGTATGGCTTGTCAATGATACGGGAATGCCGGTGGAGGGGCGTATTCGGGCGGAACTTTTTGATCTGCAGGGAAACTGTTTTGCGAAGAGAGAAGATTTTCCGGTGAAATGTGATGCAGGGGAAAGTGTCCTGGCGGGAAAACTGGATTCCTTTGGACAGTTCACACGCGACAAGATCATCAGAGTCGTTTTTTGTGACCATAAGGGACAGACTGCAGCAGAAAATCACGCATTTGCGGATATAGAAAGACATCTTGTTTTTCCGCAGTCCGGGATAGAAATGTGGAAAGAAAAAGATGAAATCTGCCTTAGGGCCAGGCAGTTTGCCCGCTGTGTGGAACTTAGCGGAGAGGAAGACGGAGACGCTTATTGGTGGGATTTCAGGGACAATTATTTTGACCTTTTCCCCGGTGAGATCAAGAGAGTGGGATATGGAAACAGTCACAGAAGCGGAACGATCAAAGCCAGAGCGGTATATGATAAAACATATGCAAAACTGAACATCTGAATTTAGGCCGGATGCTGAAATTTAGGCCGGATACTGCAATAGGTATGGGTACCGGCAGATAGGAGCCGGGAACAGTGAGGAGGAAAATAGTATGAAATACAGAAGATTCGGAAAAACAGAACTTAAGGTATCAGAAATCGGATTCGGAGCATGGGCGATCGGAGGCTCCGGCTGGGGAGAGGGATGCGATGATGCTCTTTCCATGGAGGCCCTTGCCTGTGCATGGGAGGAAGGTGTGAATTTATACGACACCTGTGATTCCTATGGGAATGGGCACAGTGAGGAACTGATAGGCAGATTTTTGATCGGAAAACGTGACAAAGCGGTGATCGTGACAAAAGGGGGGACTAACTTCCGCGTACCGGAAAGAAGTAAAAATTTCACCAGAGAATACCTGAAAATGAGCCTTGACGAGAGCCTGAAAAGACTGCAGACGGACTATGTGGATGTCTATCTTCTCCATGTCCCGGATGCGGGATGGCAGGACAGGGAGCAGGTGCTGGATACCATGAAAGAGCTGAAACGTTCCGGAAAGGCCAGGTTCTGCGGACTTGCCATGTGGGGAGCAGCGGATACGCTCCATGCCTTTGAGGCAGATAAAGATGGCGTCATTGAGGCCCTCGAATGTCCCTTTAATATTCTCAATAAATCCAATCTGGAAGTAGTAAGAATCGCCGAAGAAAGGGATATTCCCGTCCTCACCAGTCAGCCTCTGGCAAGCGGCATTCTCACAGGAAAATACCCGGCAGATACAAAATTCTCACAGGGAGATAACAGAGCGGGTTTCTGGACAGAAAAACGCTTTGCCGCAGTGGAAAAAGATATGGAGATCATCCGCTCCTGTGTTAAAGAACCGGTACAAAACATGGCACAGCTTGCCCTTGCCTACAACCTGAATTATCCCGGGATCACTTGTGTCATACCCGGCGCCAAAAACGCGTCCCAGGTCAGAAAAAATGTGTCTGCCAGCGGAATCGTTCTTGACGGCAGTGTTATGGAAAAACTAAAAGGAACAGAAGGATTTGTATTCTGACCGGATACGGAGTGTTCTATGAAAACAAATGTAGAGCTGAAAGACGGATGGAGTCTGAAAAAAGCTGGGGAAGATAGGGAGTGGTTACCCGTGAGAAATATGCCTGCCCAGGTACAGGATATTTTATATGACCATGGTCTTTTGTCGGAAGAATTCAGGCTGGGATGGTGTGAAAAAGCACTTTTTATCGGGGAATCAGACTGGATATACCGATGCTGTTTTGCCGGTGAGAAAGGCAGAAAATGCAGGCTGTTTTTCGGGGGACTGGACACCGTGGCGGACATCTGGCTGAATGGCAGAAAATTGGGCAGAAGTGAGGATTTTTATCTCCCCGCAGAGTTTGAAGTCTCGGATTTTCTGGAAGAGAACAATACCCTTTATCTGCATTTTATAAGTCCCATCTCTTATATGAGAGAACAGGAATGGAAGGAAAAGTGGAACGGATCTGTTCTGCGCTGCAAAACAGTCAGAAAACCGATACATGATTTTCCGCCGGAAAAAATGGAAAAGGGAAGCAGCTACCAGGGGGCAGTGCCCTATTTCACACCCGTAGGCGTATATGCACCGGTATCTCTTGTATATTATGAGGAAGAAGAGATCAAGGAGGATTTCATACAGGCCAGAGTGGAGGCGGACGGGCGTGGTGTGCTCTCCATAGAAATGAGGGGCACCGGCAGACCGGATCATCTGACAGTACACTGGAACTTCCCTTCGGAGGACGGAAACGGAACACCGGGCAGGTGCAAAATGCAGAGTTTCGGGCCTGAGGTCAACGGGTACGGCTGGAGCATCCGGGAAGAGATAGAGGTGGAGGACCCGCCTCTGTGGTGGCCGAGGGGATTCGGGAGACAAAACCTGGCGGATATATGTATAGAACTGTGGAAGAACGGGAAGGTCTGCGACCGCCTTTTGAAAAGGGCTGGGTTTCGCAGCGTGGAGATGGACGTGCCTTTTGCATACCGAATCAATGGGAAAAAGGTGAGACTGTTTGGCGGAAGCCTGGACCCTCTGCAGGGCTACACGCATTGTTATCAGCCGGAGCGGGAACAGCGTCTCTTTGAGATGGTGGAGAATGCCAATATGAACACGCTTCGTATATGGGGCGAAGGCATTCCACTGCCGGATGCATTTTATGATGAATGTGACAGACGCGGCATCCTTGTCTGGCAGGAGTTTTTTCTCGGACATGGAGCCTATCCTGACAGTCAGAAGATAAGAGAACTCTGCAAAAAGGAAGCAGAGTTCCTTGTAAGGAGGCTCAGACATCATCCTTCCCTGCTTCTGTGGTGCGGGGGAAATGAAACCTTAATGGGAGCTGAATTTCAGGGGTGCTGTCCCTATGGGAAAGAGATTTTTCTGGAAGATTTCCCGGAGATTGCACAACGCCTTGACAAAGACAGATATTATCATCCCAATTCACCCTATGGCGGAGAGTGGGCCAATGACCCCAGGGCAGGCGATCTGCATACCTATGATTGTGTGTGGGAATATCCTTATAAATCCTATCCGAATTTTATCAGCGAGCATATCAGAACCGCGCCTCCGGTGAAACACAGTCTGGAAAAAATGATCCATGGGGACATCTGGCCGAAGGGATTTACAGGACTGGTTTTGGACGGCAGCAGCAATAGTATGCCGGATACCTGGTTGGAGCGGAGCCATATTTCAGCCCAGGGGCAGCGAAAAACGGGTGACTATTGGGAATTTTACGATGCGGAAAATGCGGATGATCTTATATACCGTTTTGGTGCGGCTTACGGAAAGGAAATCAGGCGGTACGGCGAGCAGGTGAGAATCGGCAGCAGAGAACCTGAGGTGTATTCCGGCCGTTCCAAGGGATATTTTGCCTGCAAACTGGTGGACACGTGGCCGAAGGTCTACTGTGCGGCCATAGACTTTTTTCAGGAGGGATATATTCCTTATTACTCCCTAAAGCGTGTGTTTTCACCAGTTCTTTTGTGCTTTCAGAAGGAGGAAAGCATCCGTCTGTGGTGCGTCAATGACTCCGGGGAAGAGGCTGCAGGATCTGTACGATATGGGCTTTTTCATATTGTGAGCGGGCAGATACAGAAGGTAAAGGAGAAGAAAATCTCTGTGCCGCAGGGGGATGCAGTGCTTCTTGATGATTTGGCTGACTTTCGGTTTTTCTCGAAGGACTGTGCTCTGTTCGCGGTTCTCTGTGATGAAAAGGGAAACGAGGTTTCGGTATGTATTGATTATGTGGATATAGAAAGACATCTGAAATTTCCAAATGCCGGTTTGAAACTGGAAATGCGCGGAGATGAACTGGTGATCACTGCGGACAGATTTGCGCGCTGTGTGCAGATAACCGGGGAGCAGGACGGCGATCCATTCGGCTGGCTGTTTTCAGACAATTATTTCGATATGCTGCCGGGGCAGAGGAAGACGGTAAAGATACTGGGAAATAAAGAATATGGAACCATTTGTGTGAAGGCGCAGTATGGGGGCTGTGAAAAGATAAGATATAACAGAGAGGATAAAACGGATGGAACGAATTTTACTGCAGAAAGGCTGGAAACTGCTGGGACCGGACAACAGGGAACTGGACATAGAAAAAATGCCGTGCCAGGTCCATGATATTTTGTTGGACCATCAGCAGATTCCAAATCCCAATATTACCGGGATCAACGAGAACCGGTGGATTGGAGAGGCGGAATGGTGTTACAGAACCGAGTTTGAGGTAGAGGATGATTCAGGAGAATGGAATCTCTGTTTTCAGGGACTTGATACATTTGTGGAGATCTATCTGAACGGCGAACTGGCAGGGGAAAATAAAAGTGCATATATGCCTCTGGTGCTGCATGGCATTGCCGGCATGCAGAAAAGAAATCTGCTTGAATTGAAAGTGAAGCCGCCGCGGCAGGAGCTTCAAAAGATAACCCTTCCGAAAAAATATAAAGACAGGGTACCGGAGTTTTGTAAAGCCAGGGTATTCCGCTCCGGATACCATGAATTTTCGGGACCGAAACCGGATCTGATCCGGATGGGAGTCTACGGAAATATTTATTTGGAGAGAGTGGGCTATGACGGCATACAGGAAGCGGTTATGGATGTCAGCGTAAACGCAGGTCTGGATGAGGGAAAGGTTAGGATTGACTTTACTTATTTCCACCCGGAGGCTGAAAGGGTGCTGGAGTACAGGATAACAGATATGCAGGGAAATATGATTTGTGAGGGAACAGAGACAGAGCATACAGAATATCTGGAAATCCCCGTATCGAATCCCAGATTATGGCAGCCCCGGTCCCATGGAGCGGCGGAGCTCTATGATGTGGAGGTGTCAGAGAAAAGAGGAAATACAGTCCTGGATGTCTATAAAAGGCAGTTCGGCTTCCGAAGAATGGAAAGGAAAGGGGATATGGATTTTTCCGTAAACGGCAGGCCCCTGAAACTCTGGGGAGCAAATCTTGCGCATGCGGATACCCTTACCGGCTGTTACGGCAGAGTGAAGGAAAAGCTGTATGGACTGCTGGATCTGGCTGAAATGGGGAATTTTAACTGTCTTCGCATCTGGGGAGAGAGTGAGATCCTGGATGATGATTTTTATAATGCGTGCGACAGGAGAGGGATATTGCTGTGGCAGGATTTTTATCTGGGATTTCATATGTACAGTGAGGAAGAGGAGATGCTTTCCATGTGCAGACAGGAGGCAGAGACTCTGGTGAAAAGACTGAAGCATCATCCCTCTATTTTGCTCTGGTGCGGAGGAAATGAGATGTACTGGTCCCGGGATATGCAGTATAAGGGAGAATACTGTTTCGGTGAAAAAATATTTTGTGAAGTGTTTCCGAATGTCTGCCGGAAATTGGACCTCGGAAGATATTATCACAGAACCTCTCCCTTTGGAGGTGATTTCTCCAATGACCCGAAGGGCGGAGATACGCATGGATACACCCATCTGTGGTTTGTTCCGGGAAGAGACTATCCTGTATTCTTAAGTGAAAACTGCAGAGTATCGGCGCCTGAACTGAAGACCATGAAAAAGATGATGAAGCCTGAGGAGCTGTGGCCAGCAGGATATCAGAATGTAAGTACTAAAAGAAAACCGCTGGCCTGGCCGGACACCTGGAACCTTCATAATACAAATGACGGAGCAGTCAAATTAGGGCCTGTGGAACATTACTATGACGCGGAAAATGCAGAGGAGCTTATTTACCGGATCGGCATGGCTCACAGTGAGTATATCAGAAGAGAAGTGGAGCGGTTCCGAAGAGGTAGATCGGAAGCGGATGCAGATAAGACACGCAAGACAAAAGGACATCTTCTGTGGAAATTTAATAACAACAGCAATATCATTTCGTATGGGGTCGTGGACTATTTCAATGAGCCTATGCGGGCCTACTATGCGCTGAAAAGAGCGTATGAGCCGTTTCAGATTTCTTTTTCCATAGGAAATCATATTACTTTGTGGGCCGTCAACGATACGCCTGAGAAAAAGGAAGGAATCGTGAGAGTACAGCTTTTCAGTCCCGGAAAGAATCAGGTGGAGGATGAACTGGAAATACCGTTTTCCTGCTGTCCGGATGAATCCGTTTTAATCGGTGATCTGGATGCTTTCGGACAGTTTAAAAAGGATTGTGTTCTTGCGGCATTTGCGGAAGATGATAGGGGCAATGTCATGGCGGAATCCATGGATCTTGTGGAGATGGAAAGACGGATCACCTTCCCGGGAAGCGGAAAATTATCCTGTATCTCAGAGGCGGGGATACTTGTACTGAAAACGGATACCTTTGCAAGATGCGTGGAACTGCGGGGAGGAGAGGACGGAGAAGAATTCGGCTGGATTTTTGAGGATAATTACTTTGACCTGCTTCCCGGAGTGGAGAAGAGGATTGCGGTCTATGGAAAACATGAGAGAGGGGCAGTACAGATCAAGCCATATTATTGGAAGAAAGGGATTACCGTACAGTATTTAAAGAAGTGACATGAGAGGCATAAAGCTGATGTTCGTTTCCGGAGGAGATGGGCATCAGCTTTTTGATGTGCACTTTTGGCAGGAGGATGCCCGCAGGCGACTGTGCTCCGGCGCGTAAGTCCGGCTTAGAACGTGGTTGAAAATAAGGATTTATGTGGAAAACCAGGATTATAAATATATTTTGATATATAAATAATATCTTATCTCTGATATAATAAAAAACAGATAACAAGAGGTATTGGTAAATTTTGAAGGCCCCTCTGTAACAGACTGTGCTGATTCAAATGTCAGTATCCGGGGCGCGTAAATGTTTCAGTGTGATATCTGTGTCCGGACACCGGAAAAATTTACCTCAAAACAAAAAAGCGGAGGAAGAGTATGGCACATTCAAAGAGTCAAAATGCCTGTCTTGTATGCGGCAAAGAGTTAATTTATCATGAAGAAAGCGTGGAAATGGAGTGCATATACTGCCATAAAAAATTTATGAGTAATGCGGCCTGTGCGGACGGCCACTATGTATGTGACACCTGCCATTCTAAAAAAGGGATTGAAGCCGTAAAAGAGATCTGTCTGCATAGTAAATCAAAGAATCCGTATGAAATTGCGGTTCAGATGATGGAAACCCCATTTATCCATATGCATGGTCCGGAAAATCATGTGCTGGTGGGAGCTGCTCTGCTGGCAGCTTATAAAAATGCAGGCGGTGACATCGAATTGGATACGGTAATAGAAGAGATGAAAAAACGCGGCAGTCAGGTGCCGGGAGGTACATGCGGCTTTTGGGGATGCTGCGGTGCAGCAGTCAGCACCGGGATCTTTGTCAGTCTCGTCACAGGTGCCACACCTTTAAGCGGAAAAAGCTGGGGTCTTTCCAATCAGATGACATCCAGGGCGCTGGCACAAATCGGAGCCATTGACGGCCCCAGATGCTGCAAGAGGAATGCTTTCCTTGCCATGAAAGAGGCCGTGCGGTTTGCAGAGGAGCATTTACCAAACGCAGAAGGCAAAAAGATTCAGATGGAACTGCCGGATGAGATCATATGCACGTTTACAAGTAAAAACCATCAGTGTATCGGGAAAAGATGCCCGTTTAATGCGGTAAACCATAAAAAGAAAACAGAATGATTACGGCTGCAGCCAGATAAAGGGGCTTTCATCGGGTACAGTGGATAGATTCCAAAATGAGGTGAAACATATGATTATATACACAGCAAGACACGGACAGACAGAATGGAATGCCCTCCATAAAGTCTGCGGCAGAACAGATGTGGATTTAACCCCGGAAGGATATAAGCAGGCTGAAGCATTGGCCGAAAATGTATCCGGGTGCCGCATCCATATGATCTATTCCTCACCCCTGCGCCGCGCGGTGGAAACCAGCAGAATAATTTCAGAGCGAATGGGAATCCCCTATTTCACAGACAACAGACTGATGGAACAGGACTATGGCATTTACGAGGGCGTGGATAGAAAAAATGAGGATTTTCTGAGGAATAAGAAAAATTTTGCGTTCCGTTATCCCAGCGGGGAATCCATGATGCAGACTGCCGTTCGTGTGTATGGGCTGTTGGATGAGATCAGAGAAAAAGAGGCAGGTAAAAATGTTTTACTGGTCAGCCATGGCGGAGTCTGCCGGGTCATCAGATCTTATTTTGTGGATATGACAAACGAGGAGTATTTCAATTATACGCAGAAAAACGGAGCTCTGGAGGTATACGAATACAGATGAAAGACAGTTTGAACAGGGTATTGGGCATGCATGTCAAAGTGATCATAGACAGGCCTCTGGGCAGCTATCATCCGGAACACAAAGACCTGTATTATCCCATTAATTATGGATATATCGAAGGAATCCTGGCTGCTGACCAGGAGGAACAGGACGTCTATTTTATGGGCATCCATGAACCTGTCGAATGCGCGGAGGGTGTTATCATCGCTGTGATCCACCGGAAAAACGATGTGGAGGATAAGTGGGTGGCAGCTCCTGAGAATATGAAATTCAGCATTGATGAGATAGAAAAGGCAGTGCATTTTCAGGAACAATACTTTGATCATGAGATTCTGATGCAGGATACGCATGAATAAAAGAGTATCAAACACAAACAACGAAAGAAGGGATAAGATGGGAGAACTATCAAAGCTTCTGAATATCGGCCCGGTGGTAGAAGAACAACTCAATCAGGTCGGAATCACTACTTATGACCAGTTAAAAGAAATAGGAAGCAGGCAGGCATGGTTAAAGATCAAAGCCATCGATGATTCTGCCTGCATCCACCGTCTGTATGGCCTGGAAGGGGCAGTACAGGGAGTGAAAAAGAGCCAGCTTTCACCGGAAGTAAAAGCCGAATTGAAAGAATTCTATCATCACTGTAAATAACCGATAAACCAATCCTGCCGCCCGTAAAATCCACATGCCGGTTCAGGAAAGAAATACAGCCGCACAGTATACGGAAGAATCATACTGTGCGGCTGTTTTATGTCCTTATGCTTTAGAGGGTGCATGAGACAATTGTTTACTTACTTAAGCCGTTAATCATTTCTGAAAGTTCCTGATCATCGCAGCTAAAAGGAAGGGTGAGTGTATTTCCCGGTTCCTGATAGAGAGAGACAGTTTCCAGTGCGTGGGGATTACCTGCCCAGGCACGCCTTGCGACACCACACATGACATCATAGTTCACTGCACGGCAGATGATCTCATCCACCTCAGGAGAACCGTCCAGGAGCAGGCCGTAGCCGCAGCTCTGAGAATTGCCGATGCCGGTTCCGCCGCCGTTGTGCATGGTCATCATGGTCATTCCCATGGCAGCGTCACCGCCGTAGACAAGTGCGGACATGTCTGCGGTTATGTTGCTGCCGTCATGGATGTTGGAGGTTTCTCTTGAGGGTGCATCCACACCTCCGGTATCCATGTGATCCCGGCCCATCATGATAGGCCCGGTTTTGCCTTCCCGTACCAGACGGTTGAAGGCAAGCGCGATCTTTTTCCTTGTCTCGCCGTCCTGATAAAGGATTCGGGCCTGAGTACCGATGACCAGATTGTTTTCACCTGCGTGTTTGATCCACAGATAGTTGTCATAGTCCTGGAACCGGCGGTCTTTGTCAATACAGTCCATTGCGGTCTGGTCTGTAAGTGCAAGATCTTCCGGTTTTCCGCTTAATACAACCCAGCGGAAGGGTCCGTAACCATAATCGAAGAGGGTCGGCCCCATGAATTCTTCCACAAAGGATTTGTAGATGAATCCATCCAGATCATTTACTCCGTTCCGGCACACTTCCCTGATTCCAATGTCATACATTGTAGTAGTCAGACTGTTTCCGTAGTCGAAGAAATAGGTACCTCTGGAACGCAGGATTTCGATCAGTTCGTGATGCCGGAACAGTGTTTTCTTTACTTTTTCTTCAAATAAAGGTTTGTTTTCGGCAAGCATTTTTGTCCGCTCTTCAAAGGTAAGACCCTGTGGACAGTACCCGCCGTCAAATGCCACATGGCAGGATGTCTGGTCTGTGAGCAGGTCGATTTTCTGGTCTGTTTCCACTGCGTATTCCAGCAGATCTACAATATTTCCATGGAAGGCAATGGAGACCGGTTCCTTTTTTTCCTGATATTCTTTTGCAAGTGCAAAGGCTTCTTCGGGGGTACGTGCCATGGATTTTATCCATCCCAGGCGCATACGCAGCTCTATTTTAGAGACGTCCACCTCTGCGATGATGCCCACGCCCTGGCAAAGCTCAATGGCTTTACCCTGCGCCCCGCTCATGCCTCCAAGGCCTGCTGAAACCAGCAGGTTTCCGCGGAGGACTTCCTCATTGCTTTTGTGAAGGATCTGCCTGGCTGCTGCCAGGAAGGTAGAATACGTACCGTGCACAATTCCCTGGGAGCCGATATAAAACCAGCCTCCGGCGGTAAACTGACCATAATTGGTGACTCCAAGGGCAGCGCAGCGATTCCACTGTTCCAGATTATTATATTTACCTACCATGAGACCATTGGCAAGAATGACCCTGGGGCAGGAGCGGGCTGATTTGAAAAGTCCTACGGGATGACCGGAGCTGACTACAAGAGTCTGTTCTTCTGTGATTTGTTCCAGGTATTTTTTTATGAGCCTGTACTGCATCCAGTTCTGGCATACCTGTCCGGTTTCTCCGTATGTGACCAGTTCGTAGGGATAAAGTGCCACATCAAAATTCAGGTTATTGTCGATCATGACCTGAATGGCCTTTCCGGCCAGGCATTTCCCTTTGTATTCGTCCACGGGTTTTCCATAGATAGCTCCGTGGGGACGGAAACGGTAGCCGTAGATCCGGCCGTGTTCCATAAGTTCCTGGTAAAATTCAGGAATGATCTCCCGGTGGTATTCGGGGGGAATATAACGCAGAGCGTTTTTGAGGGCAAGCTTTACGTCTGCCTCACTCAGTGCAACCTCCCGCTTCGGTGCCCGGCGTACTGCCGGGTCGAAGGTACCGGGGGAGGGGAGAGGCCCCTCCCATGCATATAAAATAGTGTCCATATTGTATATCCTTCCCTGCCTTTACAGACTGCGTGCCAGCTCGTAGGCATCCCAGACTGCATACATAATATTGCGTACTCTCCGTGCGTCACCCAGCAGATAAATCTCATTTTCTTCCAGGCTTAACTGCTCGTAAAGTGAATTGTTGGAGGTATATCCGATGGCACAGACAAATGTGTCAGCGTCTAATTTGTGCTCTTCACCGTCTTTTGTGTAGGTCACCGTGTTTCCTTCGATGCATTTGACGCCTGCGCCTGCAATCTGCTGTACATGGTGGAAGTGCAGCAGATCCTTCAGCATGATCTTATTCATATGGGGAACCGGTGCCCCTGCAGATAAAATCTCAGGCAGGGCTTCCAGTATCGTCACCTGTTTTCCGTTTTCAGCCAGGTCAAGGGCCAGTTCGCATCCTACAAGACCGCCGCCGATGATGACGGTATGGCTGCCCGGTTTGATCTCGCCGGAGAAGATGCGCTCTGCAGGGTACATATCGTGATTTCCCGGCAGACGGAGGGTCCGCGGCGTGGAACCGGTGGCAACGATCACGGCGTCATGGGGATAGGATTTCAGGGTTTCTGCCGTAACAGCAGTATTGTAATGAATCTCCACACCCATTTCCTCCAGGGTTCTCTGATACCAGTCAATCAGCTTTAAGTCATCGTGCTTGAATGAAGGTGCACCTGCCAGATGAAGGGAGCCGCCCGGCCGGCTGCTTTTTTCCAGGATGACAGGGGAATGTCCTCTGAGTTTCAGGACTCTTGCTGCCTCCATACCTGCCACGCCGGCGCCGATGATGAGAATCTTTTTCTGTACACATGCGGGCTTCAGATCATAGTATGTCTCTCTTCCGCAGGAAGGGTTCACTGCGCAGGAAACAGGTTTGGCGGTGATAAGCCGATTCATACAGCCCTCATGGCATCCGAGACAGGGGCGGACAAACTCGAATCTGCCGCTTCGGATTTTATTTACCGTGTCAGGGTCAGCCAGAAGACTTCTGCCCAGGGCGATCAGGTCGGTTTTGCCATCCCGCAGGGCTTCGGAAGCCAGGTCCGGATTTTCCATGCGTCCGGCAATGAGGATGGGGACATCCATTTCTTTTTTCAGAATTTCGCCGAAGGGAAGGTTCATTCCCTTTTCAAAATACATAGGCGGATGCGACCAGTACCAGGAATCATAGGCTCCGGCATCCACATCCAGTGCATCGTAGCCTGCTTTGACCAGAATCTTGGCAGCTTCGATACCTTCCGGGATATCACGGCCGAGTTCTTCAAATTCTTCGCCGGGAAGGCCCCCCTGGCGCACGCCTTTTATGTAGGATTTTAAACAGTAGCGAAGGATGACCGGGAATTTCTCACCACATTTTTTCTTGATATTCTGTACTACTTCACAGGCAAACCGGAGACGGTTCTCCAGGCATCCGCCGTATTCATCCGTCCGTTTGTTAAAGAACGGAATGGCAAACTGATCCAGAAGATATCCCTCATGGACGGCATGGATTTCAATACCGTCAAAGCCTGCCTGCTGGCAGATTTTTGCCGTATCGCCGCATCGTTCTACGATGGTATGGATCTCATCCACGGTCAGTTCCCTGCACATAAGGTTCTCATCCCAGTAACTGCTGATCGGGGAGGGGGCGATGGGGGGCTGTCCGCAGAGCAGGTGAGGTTTCAGCACACGGCCGAAGCCGGCAGTGAGCTGAGTGAAAATTTTGGAGCCGTAAGCGTGGACACGCTCACACATTTCCGCTGTGTTCATGATAAATGTGGAAGGGTTGTCCGTGGGGCACGGCATGGTTCCGTCCACTGCTTTTTCAATATCGTTTTCCGCGTAAATGGTACCTGTGATGATGAGGCCCACACCGCCTTTGGCCCTTGCCACATAGTATTCAATTCCGCGTTCGTTAAATGTATTCTCAGCGGTTACCATACCGCCGGTGCCCATGGCTGCCATCACATATCTGTTTTTCAGGGTACAGCCTGCCAATTGGTAAGGCTCAAATAAAATTTTATGGTTTTCTTTCATGATTTTCACACTCCGAATATAGATTTACCAGTTTGTCACACCAGTATTTTTGCCATCAGCGCTACCATTGGAATCAGAATGATGGTGCGGATGAAGAAAATTTTAACAAGGTCTCCGAAGCCTACGGGAATATCAGATTCCAGCATGGCGTTGGCACTCTCCGTAAAGAATATGATCTGTGATGTGGACAGCACAACAACGAAAAACGCACTGGCCGCAGCCACAGCTTTGCCTTTGATCAGGGTTGCCGGTATGGACAACGCAAAGATTCCCACAATGGAGGAAGCAGCAATCTGCTGTGCATCCGGAAGTCCTAAGAGACTTAAAATCGGTGCCATGGGAATGGCGATCCATTTGGCAATAGGTGTATAGTTAAAAATCAGAAGGCAGATAACGGAAAGGGATACAATAAAAGCATTTACCTTGATACCAAACATAAAAGAAGATTTCAGCTGTTCTAAAAATACAGTGAATTTTGTTCCCGATGCTTTTTCCAGAGCATCCTGGTATGCGGTGGGAAATGTCTGGCCACTGTAGTGTTCCGGTTTTCTCTGGGTCTCTGTCTGTACGGTTCCGTCAATATAGGTATCCGGTTTTCTGGACAGCGGAGGAATACGGATCATAATTGCTGCCAGTACAAATACACAGATAAAAGCCGCCAGTACAACCTCGCTGTAGAGATTTTCTATTCCTGCAATGGATGACAGGAAGGCAAAACCGCCCAGACTGGCAATACTGAAGTTGGTGGTGATGGAGCTGGCTTCTCTGGCTGTATATACTTTCTTCTGATACAGGTCATTGGTGATCATAACGCCTGCCGCGGGAGCTGCCACAAAGGAAGAAATAGCATCCACAGCCGATTTGCCGGGTACCTTATAGACACGGCGCATGATCGGCTCGAGCAGTTTTCCCAGAAATTCCAGAAAACCGAATTCTGTGATAAAAGCAACCAGGGTTCCGGCTACCATGATGGCAAAGAACGAATCAGCGGCAATGCTCAGAGAGGTCTCCCCGATCTCCGGGTCTATAATAGGAGCAGGCCCAATCTGGAAGATAGCCATGACACTGAAAATAGCTGCAGTGACATAAGTAAAGTAGGAGAAAAGATTATCTTTCTGATAAGTACTTTTCAGGATGCCGGGTACATTTTTTCCGTATTTTACATAGATGCTGGCTGCCAGTACAACAAGGCAGGAAATCATAACAAAAATATACTGGACTTTTGGACCAAGTGCAGTCTGAATGATGTCCATGATATGTACCATGGGCACTTTTTTGTTGCCATTGTAAGGAATGGTAACAAAGAAAAGAAAAACACCAATAATACTGCAGATAAAGAAACGTACTTTAATGCTTGAGCTGTATTCTTTTTTATTTTCCATATTTAACTCCTATATTCTTTAAAAGACGATGGGGCCGCAGGCGTTTTCCACTGCCTGGAGCAGGCTGTCATCAGCAAGCAGTTCTTCACAGGTATTGATTTCAGGGTAGAGCTCACGGTCTTTGTCATAGAATGGGATTCTGCTGCGGACCATGTCATAGGCTGCTTTTGTTCCTTTTCCAAGCGCACCCTTTTTACCGGCATCTGACTGGCTTCTTAAATCAATTGCCTGGCAGGCACAGAGAATTTCCATAGCCAGTACACGACGTACATTTTCGGCAATATCCCGGGCTGTTCTTGCGGAGATGGTGCCCATGGATACATGGTCTTCCTGGTTGGCGGAAGAAGGAATGCTGTCCACGCAGGCCGGATGAGCCAGTATTTTATTCTCAGATACCAGGGCAGCAGCACAATACTGCACGATCATATAACCGGAATTCAGTCCGCCGCCCTCTACCAGGAATGCGGGAAGTCCGTAGTTGAGGGCCGGATTTACAAGACGCTCAATACGGCGTTCTGCCACATCTGCAAGTTCAGCGACAGCGATACCGAGGAAATCAAAGGTGAGAGCCATGGGCTGTCCGTGGAAGTTTCCGCCGGAAATGACCTCCTGGGTCTCCGGGAAGATGATCGGGTTGTCTGTTACCGAGTTCATTTCCACTTCTATCTGGTCAATAATGTAATTCAGGGCATTTTTAGATGCACCGTGAATCTGGGGCAGACAGCGCAGGGTGTATGGGTCCTGTACGCGAAGCTCGCCCTGCTCTGTCGTCATCTGACTGCCTTCCAGCAGTTCATTTAAAATGCGGGCGGTGTCGATCTGGCCTTTGTGCGGGCGGGTGAGATGGACCTGTGGTTTCAGTGCTGTTGTGATACCGTTCAGTGCTTCAAAGGAGAGGGCTGCCGCGATATCTCCGTATTTGATCAGGCGGATGGCATCATATACTGTGAGGGCTCCCACAGCGGTCATGACCTGTGTTCCGTTGATCAGCGCAATGCCTTCTTTTTCATGAAGGTTGATGACCGGGATTCCTGCTTTTTCCATGGCCTCTCTGCCCGGATAAATGTGTCCCTCATATTCAGCAAGCCCCATGCCCATCATGGGAAGCACCATGTGGGAGAGCGGAGCCAGATCGCCGCTGGCACCCAGAGAGCCTTTCTGCGGAATGACGGGGTGCAGATGTTTGTTCAGCATGGCAACCAGGGTTTCCACTGTCTCGAGACGGGCACCGGAGAAGCCTTTTGCCAGATTGTTCAGACGGAGCAGAATGATGCCGCGGACTACTTCTGCCGGGAATGCCTCTCCGGCTCCCACTGCATGGGTCATGATCACGTTTTTCTGAAGCTGTACACAGTCCTCTTTGGAAATGACAACATCGCTGAATTTGCCGAATCCTGTGGTAACGCCATAAACGACTTCTTCGCGTTCTACAAAGTCATCAATGATTTTTCTGGATGCACGGATGCGTTCCACTGCCTCCTTGTCCAGTTCCACGAAAGCGTCAAAACGGCAGACTGCCACCAATTCGTCCAGCGTCAGTGTTTCCCCTGTTATTACTACTGTTTGCATAAAAAATCCTCCTCTTTTTTATATGTGGTTTTTCTATAAACTTCACACGCTTTTCTTTTATTATAGATAACAGATGTCAGTTTATCGTCACTTTCTGACTTGACATGTCATGCAAATTAAAGTTTTAACAGGAAAAAGTGAAAAAGGAGGAGATGTTCAGGATGACGATTCAATGAATTCTTTACGGAATGCGAAAATTCAGATATAATGTAAGGCAGATATTTCAGATATGTTCCAGTGACATAAACTATATATCAGCAAAGGGGAAAACAGGAAAAATGAAAATTACGGTTCATTTTCTGGGAAAACCGGAGATCATCAGGGACGGGGTCCGGGTGGTGATCCCGCAGAAAAAGATTCAGGCATTGCTATTATATCTTCTTTTTAATGAGAGCTGTTCCAGGGATGAGCTGGCAGCCCTGTTCTGGGAGGAGCAAAGTGAGGAGGGAGCCAGGCGAAATCTGCGGAACAGCCTGTATAAGCTGCGGACACTGTTGGGGGACGGTGTTCTTGTGACCATGGGGAAAGAGTATATCAAGCTGGACCCGGAGATAGAGATTGTCAGGGATACCGATGTATTTCTCATGGACAATGGTGAAAAATATCTGCTGCAGATGGAGAACTGCTGCTTTTTAGATAAGTTTCATCTGAAAAATTGTGTCGGGTTTGAAAAGTGGGTGAGCAGTATTCAGAATGTGTATGAGAAGCTGTTTGTGGACCGTTTTCTTCCTGCCATGAAAAAATGCATGGAGAGAGAGGATTACACTGCGGCGGAGGGATATGCAAGGAAAATACTGCTCCTGGACCCTTATCAGGAGAGGGCCTGCTGTGCGCTGATGCAGATTTATGCGGCGCGCAGGGATTATAACAAGGCGGTACTGGTCTATACCGGGTTTGCGGAGAATCTGAAGAAGGATGTGGGAGTGGAGCCGGAGCCACGTACAAAGGACCAGTATGAAAAAATCCTGCTCATGCGCAAACGGCGCAGGGAGGAAGGGGACGGCTCTCTCTACGGCGGCCATCTGCAGGCTGTGGCAGAGCTCTCCAAGGAGTATCTCAGATACAGCCGCAGGGAGGAGGCGGATATCTGCATTCTCTGCGGAAGTGTAGGCATGGGGAAATCCATGGTCTTAAAAACGTTTATTGAGAGTATGGAGAACGCAAGGGTGATCTCCGTGGAGTTCCAGGTTTCAGACCAGCAGGTCAGATATCTGGCTTTGGAGAAAGTGATGGAGCAGATCTGTGACAGATGCCGTATTGCTCTTCCCCAGGAGAATATGGAATTCTTCGGGGGAAACAGTGATATCTGTTACAGGAACCGGATGGAGATCATGATGAAGGCGGTCAGGAGAAAGGACGGCAATTATATTCTGCTGCTGAGGAACATGGAATCCGTAGATGAACAGAGTCTCAATCTGCTTATCTCCTGTTTTTTTGAGCGTTACAGAAGAGACTTCTTTATATTAATGGAATACTGCCCAAATTTTCAGGCACAGCCGCAGCTTCTGGCACGCCTGGAATCTGTGTCACGGGTGAGGGTGGTGAGACTCCGCCATCTGACGGAGGAGGAAAGCAGAGCATATCTGGTGGATGCCCTGGGAGAAAAGTTTCCGGAAAAACTCTCCTCCCACAGCATCTATGAATATACAGGCGGAAACCTGAGGTTTCTGAAGGATGTGGCAGAAAATATCCGTGTAGGGGCAGAAGAGAATTTTCAGTTTCTGCCGGAGACGGAGAGGACACTGGAGAGGCTGTTTTCCGGATTCAGGCAGGAGGAATACGAGTATCTGGAGTATTTGTCTGTGATGGAGCACGGAACCGATGTACAGCAGCTTAGCAGTATGCTGGAAGAAAACTCCGTGAAGGTGATGAAGATCCTGGATTTTCTCATGCGAAGAAGGCTCCTTTCCGAGACCGGCGCGGGAAAGCACAGGATGCTGAAAATACGGGAAAAAATGGTGCGGGACATGATATATGAACGCACCTCCCAGTTTAAGCGGCTGGAACTTCACAAGCTGGCGATCCGGTATTATGAAAAGATATACCAGAAGAACAGAGGGGTATATTTTTATCTGTCCGAACTGCGGTATCATTACAGTTTTACAGACTGCGAGTATGAGAAGCTGTATTATGATATTATGAATCTGCAGTATGTGCTGGACTATTACGATGAATTTTTCCCTACGGTGGTCAATGATGAAGATACGAGAAAGAGTTTAAGGCTGGACAGGGAACGCATTTATCAGGATATGGACGAGTATACCCAGCGCCTGGAAGCCATGGAGGATGAGGTGGATTTCAGGGATTATGAGGAGCTGCATATGGTCCTTGATTTCCTGGCAGGGCGTTCGCTCACACGTGACGGCAAGCGTAAGCAGGGGATCGTGTATATCCAGGAGATGATAAGGCGCGCCAGGGAGCTGGAACGGACGGATATGCTTCTCAAGGGATACGTGGAATTGATCTGCTTTGGCCTGAAGGAGGGCAGTGTCAAGTGGATGGAAAAGTATCTGAAGGAGGCAAAATCCACAGAGAACCTGAAGGCTTATGCCAGGGAGAGAGGGGTACTGCTGAGGCTGGAGGGATACTGCAATATCCTGAAAGAAGAGTATGACAAGGCAGAAAATCTGCTGCTCTCCTCCATCCAGTTATTTGAAAGCCCGAAGATGAAACGGGCCAATTATTTTAATGTGGCAGGCGCCTATGACTATCTGGCGCTGATCTACAGGCGGCGTGGGGAGTATGAGAAGGCCGGTAAAATCATGGAGAAAGCCATCTGTCTCTGCCAGGAAAAACGCGTGACAAAGAGCCTGGATCTGTTTTATGAGGATTACGGATATATTTTATATCTGCAGGGGAACTATGGGGAGGCAGAGCGGTATTTTCAGAAGAGCGCCAGAATCTACGATGAGTTCGGTACCTATTGGCTTCGTTCGGTGGGGGAATGCTGCATGTCCGTCATCGCCCTGTCCAGAAAAGAGGAGGACAAGGCGCTGGAACATTTCCGTATGGCTGAAATCTTTTCACAGAAAGATATGACAGCGGAGGAACTGAAAATGCTGGAGGATACCAGGGCAAGGCTGAAGGCGGCAAGAGTATTGAGGTGAGACAGTAACATGATACCGCATATCAAAAAAAGAATGAAAAACATGAAGATCTTCAACAAAATGTTTCTTTCCTGTCTGTTGGTCACACTGCTGATCTCTCTGATCTCTGGAGGGATTACATATTATATCGCATCAGATATTATCCTGAATAAGACTGTGATGCAGACAGAGGAGACCATTAAGCAGATTTCAGAGAATTACGATTCCTTCATGAAATTGGTTTACAATAAGCTGGACTATCTGGCATTTAACCCAACGGTACAGGAAGAGCTGATATACGGAAAACCGGGGGAGGACGAGGAAGGATATTACAGCGGAACCAGAAAATTAAAACGTCTGATGGTCCAGATGTTCAACAGTATCCATATGGAAGATATGGAAATATACGGAGAAAACGGAAAAGAATATTTCTGTTCGATTCTTTATCAGGCACCGGATCTGCCGAACACAGAGGAATTAAAGCAGACGGCCCGGGAACGCATGGGTGCTATTGTATGTGTTAATGATATCGGTACCAGCGGGAATCTGCAGGTGGTGAAGGAGATCAAAGATATTCTCTCCATGCAGTCTCTGGGAATCCTGCGCACATCCATCCGTCTTTCCGCTCTGGAGCGTATCCAGCACAATGTGGATTTCGCGTCTTCGGGTAAAATCATTCTTTTGGATGACAACAACAAGATCATCCTGGGGGAAAAATCAGAGCTTACAGACAAAGCGGATGACTTATTTGTAAAATGGGATGATTCCTTCCGTTATGAAATTGAGGGTGCGCCCTATCAGGTGATATACCAGGTCTCAGAGTATACAGGATGGAAAACCATAGGAATCCTTCCTGACAAAGAAATTAGTAAATCCCTTATGCCTCTGCAGACAGGAACCGCGGTGGCGGCAGTACTGGGTATTCTTCTGAGTCTGGCCCTGTCAGTCATTATGTCTTACTTTCTTGTCCGTCCGATCACCAGTACAGTGGGGGCACTGAAAAAGTTCTCAAAGGGCGATTTCAAAGTCCGCCTGGAGGAGGAGAGGAAAGACGAATTCGGAGAGATGAATCAGGTGTTCAATTCTACGATCCAAAAGGTGGAAAAACTGCTGGAAGAGATTGCACACAGCCGTGTTTTAAATAAAGAAATGGAATTCAAAGCCTTGCAGGCACAGATAAATCCTCATTTTCTGTACAATGCCCTGGATACCATTAACTGGATGGCACATAAAGAGGGCAAGGATGACATCTGTGATATGGTCAGTGCCGTGAGCAATCTGCTTCGTATCAGCATCAGCAACAAGGAGGCTGTATTCACAGTGGAAAAAGAGCTGCGGTATGTAAAGGATTATCTCTATATACAGAAGACACGGTACCGCAACCGCTTTGAAGTGGTCTTTGACATAGCCCCTGAAATCTATCAGCAGCTTATTCCAAAGCTCACCATTCAGCCTTTGGTGGAAAATGCCATTGTCCACAGTGTTGAAGTGAGCAGAGAGAAGGCGGAGCTCACAGTGAAAGGGCACAGAGACGGCGATGTGGTTCTGATCTGTGTCTCGGATACCGGAGTGGGTATGTCGGAGGAGACAAGGAAGGCACTGCTCATGGAGCCGGGCAGCGCGGACAGGCAGAATATCAATACAGCCCATACGGGACTGGGGGTCTATGCCGTACATCAGAGGCTGAAATATCTGTTTGGGGAAGGGTATGGGCTGGCTGTCCAGTCAAGTCCCGGAGAAGGGACATGCATCACAATACGGATTCCGTTCCAGATGAGTACAGATGAAGTTTACGCGCGGGCAGAAAATTTAGCGGATAGGAGGCCTGAAAATGGATTTGAAAGTCCTGATTCTTGATGATGAATATATAATACTGGACGGCTTGTGTTCCTTTCCCTGGGAGATGTATGGCTGCTGTGTGGTGGGAAGCGCGGAGGATGGCGCGGAGGGGCTGGAGCTTGCGGCCAGGCACCATCCGGATATTATTCTGAGTGATATTAAAATGCCGGGCATGAACGGGCTGGAATTTTCAGAGCAGGTAAAAAAAGAAAGCCCGGATACGGAGATCATCCTGTTGACCGGGTACGATAATTTTTCGTTTGCCCAGCAGGCACTGCGCATCGGTGTCTGTGAATATCTGCTGAAGCCTGTGAACTTTAGAGAGATGCATGCAGTCATTGAACAAGTCTGCAGCCGCATCCGCCTGCGCAATAAGCAGAAAAAAGACTATTCGGAAATGAGAAAAAAGTACCAGCAGACACTGCCCATGGTTAGAAGCAAGCTTATCTCTGATTTAATATACGGCAGGTTTCGCGATCCGGCTGACATGGCTGTGCGCATGGAGCTTCTCAATATCAGAATGGAACAGCACGTCTTTGTCTATGCCCGCATTACAAGCGCCGGGGATGGGCAGACAGCGGATCTGGAGCCGGTCCTGTATGATTTTGTGGTGTGTAATATCTGTGAGGAATTTCTGAGGCAGACCAGTGTACAGGTATATTCCGAGACAGACACCCTGGGATATTGTTTCATTGTGGTCTATCCAAAATCCATGGACGGAAGAGACTGTGTCAGCCACTGTGTGCAGGCCTGTGAAGAGATACAGAAAAATATAAAGGATATCACTATGGGGGATATTTCATTCGGGATCAGTCTTGCACAGACAGATCCCTACTCTGTAAACATGTCTTACAAACAGGCAGTGGAGGCATGTGAACAGTGTGTGTACATGGGAGAGGATTCCAGTATACTGGAGTATACGGATGTTGCAGATGTGCAGATGAATACCTGGAATATCACGGAGGGGGAACGAAAACGGCTTTTTTCAGAAGTTGCAAGGGGAAATATTGAGACTGCCAGGAATTTTGCCGGGCAGATCTTTGAGGGGTGTGAGGATCTGGATGTCATGCGGTATGCGGCTATGGAACTGCTCATCAGCTGCTTTCAGTATCTGGGAAATGAATCCCAGAAGTTTCGGACCGCTGTGGAGCGGACTTCTGTTCTGACAGAGAGTATTGAGAAGATGTATTCCTGCCATACACGCCGTGAACTGCTTGAATATCTGAAAAAGTCACTGGGTTTTCTGGCGGACCAGAACAGGGGGGGGTAAGCTGGACAGGAACCAGCAGACCGCACAGCGTATTTTAACATATATTGAAGAGCATTACAGGGAAGACCTTTCCCTGGATTCCCTTTCCGAGTATTTTAAGATCAGCAAGACATATATCAACCGGCTGCTGAAGAACAATACAGGGAAAAGCTTTCTGGAAATCCTGCTGGACTGCAGACTTGTAAAGGCAGAACAGCTCATTTCAGAGAACCGATATAAAATATACGAGGTAGCGGAAATGGCAGGCTACCATGACCTGAGTTATTTCATACGGGTATTCAAGAAAAAATACGGAGTGACTCCCAATGTATATCGCAGGATATAGGAAAAATGTGCACACTTATAATAAAGTGTGTGCATTTTTTTTATTGTTTTGTTTCCGTATGTCCGGTTTTTACCACTTTTTTGCATATGGATTTTTCGCGTGTAAATTTATAATATGAGTATCAATAAAAGAGATACACAAACCGGTATTTCAAAGGAGGAAAGATATGAAAGTAAAAAAAATCGCAGCATTGGCACTGGCCGGAGTAATGGCATTTTCCACATTACTTACAGGATGCGGAGGGGAAAGCAGCTCCCAGACGGGAGAGACAGGAAAGAAGGCAGCAGATGCATCAGAAAAATCATCGGGTGAACGCAGGAAGATAACAGCGCTCCTCAGATGCAGTGAGACATCCACAAAATACATTATTTTGAAGAAACTGCTGACGGAGTTCAGTGAGGAAAAAGGATTGGAAGCTCCGGAGTTTGAGCTTGTCAGCAGTGATGCAGACTATGTGACAAAGCTGCAGCTCTACATCAACAGCAATGCGCTGCCGGATATTTACGGATGCGCCAACGGCGCTCTCTCCAAAGCAGCAAAAGATATAAATGCGATTGTGAATGTGGGAGAGGAGCTGGAACGTATTGGGGTGAAAGACAATATGAACGGAGCTGTGTATGACTTTTTCAAAGATGCAGAGGATGGTAATGTGTATCTGTTTCCGGAAAGCCTGAACTGTGAATTCTTCCTGTACAGGAAAGATATTTTTGAAAAATATAACCTGGAAGTGCCTGAGACATGGGACGATTTCCTGGATGTCTGCAGGACTTTGAAAGAGAAGGAAGAAATTCCGCTGATTGTGGCCGGAAAAGAGAACTGGCAGCTTATGAGATATCTCTCTTTTGCACCATGGCGTATGACAAAAGACCGGTTTATCATGGACTACATTGGGAAGAAAGAAACATTTTCTGAAAACACAGCGGCAAAAGAAGGCGTGAATCTGCTGTATACACTGGGAACAGAAGGTTATTTCCAGGGAGGATTTCTCAGCACAGATTACACGGCAGCTACAGACCTGTTCTTTGGCGGCACGGGCTGTATGTGGTACAGCGGCTCCGGTCAGATTTCACAGGCAAGCGACATGTACAGCAAAGGTGAGCTGGGATTCTTCCCGGTGCCGGATGTGGCAGGCCAGGAGAATATGGAGACAAATATTCCTATTCACGGCGGATTCGGTACAGCCTTCAATGCCCAGACCTATGATGATACCATGAAAGGATTTTTCCAGTATATGTGTGAAAATTATTCTGACTCCTGTTATAACGATGCAAAGGTGTTCTCACCGTTCAATGATGAGATTCCTGAGGGATTAGATCAGATGTTCTACGATCTGCAGCCACTGTTTGAGACAGCAACGGACGCCTGGGTATCCTGGGATGACAAGCTGGATTCCGCTACCTTGACAAACCTGGTGGATGAGCAGCAGAAATTAGCACAGGGTAAAGAAAAACCTGAAGAATTTGAGGCGGCAGCAGACCAGTTCATCATCAATAACAGTAAATAAGAATTGCAGGAGACAGGTGCAATTTAAATATCAGGCGCCTGTCTCATTTTCTGCCTGTAAATGCCAAAATAAGGAGATTTTTCGGTAACGGTTCACGGAATGGACAGCAACATTTTCTCCCGGCATATGACAGAGAAAGGAAGATATTATGCAAAAATCGTTTGGACGTAAAAAAGTGATCATGATGTTCCTGCTGCCCGCCTTTATTGTGTACACCCTGTTTGTGGTAGTCTCTGTTGTCTGGGCAGGATACTACAGCCTTTTTGATTGGAGCGGAGTGGGAGAAAAGAATTTTTTGGGGATTCAGAATTACATACAGCTTTTTACAAATGACCCGACTTTTTGGGCCACAGTTGCCCACACATTGCTCTATACCGTCATCTGTGTTCTGATCCAGGTGTTCGGCGGGCTGCTGTTTGCCGTGTTTTTGAGCAGAGTGACAAAGTTTAGGGCAGGGCTGCAGACCTTGTATTATGTGCCGGTAGTAATCTCCTCAGTGGCTATCTGCCAGATATTCACAAAGCTGCTGTCTGTGACACCGCCGGGGGTCATCAACTCTGTGCTTGGTTTTTTTGATCAGAATCTTCTTTACATGGAATGGATATCCAATGACTCACTTTCCCTCCTTGTTGCGGCATTTGTGGAGGGGTATAAGTATCTTGGGCTTTATATGGTTATATTTTATGCCGCTCTTATCGGCGTTCCGAAGGAACTGGAGGAGGCTGCGATCATGGACGGTACCAATGTGGTGCAGCTATACCGGCACGTGAAAATTCCGTATATCAGACCCGTCATCATCGCCAACTGCGTTCTGGTGCTGAACGGCTCTCTGCGTTCCTTTGATATCTCCTTCCTTCTGACAAAAGGCGGGCCAGGAAATTCATCGGAGCTGATGTCCACATATATGTATAAGCAGGCATTTTCCAGTATGAAATACGGGTACGGAAGCGCAGTCGCCATGGCGATCGTGGCGATCTGTCTGCTGGTTGGCTTTGTATTCAGAAGAGTTACGGAAAGGGGGGAGGAAGCATGAATATGAGGACAAAAAAGAATATCTTTACCGGATGCAAAGTGCTTGCAGCCGCGCTGCTGCTGGTTTTCCAGGTATATCCCATCTTTTACGTGATCATGTCGAGTATGAAGACAACGGAGGATTTCCGGCACCTGGCCTCCTATGCGCTTCCTGGGGCGATCAATTTCAGCAATTATATAAAAGTATTCACCACAAGTCCCATGCTGACTTACTTTAAGAATAGTATCATCATCACAGTTGGGGTGCTGATCCCGCTGCTTCTGATCAGTTTTATGGCGGGATTTGCTCTCAGTAAGATCCGATTTAAAGGGAATAAGAAAATATTATCCTATTTTCTTTTGGGACTGATGCTGCCGTTTCAGGTAGCGCTGATTCCGCTGTTTACTATTTTCAGCAAGATGAATATGCTCAATACATATCCTGCTATTATACTGCCGCAGATCGCGTTTTCTCTTTCCTATTCCATCCAGCTTTTTTACTCATTCAGCAAATTTCTGCCGGATGAGATTGTGGAGGCAGCCATTATAGACGGATGTACACCTATGAAGACATTTTTCAGGATCATTTTCCCCATGTCAACCAATTCTATCCTGACAGTGGCTACCATGCAGGGAGTCTTTACCTGGAATGATTTTATCAATGCCTATACCTTTACACGTTCTACGGATATGAAAACAGTGACACTGGGACTGAATGATTTTGTGGGATTTATGGGAACTACGGACTGGGGTGCGACTTTTGCTGCCATCACGGTAACTGTTCTGCCTACATTCCTGTTCTATTTTTTTACCAATAAATATATGTTAAGCGGACTGACAGCCGGTGCTGTCAAAGGCTAGAAAGAGAGGATTTTATTATGAACAAGCTTTACTATCAATTCCCGGATACCTGGTTTGGAGATTGCATGCCTTTTGGCTATAAGGACAAATTTTTCCTTTACCATCAGAGAGATACCAGAAAGCCGGGGCCCTTTGGCGAACCCTTTGGCTGGGACCTGGCGACTACCTCGGATTTTGTAGCGTATCAGGACTGCGGTGTGGCAGTGCCCAGGGGAACAGATGAGGAACAGGACCAGTTTATTTTTGCTGGAAGTGTGTTTGAAGCGGAAGGAAAGTTTCACATTTTTTATACAGGATACAACAGGGATTATCCGGCACAGGGAAAAGCGTCCCAGGTGCTGATGCATGCTGTGAGTGATGACCTGTATCACTGGACAAAGACACAGGAGGCGCTTACCTTCTGTCCTCAGGAGGGATATGACCCGGATGACTGGAGAGACCCTTTTGTCATCTGGAATGAGGAGGCACAGGAATACCTGCTTATATTGGGGGCACGTAAAATCGGGCCTAAGACAGAACAGACAGGACGGACTGTAAAGTTTACATCAAAAGATTTGAAAAACTGGGAATTCCAGGGGGATTTCTGGGCACCCGGACTATATACCATGCATGAAATGCCGGACTTGTTCAAAATAGGAGACTGGTGGTATCATATCATCTCTGAATACAGTGAAAAGAATAAAATCATCTACCGCATGAGCAGAAGTCTTGAGGGGCCCTGGATCGCTCCGTTGGATGATGCCTTTGACGGCAGGGCCTATTATGCCGGAAGAACGTTCTGCCTGAATGGGCAGAGGATACTCTTTGGCTGGGTTCCCACAAAGGAAGACGGTGATGACAGGAAGAACTTTGAGTGGGCGGGAACCTTTGTGGCACACGAGATATACCAGCGCCAGGATGGAACTCTTGGCGTAAGAATACCGGAAACTGTATGGAATGCATTTGGGGAGCGGGAGCACATTTCCGATGTAAAACTGGATAGTCCCTATGCCAGGAAAGAGAAAGTGCTTGCTGAGACATGCGGTGATCTGTATTCTTTTGAGGCTGATATTACCTTCGGGGAGGGAACCAGGTCTTTTGGAATCCGTGTTCTGGAAAAGGAGGAGACAGCGCAGTCTTACCAGTTTATTTTCCCTGTAGGGGAGAATAGATATGTCTTTGAAAAGAACCCCAACTGGCCCTGGTTTGGGTGCATGAACATCGGCCTGGAACGCCCGATCACGCTTCGGGCAGGGGAGACTTATCATGTGCGGATGATATTGGATGATACTATTGTAACTCTGTATGTGAACGGTGTGGCTCTTAACAGCAGAGTTTATGAAAAGCCGGGGGATGCACTCAGCATATTTGTCACAGACGGCACCATGGAGGTAAGTAATATTTCCATTGCGAGAGGACTGGAGTGTGTTTGAAAATGAGTAACCGTCCAGACAAGCTGAACCGTTACGCATTTAGTCATTAAAATTTGCTTCGCGATGCACAGATATGTAGCATTCTGCTCCATATCGCGCTGGCCGCCTCGGAATTTTCATGCCCTCGGTCTGAAAACACCTCCCGGGACAATAGCATGTGAACGGCCGCAGCTTTTCCTTGCTTTACAGATAATTTGAAGGAATACTTTGGGTTTCGTATGTAATCTTAAGGAGTCTGACTACGGTTTTTTCCCGCTTTACAGATAATTTGAAAGAAATCTCTAATTTTATTATGTAATTTCAAAGAGCTCAATCAAGTTATTAGCTTGTTTTACGAATAATTCCGAAAAAATTTGGGGGTTTGGTATGTAATCTTAGGGGATTTGCTTGCTAATCCTCCTATTTTTACAGATAATTCCGAAAAAAATCTTGGGATTTATATGTAAATCAAGAAATTTAGCTGACAGGTGCCCTTTCTTTACAGGTATCATCTCAAACTCAGGTGCTTTTCATATGATATGTGAACTGTAAGTGCACAATCTGCAAATGCTGATTTTTATATGGTGTAATAAAACAGACTGTGCTATAATCAAAACAGAATTCCTCTGCCTGTGCGGAGGTTATATATGAATCAAAACAGAAAACTGGCACAACTTTTATTTAAGGATAATTTTATGTTCGGTGCAGTTATGGTGCATGAGGAAATCTGCCGTGATTTTCTGGAATTAGCTGTAGGCTTTCCAATCGAGAAGGTGGAGATCAGCAAAGAGAAAAGCATGATCTACCATCCGGAATACCGGGGCATACGGCTTGACATTATCGCCCGGGATGAAAACAGGACCCACTATAATGTGGAAATGCAGGTAGCAAAAAAATCCCATCTGGGAAAAAGAGCCCGATATTATCACAGCCAAATGGATATGGAACTGCTGCTGACCGGAGAAGACTACAGGGAACTTCCTGCGGCCTATGTGATTTTTATCTGCGATTTTGATCCATTCGGGCAGAAAAAGTACCGCTATACTTTCCAAAACATCTGCACGGAGACAGGCTTATCCATTGCAGACGGAAGCACTACTATTTTTTTAAGCACATGCGGAAACAATACGGCAGAGGTGCCTGAAAAACTTGTTAAATTTCTTGAATTTGTCAGAGCCGGCGAGGCAGACAGTACCCGGGACTACCAGGACAGCTTTATCAGAAAGATCCAGAAGTCCATGGAGGATATCAGAAGCAGCCGGGAAATGGAGGAGAAGTTTATGCTGCTGGAAGAGTTATTGAAGGATGAACGTGCAGAAGGCAGAGTGGAGGGCAGAGCAGAAGGCAAAGCGCTGGGCAAAGCGGAATCTATCCTGCTTTTGCTGCAGGATTCAGGTATGATACCGGATGAACTCAGAAGCAAAATCCTGGAGGAACAGGATACGGATATCCTTTCAAAATATCTGAAGCTGGCGGCACGCGCGGAGTCAGTTGCAGAGTTTATGAAAGAAATGGATAAAATCTAAACGGCGTTTCAAAATTATCATATAAGGATGCTGCGGCTATTTGCCTGCAGCATCCCTGTCTTACAATTCTATGCCATATCCGGCATATGACAAACCCTATCATCAATTATATTTGTAACCATCCGGCCGTCAGAAGCATTCGCGGCATTTGCCTATGAAAAAACGCTTTGCCACGGGGCAGATATCTGCTTCCGTTATTCTTATGTACGGTCAGTGCACAAAATGCGAAGGACCCGACCGGACAGTTACATATATTTTTATATGACGGGCAGAGGAATTCTGATAGCCAGTTTCCCCGAATTATGATAGTATAAAACTACACGATTGCCCCACAGCAGAATGCCGGGCATGATCGGTTGCGCCAGAAAATAGTATAAGAAAACAGTACAGGCATCACATAAGAAAAGGAGAATGCATATGATGAAAAATTACGTTACAGGACTGCAGCATATTGGAATTCCCACAAATGATATAAAGAAAAGTCTTGAGTTTTATGAAAAACTGGGATTTGAAAATATTTATCAGGTAAAAAACGGGGCAGAGACTGTGGCCTTCCTGAGATATGAAAATTTAACACTGGAAATATATGAAAATGGTGCTGCGTCGGAGCGTGACGGCAGTGTGGATCATTTTGCGCTTGACACAAAACATGTGGAAGAGCTGTATGAGAAAATGAAACAGGAGGGATATACCATGCTGACTCCGGGAATCAACAGTCTTCCTTTTTGGGAAAAAGGAATCAAATTTTTTATCATTGAAGGGCCAAACAGAGAAAGAATCGAGTTCTGTGAGATTCTGTAGGAGGAGATGGGTATGAAAAGAGCAGTATTTGGTATTGTGGGCGCCGGATGGAGGGCTGAATTTTTCCTGAGGGCGGCAAAAGAGCTTCCGGAATTTTTTCATGTGAGCATTGTGGTGGAGCGGAATCCGGAAAAAGCAAAACGGCTGGAGCGTCAATGGGGCGTTAAGGTTCTGCCTGACCTGGATGCGCTTGCCAAGTGCAGGGAAGAGGTGGAATTTGTGGTCATGTGCCTCTCCCCGGATGTGATGCCGGCGATGCTTAATAAGGCTTCTGATCTGGGCTTTTATGTGCTCAGCGAGACATTTGCGCTGAACTGCGCAGATGCCATTGAGGAGTATTATCACGGAATCAAGGACCCATCCAGAGTGCAGTTCGCAGAGCAGTATTGGCTGCGGCCCGCCCATATGGCGAGGATGGCTGTCATTGAATCGGGAAGGATCGGCCGTGTGACACAGGCACAGATTTCCGTGGGCCATGGATATCACGGTGTCAGCCTGCTCAGAAAATATCTGGATGTGGGATTTGAAAACTGTGTGATTCGGGCATGGGAATTTGCCAATCCCATTGTGGAAGGCCCGGGACGCGCCGGATATCCTGAGAAAGAGCAGATCATACAGGACAGACAGCAATTTGCAGTGCTTGATTTTGGCGGCAAATGGGGCGTGTTTGATTTTACGGAAGAACAGTATTTTTCAAAAATCAGGGGCAGCAGAGTGCTGATCCGAGGTGACAGAGGCGAAATAGAAAACAATACCGTCCGCTGTCTGAAAGATTACAAAACACCGGTGGAATACAATATGACAAGAAGCGGTTCCGGTATAGACGAGGGCCTTGGCGCCCCGGTCATAGAGGGAATCCAGGCAGCCGGAGAATGGCTGTACCTTAATCCATTCGGAAGGCCGAGACTCAGTGACGAGGAAATTGCCGTAGCAGATACTGTCTGGAAAATGCATCAGTATGTATGCGGTGGTGAGAGCTTCTATTCCCTGGAGGAAGCCTGTCAGGACCAGTATCTTGACTGTATGATAAAAAGCGCAGTCAAGTCAGGGGAGAGCGTAAAGACCCGGAGCCATAGCTGGACAAAATAAGGAAAAGACAGGTTCAGCAGCCGGGAGAACGGAACAGTTCCCCATTTTGTATATAAAAGGAGCAGCAGCAATGGAAAAGAAAGAACAGCAGCACAAGCGCCGTGTCCGCTATAAAGGCACCCATCCAAGAAATTATAAAGAAAAATATAAAGAACTGCAGCCGGAGAAATACGCGGATACCATCCAAAAGGTCATTGAAAAAGGCAGTACACCTGCCGGAATGCACATTTCCATTATGGTAAAGGAAATCCTGGATTTTCTGCAGATACAGCCGGGGCAGACAGGTCTGGATGCAACCCTCGGGTACGGCGGACACACGTCGGAAATGCTGAAATGCCTGCAGGCAGAAGGCCATATTTATGCCCTGGATGTGGACCCCATTGAGATGGAAAAGACGAGAGAGCGGCTGCAGAAAAAAGGATACGGCCCTGAGATACTTACCATCATACAGAAAAATTTCGCTGATATTGACCAGGTGGCAGAACAGGCCGGAAAGTTTGATTTTGTTCTGGCGGATTTGGGTGTTTCCTCCATGCAGATAGACAATCCGGACAGAGGATTTTCTTACAAAACGGACGGGCCTCTGGATCTGAGGCTGAACCCCAAAAAGGGTGTCTCCGCTGCGCAGCGCCTTAAGGAAGTGACCCAGGAAGAACTGGAGGGAATGCTGGTAGAAAATTCAGACGAGCCTTTTGCAGAGGAGATCGCCAGGGCTGTTATGCAGGAATTTAAAAAAGGAAATGAGGTGTCCACCACCACACAGCTTCGCAGAATCATCGAAAAAGCACTCTGCCGTGTACCCGAAAAGGAGCGGGAGGAGGCTGTGAAAAAATCCTGCCAGAGAACCTTTCAGGCACTCAGGATTGATGTGAACAGCGAGTTTGAGGTGCTGGAAGCCTTTCTGGAGAAGCTGCCCGATGTTCTGGCAGAGGGCGGCCGCGCGGCTATTCTGACCTTTCATTCAGGGGAGGACAGGCTTGTGAAAAAATCCTTCAAGCAGCTTTGCAAAGCAGGTGTATACAGGGAAGTATCCACAGAAGTGATCCGGCCGTCCGCAGAGGAATGCAGAAGAAATCCACGTGCAAGGTCTACAAAAATGCGCTGGGCCGTCAAAGCATAACAAGAAGCTTAAAGACCACGGCATGGAGATTCATAAGTAATTATGGCCTCCATGCCGTTTTTTGTAACATGGCTGTCACAACTCTTTTTTATCCTTTAACAGGATGGATGAAGAAAACGATTTGATTCCATACTGAGAAAGGGAGTATAAATGAATTATGAAAATATTAAAGAAACTGATTTTCGCCGTTTGTCTGTTATTTCTTCTGGCCGCAGGTTGTATCTTCTATGCATTTCGGATCGAACCGTTCCGGATCAGCGTCAATACCTTTGCCATGGGGGCAGAAGAAAGCAGTGCAGAACCTGTAAAGATCGTTCAGATCTCAGATATTCATATAAAGGAGGACTTCACATACAAAAATCTGGAGAAAATAGTGGAGAGATGCAATCGCCTGTCACCGGATTTTGTTGTCTTTACAGGAGATTTATATGATAATTATGCAAAATACAGCGATGACAGCCGCATTATCTCCGAATTGAAAAAGCTGCATGCGGAATATGGAAAGATCGCCATATGGGGAAACAGGGACTACGGTGGCGGTGCGGTGCGAAAATATCAGGAGATCATGGAACTTTCGGGGTTTACATTACTTAAAAATGAGAGTATGTTCATTACAACGAAGAACGGGAAAAAAATACAGTTTACAGGTCTGGATGATTCTCTTCTGGGGCAGCCGTCCATGCCGGATATGACCGGAACGGACGCGGCGGATTTTAAGATCCTCCTGACCCATGAGCCGGACAGCGTCCTGACGTTTCCGGACAGCGGTCATCCACTGATCTTAAGCGGGCACAGCCATGGAGGGCAGGTCAGGATTCCGTTTCTTCCCTTTGTAAACGAAAGGGCCGTGGCAGCTACCTCCCTCTCCTCCAAATACAGCGGAGGGATGTACCGGGTGGGAGAGGAGGGGAAACAGAAGCTGTATGTAAATACCGGACTTGGGACTACCCATATTTCCGCCCGCTTTGGTGTGGTTCCGGAAATCACAGTGTTTGAAATTTATATCTGAATATTGGGGAGAGAGAACATATGAAGGTTTTGATCGCAGAAGATGATGAAAATATGAGCCGTATTTTAAAGCTGTATCTGGAGAGAGAGGGGTACACCGTGCAGACTGTTTTCAACGGGGAGGACGCGCTTGATTATTTTGAAACGGATGGGGCGGACCTGATGATCTTAGACTGGATGATGCCCGGAAGAGACGGACTTTCTGTGTGCAGGGAGATCCGCCGTATGAAAATTCCGGTGAAGATCATCATGCTCACCGCAAAGTCAGCAGCAGCCAGTGAATTACAGGGCCTTGTCACAGGGGCAGACGATTATATCAGGAAACCTTTTGATATGGAGATCCTGCTGGTGCGCATAAAAAAACTGTGCAATATGGAATCCATCCTGCGCTGCGGAGCGGTTTCCCTGAATCCCCAGACTCATGAGGTGCGGATGGACCAAAAGAAGGTGGATCTGACGAAAAAGGAATACGATCTGCTTCATTATTTTCTCGTGAATAAGAACATGATCCTGTCCAGGGAACAGATTCTGGACAGCGTCTGGGGGATGGATTACGCAGGGGATGTGCGGACCGTGGATACGCATATCCGGCGTCTGAGAAAAAAATCGGTGATTCCTGCATCAAAACCAGTTTTGGCTCAGGCTATAGGATGGAGGAAGCTTATGAATAAGCTATCACAAAAATTCATGGCAGGCATTCTTGTCATACTGTCCGTTTCCACCTGTGCATCAGCCCTGTTAAACGCCGGTTTTGTGGATAAATATTATCTGCACCAGAAAAAAAAGAGTCTCTCTGAGATCTGCGGCAGGCTCATGGAAGCAGTGGATGACGGCGTACCCTATGAAGAGGCAATTCGGGAAATTGAGGCGGAAAATAAAGTGATAGCCGTATCCGCAGACAGCCGCAGCTCGGACAATGACATGATCAATTATGAAATAAGAGATGCTTTTCAGGTAAAAGGTGTTGGGTTTCAGAAGTTCTGGCTGTGGGAAGAAGATTACAAAGAGGTGATGCGCGGGAAGAACAGAATCCGCCTCTACAGCCAGGAAAAATTAAATTACAGTCTGCTTGTGGAATACGCTGCCGGGGACTCCAGACTGTTTTCAGTTGCCATGATCCTTCCTGATATAAAAGATGCGGTCCGGATTATGAACGCATGTACGGTATCCATCAGTTTCCTTACCATTTTACTGTCTCTTCTGTTTATTTTTATTCTGGTGAGAAGGGTGACCGCGCCGCTGAAACAATTCGATGCCTTTGCTGCCTCCATGGGAAGAAACGAATTTCATCCGCTGGAGATCCAGACGAATGATGAACTGGAGAGGGCAGCCGCCAATCTCAATGCCATGGGAAACCAGATCACGGCCTACCAGAAATCCCTGCAGAATAAAAATGAACAGATGGAACAGCTTCTGGACAATGTCGCCCACGATCTGAAAACGCCGGTTTCCCTGATCAGGCTCTATGCAGACGGGATAAAAGACGGTCTGGATGACGGCACCTTTCTGGACACGATCATGCAGCAGAGCAGTCAGATGGACCGGATGATAAACAGGCTGCTGTTTTTGACCCGCATTGAGAAAAAAGAGCCATCCCTTGAACCATATGATCTCAGTGACATGCTGCAGGATATCCTGGAATCCTGCACGCCGCTTTCGAAAGAGCAGAATCTGGAATTTGTCCCGGATATCCAAGCGCAGACTGTGGTGACAACAAACGGAGAGTGGATGGAATCTGTTTTTTCCAACCTGATTACAAACGCCGTAAAATACGATTCCGGTCATAAGATATGGATCACCCTGCAGAAAAGCGCCGGACAGGTGGTTTTCACTATAAAAAATGAGTGCCGGAAGGAACATCTGGATCTGGAGAAAATATGGGATCCATACTATGTGGGAGAGCAGTCACGCAATAAACACCTTTCCGGGACAGGACTGGGCCTTACGATGGTGAAGAAAATGGTGCAGAAGCTAAACTACGAGATAACCTGTACCTTAGAAGACGAAATGCTCTCTTTTATCCTGAAGATACCCCTGGATTGATCCAAAGAGACATCGGATCTTCCGGAACGATAAAACCCGTACCAAAAGACTGCCGTAATGCAGCCTTATGATACGGGCTTTTTATGCTTATTCTGTAATCTCTCCGCCGGTCTCAAAGAGGCGGTCTTTGAAATAATATTTCTTATCCTCATCCGTGATCTCTTTGATGACTCTGGCCGGATTTCCCACGGCCACGCTGTTGTCCGGGATATCCTTTGTGACAACACTGCCGGAGCCGATCACCACATTGTTTCCAATATGCACGCCCGGATTGATCACCACATTGCCGCCTACCCAAACATTGTCACCGATGGATATTCCGATACCATATTCCCAGCCGGAATTTCTGGTTTCCGGGTGCAGGGGATGGCCGGCAGTGTAGATGGAGACATTGGGGGCAAACATAACATTTTTTCCGATGGTCACCTTAGCGACATCTAAAATCACACAGTTGGCATTGGCGAAGAAGTTTTCACCTACTTCTGTGTTGCTGCCGTAATCAAAATAGATGGGCTGTTCCATCCAGACATTCTCTCCGGTCTTTCCCAGCAGTTCCTTTAAGATGGCAACTCTTTTTTCTCCCTGGGAAGGGCGGCACTGGTTAAAGTCATAGCAAAGCTCTTTTGCTTTTGCACGCTCTTCGGTAAGCACGGTATCTGCCGGGTAGTAGAGCATTTCTTTCAGCATGCGTTCTTTTTGCGTCATAATCTGTTACCTTTCATAAATTCTTGTGATTTTCCGTATCCGGTTCTGTAAATCCTGCGAAAATTCACCGGGCAGGAGCCGCCACTTCCAGTTTTCACCCAGAGTGGACGGGGTGTTCATGCGGCAGTCATTGCCAAGGCCCAGGTAATCCTGCATGGGGATGATGCACAGGCGTGCGCAGCTTCCCATGACCCGGCAGATGACCTCCCAGTACAGACTTCTGTCTGCAGTAGTGTAGTCGTGCAGGTAATCACGCAGCATTTCCTTTTCCTTCGCTGAAATATCCTGGTACCAACCATTTAATGTGGCATTGTCATGGGTGCCTGTATAGACCACGGAATTCTCAGGATAATTGTGGGGCAGGTAGTCACTGGCACATCCCGTATCCCTGGTGTCAAAGGCAAATTCAAACACTTTCATGCCGGGAAATCCGCTTTCCCAGACCATATGGCGCACAGAATCGGTCACATATCCCAGATCTTCGGCAATGACATCTCTCCAGCCAAGGACTTCCTTCATTTTGTTGAAAATCTCTATGCCGGGGCCTTTTTCCCAGTGCCCGTTCCAGGCGGTGGTGTCTCCGTAGGGAATGGAAAAATATTCGTCAAATCCCCGGAAATGGTCGATTCTCACCACGTCATAGAGCCGGAAGGTGTAGGAGAGACGTTCCATCCACCAGGCAAATCCGGTGTTTCTATGGTAATCCCAGCGGTAAAGAGGATTGCCCCAGAGCTGGCCGTCTGCGGCGAATCCATCGGGCGGACAGCCGGCTACAGCCACGGGCACATTATCTTCGTCAAGCTGGAACAGCTCCGGATGTGCCCAGGTATCAGCACTATCGTAGGCAACATAGATGGGGATATCCCCGATGATCCGGATGCCCTTTTGGTTTGCATAGGATTTCAGCTTCTGCCACTGGCAGGTGAACTGAAACTGCATATATTTGTAAAATTCGATATCAAAATACAGTTTTTCCCTGTAGTAGTCCAGGGCATATCCATAACGTTTTCTGATATCCTCCGGCCATTGGTCCCAGCATTCATCCCCGAAGAAATTCTTCACTGCCATGAAGAGCGCATAGTCCTCAAGCCACCAGGAATTATCGGAACAAAAAGTCAGAAAATCCTGATTCTGTGATACATTGCTCCGCTCGTATGCTGTGCGGAGCAGTTTAAAACGCGCTTTGTATATCTTTCCGTAGTCCACAGACCTGGGATCGCTGCCGAAGTCAGCATCGTCGCATTCTTCCTGCGAGAGTACACCCTCGCTGATCAGAACCTCCAGGTCAATAAAGTAAGGATTGCCTGCATAGGTGGAGAATGACTGGTAAGGTGAATCTCCGTAGCTTGTGGGACCCAGAGGCAGAATCTGCCAGTATTTCTGCCCGGCAGATGCGAGCTGGTCCGCAAATGTATAGGCTTCTTTTGAAAAACAGCCGATTCCGTAGCCTGACGGAAGGCTGGATATGGGAAGTAAAATTCCGCTTTCTCTCATAGGTAAAACCCCCTGATCGTATTCAGAGCCGGCGGATGTACCGCTTGGGCTTATGGGGTTATTTTATCATAGATGCAGCGGAAATGGAAACCTATTTGTAACGAATCAGCAGGTCTGCCCGTAACTGTGAGGGTACCCAACCGTTACATTTATTTCTCCAGTTCCAGCACCAATACCTGGTAGCTGTGTAAGGTTATGGAATGATCTGTAAGGTTCATATCAGGATAGTTGTTGATCAGGACCTTTTTGCAGGCAGCAGGCAGTTCTATGGTCTGCTCCTCCTTCTGGTAATTGCCGATCACAAGCAGGTCCTTGTCACCTCTGCGGAAATAGGACATAAGGTTGTGGCGCTCCTCGAGATAGGGAACCAGCTCCCCGTACACTACGGTTTCCTGATATTCCGGATCTTTTCTCAGGGCGATCAGTGCCTTATAGAAAGCGTACACGGAATTTTCATCATGGATCTGGGATTCCACATTGATCTCTGTGTAGTTGGGATTGAGGATAAGCCATGGTTTACCTGTAGTGAAGCCGGCGTTCTCCCGGCTGTTCCACTGCATGGGAGATCTGGCGTTGTCACGGTTGTAGGTTGCCATGATCTTCAGCGCCTCTTCCTCAGAATATCCGGCCTCCCGTGCTACGTGGTACTGGTCAAGAGCGCTGATATCGTCAACCTCCTCCAGTGGGATCACACCCAGGTTTTCCATGCCGATCTCCTGTCCCTGATAGATGAAAGGAAGGCCTTTCAGCATGAAATACAGGGCAGCCAGCATTTTTTTGCTGGTATCGCAGCAGTCACCTTCCGGAATATAGTAGCTGACACCCCGGGGCTCGTCATGGTTTTCAATGATGTTGGATAAAAATCCGATGTCACCTACGCGCTTTTGGGAGTGGAAGCAGCATTTCTTGTAGTCATCCGGTGTGATGCGTTTACAGTCATACCATCCCTTTTCACTCTTGCCGAAAGAGGTTTCGGCAAAGTCAAACATGGAGGAGAAGTAGCCGTTGTCTCCGATGAAATCAGGAATCTCCTCTTCTTTTTCATTGAACACTTCACCTACCGTAAACGCGTCGTGGGGCTTGAAGGTGCGGTCACGCATTTCGCCCAGAAATTCACCAACCCCTGTGGCATCCTCCAGCATATTGTCAATGAGGCTCAATCCGTCTTCGCGGTCAACCGGGTAATCTTTGTAAGGAAGCTTTTTCTTGATATTGATGATCGCGTCAATGCGGAACCCGCCAAGGCCCTTGTCCAGCCACCAGTTGATGTTTTTGTAAACCTCTTCCCTGACGGCTTCGTTTTCCCAGTTCAGGTCCGGCTGTTTTTTGTGGAACACGTGCATGTACTGCTTGTCCGGGCGTCCGGGAAGGGGTTCCCACACAGAGCCGCCGAAGTAGCTTCTCCAGTTGCAGGGCAGTTCGCCTTCTTTTCTGTCCTCTATGTAGAAGAAGTTGCCGTATTCCCCGTCCGGGTCCGCGCAGGCCTTTTGGAACCATTCATGTTCATCGGAACAGTGGTTTACCACCAGGTCCATGAGAATGTACATACCGCGTTTTTCTGCCTCTTTCAGCAGGTGGTCCATATCCTCCATGGTGCCGAAGGAGGGGTCGATTTTATAGTAATCCGAGATATCATAACCCTGGTCTGCAAAAGGAGATGCATAGATGGGGGAAATCCAGATGATGTCCACACCCAAATCCTTTAAATAGTCCAGCTTGCTGATGATGCCCGGCAGATCACCGATGCCGTCTCCGTTGGAATCATAAAAACTTTTTGGATAAATCTGATATGCCACTTTGCCGTGCCACCATTTTCTTTGCATGTTCAATATACCTCCGTATGATCGATCTGATTTTTGGCAGCTTTCTTCTGCCGCCTGACGAGGATTATTATACTGACATTTGACACGGTTTGTCTTACGAATATTTGATTAAAAACTACGAAATTATGACTTTTCGCTGCGGAAAGTTTTTCTGTACTGCAGAGGTGTGGAGCCGGTCTTCTTACGGAACTCCCGAAGAAAATTCCCAAGATTGTTGAAACCGCAGTCCAGGCAGATGTCCATGACCGGCAGTTCCGTGTCCTGGAGCAGGGTGATGGCACGGCCGATGCGGTATTCATTGATATAGGTGACAGGCGTCCTGCCGATGGCCTTTTTAAAAAAGCGGCAGAAATACTGTTCGTTCATGCCTGCCTGCCGGGCCAGGTCGTGGATATAGAATTTTTCCTGATAATGTTCATGGATGTAAGCCAGGGAATTTTTGATGATTTCCACTCTGTAATCATCGGTTTTCTCCTGTGTGGTCAGCAGTCCCTCACCTGCCAGAATACCCAGTATTTTCAGGAGGCCGGCCCGGATAAAGAGCTGGGAGGGCAGGTCTTCCGTCACCGTCTGCCCTTCCTTTGAGAGGTAGGAACCACTCTGGTAAAATACATTTACAATATCCAGATATTCTTTTTTGACTGCAGAAAAGGCGGGGTCCTTAGGACTCAGACACAGGGGGAAATAGAGTTTTTTCTTTAACAGGGGCTGGAGGATACGGCTCTGGGCGATATCATAATTGTCAAAACTTAAAATGCGAGGGTGAAAGAGCACGGCAGATTCCAGGCAGGCGGACTTTGGATGGATGGAATGCAGATCCCCGGCGTTGATGAAATAAAAACACTCCTCCTGTATGTGATAAGTCTCCATATTGACATCCAGTTGGAAGTCTCCTTTCATAAAATACAGGATTTCCACCTCGTCATGCCAGTGATGTTTTACTCCTTCCCAGTCTGTGACCTCGAAGATTTCATAGAGGCCGCAGGGAAAAGAGGCTGTGCCGTGGTCTTTCTGCTCCTTCAGATCCATATCAGAGTTGTCCGGTAATTTCATATGCTCCCCGCCTTTCCAGGGGCGTGTTTGTAACCATTTTAACGATTTGCGCCCCGTACTAAATCATTCTGATAAAAAGCATAGCACAGAATATTGGGAGCAACAAGGAAAATATGTGGGTATATGGCTGAACCGGACGTCATGGGGGCATGGGTATCTCTCACGCAGACACCCGCAACGCTCAGTCAAGCTAACCGTTAACTGCAACTAAGAGCACTCGGGAGAGCCCTCGTGTCTAAGTTTCCGTAAACGGTGGATCTTGCCATCGCTAAAAGCGCGGGAATGCCTGCATGAGAGATACCCATGCCCCCATGACTGTGCGTTGGAAGCGAAAGTTTTAAAATATTTTGTTTTTGAAATCTTCCGTTATCCAATATACAGTCACCCGGCCCCTGGCATCTCTTACGCAAACATTTGCCCGCGTATTTAGGGAGGACGAGATCCACCGTTTACGGAAACTTAGGCGCGAGGGCTTTCCCGAGCGTCTTAGTTGCAGTTAACGGTTAGCTCGGCCGAGCGTTGCGGGTGTTTGCGTAAGAGATGCCAGGGGCCGGGTGACGTCCGGTTAGGAAAAAACTTAAATATCCTCTTGACTCTGACGGAGCGTCATAGTGTAATCTGTAAATCAGGAAAGACAGGAGGAAGAAATATATGAGGACTGTAAAACAGGTTTCTGAAATGACAGGTATCAGCGTGCGCGCGCTTCATTATTATGATCAGATCGGTCTGTTAAGACCCACGGTATGTAATGAGGCGGGATACAGGTTTTATGACGATAAAGCCCTGGAGATTCTGCGGCAGATTCTATTCTTTCGGGAGTTTGATATGCCCCTGAAAGAAATAAAGGCCATTCTGGACAGTCCTGATTATGACCGGGAGCAGGTTTTGAGAAGCCAGAAAAGACTTCTGGAACTGAAAATGAAGCGCCTGGAACGCCTGATTTCCAACATGAATGACATTTTGAAAGGAGAAGACAAGATGGATTTTGATGTGTTCAGCAAAGCGGAAATTGAAGAGTTATATAAACATATGACAGACAAAATGAATGAGAGCCAGAGACAGGCAGTCCGGGAGAAATTCGGCAGTATGGAGGCTTTCAAAGCGCATTATATAGAAAATGCATCCAGTGAAAATGTACAGGAAAACTTCAAAAAAGTGGTGGAGTGGTACGGCGATAAGCAGGCTGCACTGGATGCCTCAAAAAATCCTGCCGGTGCTGAGGTCGTGCAGGCATACCAGAACCGGCTTAATGATATCTGCAGCAGACTGGCAGCAAAAAGAGAGATGCCGCAGGATTCTTTTGAGGTCAAATCCCTTATCGGCGAGTATGAATTTGTTTCAAAACAGCTTTACCAGATATCCGACGCAGAGAAAATAATGCTGGAGCTGGCAGATCTTTACCGGGAAAATCAGGCAGCAAAAGAGGCATTTGACGGACAGTACGGGGAAGGTATGGCACAGTATTTTGCAGGGGCCATACGGGAATATTTTGAGTGATTGGAAGACAGCAGGCTGTCGGACGGAGTCCTTTCCGTCCGGCAGGCCTGTTTTTTTAGGTCAAAATCAGCCTAATATGTGTCAAAAACGTCATATTGTCTTTTACTCCGCGCGAAGGTAAAATGAAGAAAGAATAAATCACGCGGATAGGAGAAACAAAGTGGAAAATAAATATGTGATCAACTGGGAAAAATACGCCTCCCTTGCCCGTCAGGCAGCAGCAGAGGGAGCGGTATTGCTTAAAAATGACCATCAGGCCCTGCCCTTAAAAAAGGAGACGATTTCCGTATTCGGCAGGATCCAGTTCCATTATTATAAGAGCGGAACCGGTTCAGGAGGCCTTGTAAATGCAAAATATGTAGTGGGTATAACCGATGCCCTGCTGGAGGAAGAAAATCTGTCCGTCAATGAGGAACTGGCAGAGGTTTACCGTTCCTGGATCGCAGAGCATCCTTTTGACCAGGGAAGCGGCTGGGCGCAGGAGCCCTGGTGCCAGGAGGAAATGCCTCTGGAAGAAAAACTGGTGGAGGAGGCAGCAGCCAAATCCGACGCGGCAGTCATTGTGATCGGCCGTACTGCAGGGGAGGACAGGGACGCTTCGGCAGAGAAGGGAAGCTATCTTCTGACGGATTTGGAAGAGGATATGCTTTCTAAGGTGTGCCGTGCCTTTGAGAGAGTCATTGTTGTCCTGAATGTAGGAAATATCATTGATATGAAGTGGGTGGATAAATACAGACCATCCGCTGTTCTTTACACCTGGCAGGGAGGCCAGGAAGGCGGCCACAGTGTAGCAGACGTGCTGACAGGACGGGTAAATCCCTGCGGAAAACTGGCTGATACCATCGCACATGATATCTCTGACTACCCCTCCACAGAGAATTTCGGTGGAGATACCTTTGATCTCTACACAGAGGATATCTATGTGGGGTACCGTTATTTTGAGACGTTTGCCAGGGACAAAGTGCTGTATCCCTTTGGATTTGGTCTGTCTTATACCGGCTTTGGAATCACGTGCAGCCCGGCAGAACACCGGGATGGGGAGACAATAGTCCGTGTAAAGGTCACCAATACAGGCGCCCTTCCGGGAAAAGAAGTGGTGCAGGTATATGTAAATCCTCCCCAGGGAAAATTAGGGAAACCCCTTAGAAATCTCGCTGCGTTTGCCAAGACAAAATGCCTTGTTCCGGGAGAAGAACAGGAACTTACCTTAAAGTTTTCGGATTATGATATCGCCTCCTATGACGACAGCGGCGTGACAGGACACAAGTCCTGTTATGTTCTGGAGAAGGGCAGTTATGAAGTCTATGCAGGTACAGATGTGCGAAGCGCCGAAGCTGCCGGAAGCTTTGAGATTCCGGAGACAGAGGTGATTTCTGCCTGTACGGAAGCTGCCGGCCCGGTCAGGAAATTTGAGAGAATGCGCGTCGGAAAAGGCGGTGTTTTGGCGTGGGAAGAGGTGCCTGTACGCACTCATAAAATGCAGGAACGTGTGCAGACGGAAACGCTTCCGGACATTACTTACACAGGGGATAAAGGATACACACTGGGAGAAGTTTTTGACGGGGAACTGTCCCTGGACGAATTTCTGGCACAGCTTTCAGAGGAGGATCTGTGCTGCATCGTCAGAGGGGAAGGCATGTGTTCTCCAAAGGTAACGCCCGGAACTGCAGCGGCTTTCGGCGGTGTCACGGAATCCCTGCAGAGGTACGGCATTCCCTGCGGCTGCTGTGCGGACGGCCCTTCCGGTATCCGTATGGACTGCGGAACACCTGCATTTTCCATGCCGAACGGTACTTGTCTGGCCTGCACATTTGACACGGAGCTGTCGGAAGCCTTATACGAAATGGAAGGTGCTGAGCTCAGGAAAAACCGCATTGATACGCTTCTCGGCCCCGGAATCAATATCCACAGAAATCCCTTAAATGGGCGTAACTTTGAATATTTCTCAGAGGACCCGTATCTGACCGGTATGATGGCATCCGCCCAGTTAAAGGGTATGGCACGCTATGGTGTGACAGGAACCGTGAAACATTTTGCGGCCAATAACCAGGAATACCACAGAAGACTTCTGGACTCCGTCATGTCAGAGCGGGCACTGAGGGAGATCTATCTTAGGGGCTTTGAGATCGCAGTAAAAGAGGGAAAAGCCTATTCCATCATGACCACCTACGGCGCAATAAACGGTCTGTGGACAGCCAGCAATTACGACCTTCTGACCACCATCCTGAGGAAAGAATGGAATTTTGACGGTATGGTTATGACTGACTGGTGGGCTGACTTAAACGACGAGGGAGGCCCTGCCTCCACGGATAATCTGGCCGCTATGGTACGGAGTCAGAATGATGTCTATATGGTGACACAGGATTCGCTCACAAATAAAGATAACCTGATGAAGAGCCTGAAAGAGGGAACTCTGAAACGCGGCGCTCTTCTGCGGAGTGCGGGAAATATCTGCCGCATGCTCATGAAATCTCCGGTGATGGAACGGTCCCTCGGCAGAATGTCCGAGGAGGAAAAAAAGGCCGGTGAAGTTATGGCCGGAGAGGACAAGGTGGATTTTGATATTACCTATCACAAGGTGAACGGAAAGCTGGTTCTGGACGGTACAGAGATAGATACGTCAAAAGGAAAAAGCGTGGTGTACGGGATTTTACTGGATACTTTCGGATCTTATACCGTGCGCCTGAAAGTAAAGGCAGACGGCAGTGAGCTGGCGCAGATTCCTGTCTCCGTATTTGCAAATGGGCACCTGGAGGGGACGATTACCATCAACGGAACGAATGGGGAGTGGATAGAGATAGAAAAAACCATTGGTCCGTTGTTCGGCCCTCATAACTATATAAGGCTGTATTTTGCACAGGGAGGAATGAAGATTCAGACCGTGACAGTGGAACTGCAGGAAGAGATAAGCAGAGGCTTTTAATAGGAAAAGGATGACACCGCATGCAGGCTGTTCCCACGTTTGAGGTGCGTGATACAGGCGGAAATATAGAACGCGGTATGATATATACGGCATGACGTTCAGAAGAGTGTAGAACCTTTGGAAGAGAAGGTTCTGCACTCTTTTTTTGCGGTACACAACCTGTAAGTTGTACACAAAAAAAGCCGGGAGACATTTCTCCTGGCCTTTTTTCAGAGTAGCGGGAGTAGGATTTGAACCTACGACCTTCGGGTTATGAGCCCGACGAGCTTCCAGACTGCTCCATCCCGCGTTATATATTTAAGTATATTCAGTATAGTCCCTTTTTATACTAATGTCAAGAAAATAAATCGAAGGCAAAAAGCCTTACTTCCCATGTCCTTTGGACGACGTTTCCCGGGGTGTCCAAAAGCTCTGCCGCCACTTTTCAAAAAAACCATTCAGTTTCCCCCGCAACTATGGTACAATAAAACAAAAACCAACCAACACACCAACAGCAGAAAGGCAGGAGAACAGATGGCGGGAAAATGTATCCTATGCGGTGGAAAATTAAGAAACGGAATCTGCACAGAATGTGGTATGGACAACAATAAATCGGATGCCGCATACCGTTCCCAGGTGAATCGCAGCCAGTGCGAGGATGCCCCCCTAACGCATGTGCACGGGGAGGAGAGCACAGAACTTTACAGGAAGCCGGCTCTGAACCATCCCCGTCAGCAGCAGTACAGCCCTTCGGGCCAGGGCGGGAACGCAGCGAAAAAAAATCAGGGAGCCGGAAGAGCTCCGGGAAAATATACTTTGAACGGCGGAAACACCAAAAACACAGTGGATTTCAACCGTTTACGTGATATATCAAAAAGACCGGGAGGTTCCGGCATGTATTCGCCGGGCAGAGGACGGAGCAGCAACAAAGCGGGGATCACTGTGGTTGTGGTGGCAGTCCTGGCAGGCATGATCCTGGTGTCCATTGGCTATGCCAACAAGTCAGAGACCACTGTGACAACAGAAAAGATCATTAACGAACCGGATTACCAGGAACCGTTTGATTACCAGCAGCCCTACGATTATCCGGAATACACCTTTGATCCCTACCAGTACACTACAAAAGAACTGGCGCCGGAAGGGGAGAACTGGGACACAGAACTGTCTGCGGGGGCGTACATGGTGGGATATGACATCCCGGAGGGCCGGTACGTTGCAGAGGGCGGCGAAGGCATGCGTCTGGAAGTGGCTGATATGGACAGTAATGTGTGGTTCAGCGAATATTTCGGTGAGGATGAGAACCAGGTACAGCAGTTAGATGACGTGAGATTGTTTACCGGTGCCATTGTCATGGTAAACGGCGGCGGAAATATACATATCACATCCGAAAACGCACAGACAGAAGCCGTTGTGACACCTTCCGCAAATCCACTGACAGAGGAGATCACACTGACGGACACCATGGTGGCAGGGGAAGATTTCCCGGAAGGGACCTACGATATTGTCATAGCTGCGGATGATTTTGGAATCGTGACCTATGAACTTCCAAAGGAACAGGGGCAGGAGTATGGACTGAACTTCAGTTTTCTGATGGATTCCAGTCCAAGCGGAGAGTATCCGGACTATACAAGAGAATATAAAAATGCGGTACTCCCCAAAGGCACCACAGTGACAGCGGATGAGCTGACCATAAAACTGGTCCCCAGCTCCAGGATCATTTCTGAGGACTACAATGCGTTTTACGATAACTACAGTTGATAGGAGACACCCATGAGCAGGAAGAATAAAAAGAAGACAACATTCGGAGGCATACTGCGGAATATCATTCTCATTGCAGCTATCTGTGTATTCCTTTTTTCCGCGTACCAGCTTGTTAATATTTATCTGGAGTACAAAAAAGGAACCGACGAATACGACAAGATAAGGGAATATGTAAAAGAACCCGAAGCCGGGAAAGAGGACAAAAAGGACGAACCCAAAGCCAAGGAGGAGGAGGAGAAGAAGGAGGAGCTGATAGGCCCCCAGATCGACTTTGCCGGCCTCAAAGAGATCAATCCTGACATTGTGGGATGGATCCAGATGGAAGCCCTTGATGTGAGCTATCCTATCGTGAAGGGGACGGACAATGACCATTACCTCCATTATACTTTTGAGGGACAGCAGAATGCCGCAGGCGCCATTTTTATGGAACACACCAACAACAGCAATTTTGAAGACTGCAACACCATCATTTACGGGCATAATATGAAAAACGGTTCCATGTTCGGCACCTTCAGGACACTTCACGAGCCGGAAAACCTGACCAGTCCGTATCTGTGGATCTGTCTGCCGGATAAGAGCTACCGCTACGAGATATTTACGGTGCACACAACATCCGCCACGGGCGATACCTACACGCTTTTCAGCGCCCCGGATGACCAGTTCGCGCAGTATTTGAAGAAAATGCGGGATGCCTCAGAATTTGAGGTGGGCACTGAGCCCACCAAGGACGATAAGATCGTAACACTCTCAACCTGCACCGGAAATGATGCAACCAGATTTGTGATACAGGCCAGACGCCTGCCGGAGGTATATAAATAATGGAAGGGACGAAGAAGCTTCAGCAGATTATTTCAGAGAGCAGCAATATTGTATTTTTCGGAGGGGCCGGGGTCTCCACAGAGAGCGGTATCCCTGATTTCAGAAGTGTGGACGGCCTTTATCACCAGCAGTGGGAGTATCCGCCGGAGACCATTTTAAGCCATACCTTTTTCATGAGAAAACCGGAAGAATTTTATCGTTTTTATAAAGCAAAAATGCTCTGTGATACGGCGAAGCCAAATGCCGCGCACTTAAAACTGGCAGAGCTTGAAAAAGCAGGAAAGTTAAAGGCTGTCATTACCCAGAATATTGACAATCTTCATCAGATGGCCGGCAGCAGAAACGTGCTGGAGCTGCACGGAAGTGTATACCGCAACTACTGCATGAAATGCTGCACATCCTACGATTTTGCCTATATGAAGGCAGCAAAAGGCGTGCCGAAATGTGAAAAATGCGGCGGCATCATCAAGCCGGATGTGGTTCTCTATGAGGAGAGCCTGGACAACGGGACGATCACCAGAGCCGTGCAGGCCATCGCCGAGGCAGAGGTCCTGATCATCGGGGGAACTTCCCTGGCTGTCTATCCGGCAGCGTCCCTGATCGATTATTTCACCGGGAAGCACCTGGTAGTCATCAACCGGGATGCCACGCCCAGGGACCGGATGGCAGACCTTGTGATCAATGCGCCCATCGGGCAGGTATTCTCACAGATCCACGTGGAATAAAACAGAAAAGGCAGACAGAAAGGAAACCGGACATGGGTTACAGTTATGAAGTTGGAGATATTGTAAAACTGAAGAAACAGCACCCCTGCGGCAGCCAGGAATGGGAAATCCTCCGGGTAGGTGCTGATTTTCGACTGAAATGCACAGGATGTGGTCACCAGATCATGCTGGCGAGGAGAATTGTGGAGAAAAATACCAAAGATTTGAAAAAAAAGGCTTGAATATCCAGGAATGATGTGTTAGAATAAATCCTCGTGATATATTATTTATCCTTGTTCTCTGCATATCAGAGGGCCAGAAGACCATAAGGAGGTAAAAACAGCATGAACAAATATGAATTAGCATTAGTCGTTAATGCGAAGATCGAAGATGAAGCTCGTGCAGCAGTTGTGGAAAAAGCGAAAGGCTACATTACCCGTTACAACGGAGTTATTTCCGAAGTAGAAGAGTGGGGCAAAAAAAGATTAGCTTACGAAATCCAGAAAATGCGCGAAGGATATTACTACTTCATCCAGTTTGAAGCTGATGCAGCTTGCCCTGCAGAAGTAGAACGCCACATTCGCATCATGGACAATGTATTAAGATATTTAGTTGTTAGAAAAGACGCTTAATTCTTTCTGATGGCACAAAACGCGGATCCATTTAGAATTATGAAAGTAGATTTCTGATTCCCGATACTATGTGCAAGGTAAGAAATGATGAGGTAGAGATATGAACAAAGTAATTTTAATGGGTCGTTTAACCAGAGATCCTGAGGTGAGATACTCCGCAGGAGAAAACTCTATGGCAATTGCCAGATATACAATAGCCGTTGACCGCCGTTTCAAGAGAGACGGAGAAGCTACCGCAGACTTTATCGGATGTGTGGCTTTTGGAAGACAGGCTGAATTTGCAGAAAAATACTTCCGTCAGGGTATCAAGATCGCCATCAGCGGCAGGATCCAGACAGGCAGCTATGTGAACAAAGACGGCGTAAAAGTCTACACCACAGATGTTGTGGTTGAGGACCAGGAGTTCGCCGAGAGCAAAGCAGTCAGCGACAGCCATGTGGGACAGGCTGGCGGACAGGGAATGCAGGGCATGGGAATGCCTTCACCGACACCTGGTGCAGCATCCTCTGCAGACGGATTCATGAACATTCCGGACGGAATTGACGAAGAGTTACCGTTCAACTGATAAAGGACGGAATATGATTAGGAGGTAAAAAATCATGGCTTACGAAAAAGGTAACAGACCGGATTCTCCGATGAAGAGAAGAGGCGGACGCAGAAGAAAAAAAGTTTGCGTGTTCTGTGGAAAAGAAAATAACGAAATCAACTACAAAGATGCAAATAAATTAAAAAGATATGTCTCTGAGAGAGGAAAAATCCTTCCGAGAAGAATCACAGGAAACTGTGCAAAACATCAGAGAGCTTTAACTGTAGAGATTAAGAGAGCAAGACATCTGGCAATTATGCCTTATGTTCAGGACTAATCTGCATACAGAAGCATTGTAGATAGGGCGCCGCTGCGTTGTGCAGCGGCGCTTTTTATATTTCTGAAGAGGTCCGGCAGACGCGGAAAGCACTCTTTTGGTTTCATCACACCAAAAAACGTGTTATAATGGGCACATCGGATGCGTTCGGTTATACAAAGGAAAGTGAGGCAGGTACATGAATTACAAAATTTTAATTGCTGAGGACGAACAGGACATTGCGGAGCTTTTAAAACTATATCTTGAGAATGAAGGCTACTGCGTCTTTTGGGCCGGCAATGGAGTGGAGGCGCTGAAGATTCTGGAGAGGGAGGATATCAGTCTGGCAGTGCTTGATATTATGATGCCCCGGATGGACGGATATGAGCTCACCCGGCGTATCCGGGAAACCAGCAATATCCCCATTCTGATTCTCTCCGCCAGGGATAAGAGCAATGATAAGATCCTTGGCCTGAATCTGGGAGCTGACGATTACATGGCGAAGCCTTTTGACCCGCTTGAGATTGTGGCAAGGGTGAATTCCAACCTCCGCCGTTTTTACCAGTTAAATACAGAGAAACCGAAACGGGAGGAATCCTATATTCTGAAGGTGGGGGATCTGAGCCTGGATACACAGACGCTTGTCCTGAAGAAAAAGGGCGAGGAGGTTCTGCTCACACCAATGGAGTACAAGATTCTGGCCCTGCTTATGAAAAAGCCGGGCACTATCTATACAAAGGTGCAGATTTACGAGAGCACCAGCGGGGAGTATTTTGAGAGCGATGACAACACGATCATGGTCCATATTTCCAATCTCAGGGATAAAATAGAAGATAACCCGAAAAATCCACGCTACATAAAAACCATAAGAGGAGTGGGTTACAAGATTGAAGACAGATAAGAGAAAAACAGGAAGCTTTCTGGCTCTTCTTATACAGAATTATGTGGGATTTACGCTGACCATACTCTGCATTTTGGCATTGATTTCCACTGTCATCAACAAAGGTTTTGAAAGGCGGCTGGACCTGCCCAGCACCAGTGTCCTGGAAGAAAACGAGGGGCTTTTAGAGGCAGGCAGTTATGATAAATTTCCTTATAAAAAGGTGCTTGGCAAAAGAGGAGACTTTGCAGTTCTGGATGAGGACTGTAAGGTGGTGTATAAGAGCAGTGACGAGATGGAGACGTCCTTCACTGCTGCGGAGCTGTACTGTATACCGGAAATGACACTCTGGGAGTTCACGGAGACGACAACCTTTACGAATCAGGAGGGAAAGAAACAGATCCTGGTGAAACGGTACGGGCAAATCCCCAGTCAGGATGGCGAAATGTATGAGGAGACAGAGAGTTTCATGATCCTGGATGAAAATTATAAGGTTCTGACCAATACCATGGACTTTCCTGCAAAGCGTCTCGGGGAGAGGGAACTGCAGTATATGACAGATTCGGTCTCAAAAAAATACGGATACCAGAAACATGTGTTTACCGGGGAGGAGGGCAGAAAGTACACGGCAGTCTTCAAATATAAGAAGATAGATGACCCCAGTTACCGCCAAATTGTCTCTGCCCTGGAACGGCTCTGGCTGCTGACAATCCCGCTGTATATTATCGTTGTGGCCGTTTTTGTGCTCAAACTGAACCGGAAGGTAAAGGTGCCGCTTACTTCTCTGAGCCGCACTATCACCCAGTATCAGCAGGGGGAGAAGCCCAGCAATGAGTACAGAGGGCCAAATGAATTCGTGGAGATAGGTGATGATTTTGTCAGACTTGCCAACCGGCTCAACGAGAGTGAGGAGAGGCGTCTGAAGGCAGACAGGGATAAGCAGAAGATGCTGGCTGACATTTCCCATGATTTAAAGACTCCTATCACGGTGATCCAGGGATATGCCAGGGCTATCTGTGACGGTATGATACCTGAGGAGCGGCGGGAACAGTATCTCAGGACCATTTATCTGAAATCCTCAGCTCTCAATGAACTGATCAACACCTTTTATGAGTACAGCAAACTGGAGCATCCTGATTTCAGCCCTACACTGAAAAGGGAAAATATCTGTGAGTTTGCCAGGGAATATTTGGCAGCCAAATACAATGAGATTGCCCTGGCCGGATTCGACCTGGAGGTGGACATTCCGGAGGAGCCTCTCTTTTGTGACATTGACGCACAGCAGTTCAGGCGCGTGTTTGAAAATATCATTGCCAATGCGCTGCGGCACAATCAGGAGGGAACCATACTGCGCTTTAAGATTGCGGCTGAGGGAAACAGCATCAAGATCACCATATCGGACAACGGAAAGGGAATCCCTCCGGAGATCGCGGATGTTATCTTTGAACCCTTCACCGTGGGGGATGAGTCCCGCAACAGCAAACAGGGAACCGGTCTGGGGCTTGCCATTGCCAAAAAGATCGTGAAATCCCATAAGGGATATATCAGCCTTTCCAAAAAACCGGAAAAGGGAATGTCCACAGAGTTTATCATATGGATGAAAATGGGAGAAACGCTGTCTGAGACATGACGGCGTTTTTCTGCTTTTGATCCCGGCATAAGGGTTCGTCATTTTGCACGAAAATGGGAACTGCAATTTAAAGTTGTGCATCACCGTATTTGATGGTATAATATTAAAGTACATTTTCATCCGGCAACGCATAATGAAGACCGGACAAAGTAGAGAAATTGGCAGGTAAGAGGATATGAATGGGAAAATTAAGATTAAAGGTCAGTTGAAGCTGTACATGCAGTGGCCGGTAATTCTGGCAGTCCTTCTGATTCTCATGGATATTTGTGTGTTCCGCATCAACAGGCGTGCTGGTGCTATTGCCAGCGGATTTTTGGCTGTTTATTTGCTGATAGTTATTTTCTTATACCATCACAGCCGTGCCATCATCATGAATGAGCTGATTTCTTTTGCGACCCAGTACGGGCAGGTGCAGAGAAGCCTGCTGAAGGAATTTATCGTTCCTTACGCGCTGCTGGACAGCAAGGGAAAGCTGATGTGGATGAATGATGCATTTTCCGCCTTGTGTGAAAAACCGCGGAAATATAGAAAATCAATAACCACCCTGTTTCCGGAGATCACTGTGGACACGCTGCCGAAGGAGGATGCTTCTGAGGTTGTATTCCAGTTCAGTGAGAGGGATTATCGTGCGTCCATGCGCAGGATTTCCATCCAGAAGCTTTTGGAGGATTCAGGTCTGGTGGAGGCAGAGGAAGAGAATTTCCTCACAGCGCTGTATCTCTTTGACGAGACAGAGATTAACCGCTACATCCGCAGGACAGAGGACGAGAAGCTGGTTACAGGGCTTTTGTATCTGGACAATTACGACGAGGCACTCAACAGTGTGGAGGAAGTGCGCCGTTCACTTTTGGTTGCTCTGATAGAAAGAAAGCTGAACAAGTATTTCAGCGAGGTAGACTGTCTTGTGAAGAAGCTGGAAAAAGACAAGTTTATACTTGTGATGCGCCAGCGCTCTCTGGAGGAACTGAAGAAGAAACGTTTCAATATTCTGGAAGACGTAAAAACCGTCAACATCGGAAACGACATGGCAGTGACCATCAGTATCGGTATCGGTATCAATGCGCCCAGCTATGCCCAGAATTATGAGTACTCCAGAATCGCCATTGACCTTGCCCTTGGCCGCGGCGGTGACCAGGTGGTGATCAAGGACAAAGAGAGCATGACATATTTTGGCGGGAAATCCCAGCAGATGGGCAAGAATACCCGTGTGAAGGCACGTGTGAAGGCACATGCCCTGAAAGAATTTATGGTTGCCAAGGATAAAGTGGTGGTCATGGGACACAAGATTTCCGATGTGGACTCTATCGGTGCCGGTATCGGTATCTACAGGGCAGCAAAATCCCTGAATAAGAAGGCCCATATTGTTGTAAATAATCCAACCATGTCTGTGCGCCCTATCATTGAGAATTTTATGAACAATCCGGATTATGATGAGCATATGTTTGTGGACAGCGCGGAGGCAAAGGATATTGTGGACAACAATACCGTTGTGGTCGTGGTGGATACCAATAAACCAAGCTACACGGAGTGTGAGGAGCTTCTTTCTAAGACAAAAACCATTGTGGTGCTGGATCATCACCGCCAGGGTGCGGAAGTGATTTCCAATGCAGTGCTCTCTTATATAGAGCCTTTTGCTTCCTCAGCTTGTGAGATGGTGGCAGAGATCCTGCAGTATTTCTCTGATGATATCAGGATTTACAATATAGAGGCTGATGCCCTTTACTCCGGCATCATCATTGACACTAACAATTTTACAGCCAAGACGGGTGTGAGAACATTTGAAGCTGCTGCTTTTCTGCGCCGGTGTGGTGCGGATGTGACCCGCGTGCGTAAAATGTTCCGGGACGATGTGGCGTCCTACCGGGCGAAAGCTGAGGCAATCCGTCATGTGGAGACTTATCGGAATTATTTCGCCATTGCAGTCTGCCCCAGTGAGGGTCTGGACAGCCCTACCATTGTGGCGTCTCAGGCAGCCAATGAGCTTCTGAATATCAGCAGTGTGCGGGCATCCTTTGTGCTCACAGACTATAATCACACCATTTATTTCAGCGCCCGGGCCATTGATGAGGTGAATGTGCAGCTTATCATGGAACGTCTGGGAGGAGGCGGCCACATCAATATGGCCGGAGCACAGCTCAAGGATGAGACGATGGAAATCGCTGTTATCAAACTGAAAGAGACCATTGACCAGATGATTAAGGAAGGAGATATAGAGATATGAAAGTAATTTTAATGGAAGACGTAAAATCCCTGGGTAAAAAGGGTGACATTGTAAATGTAAGCGACGGATATGCCAGAAACATGCTGTTTCCAAAGAAACTTGGCCTGGAGGCCACATCCAAAAACATCAATGATTTAAAGCTCCAGAAAGCTCACGAGGATAAGGTGGCACAGGAGCTGCTTGATGCAGCCCAGGCTTTCAAGGCAGAGCTGGAGACAAAAGAAGTGACCGTATCCATCAAGGTGGGAGAAAACGGCCGTACATTTGGTTCTGTCTCCTCAAAAGAGCTGGCTGAAGCAGCAAAAGACCAGCTGGGATATGATATTGACAAAAAGAAAATGCAGCTTTCCTCCCCGATCAAAGAACTGGGGACCACAAAGGTGCCGATTCGTCTGCATCCGAAAGTGACAGCAGAGCTGAAAGTCATTGTGAAGGAAGCATAACGCTTCCGGGGGAAAGGAGCCATAGCTGTCATGGAAGAAGCACTCATAAAGAGAATCCTGCCCCACAGCATTGAGGCGGAGCAGTCGGTTATCGGTTCCATGATCATGAACAAAGATGCCATCGTGACCGCATCGGAGATTATTACAGGTGATGATTTTTATCAGCAGCAGTATGGCATTGTCTTTGAAGCCATGGTGGGGCTTTACAATGAGAACAAGCCTGTGGATCTGGTGACACTGCAGAACAGGCTGAAAGAGCTGGATGTGCCGCCTGAGATCTCCAGCATGGAGTTTGTGGGAGAGCTGGTGGCAGCAGTGCCTACCTCTGTCAATGTAAAGTATTACGCAGAGATTGTGTCTGAAAAGGCGATGCTGCGCAAACTGATCAAGACCACAGAGGAGATTGCCAACACCTGTTATCTTGGCAATGAGCGGACGCAGGATATTCTTGAGATTACGGAAAAGAAGATTTTTGACCTGGTACAGAGAAAAAGCAGTGATGAATTTGTACCGATAAAGGATGTGGTCCTGAATGCCATTGAGAAGATTGAGAAGGCATCCAGGACAAAAGGAAGTGTTACCGGTATCCCTACAGGCTTTATAGACCTGGATTACAAGATGTCCGGTTTCCAGCCGTCTGACCTGATTCTGGTAGCTGCAAGGCCGTCCATGGGTAAAACGGCATTCGTACTGAATATTGCCCAGTATATGGCGTTTAAGAGTGGTGTCACCACAGCAATTTTCAGTCTGGAGATGTCAAAGGAGCAGCTGGTAAACCGTCTGCTGTCTTTGGAGTCAAAGGTGGATTCCCAGAGTATCCGTACAGGTAATCTGGAGGATGAGGACTGGGCAAAGCTGATCGAGGGCGCCAATATCATCGGGTCATCCAATATGATCATTGACGATACGCCGGGTATCTCCATTTCAGAACTGCGGTCAAAGTGCAGGAAGTATAAGCTGGAGCAGAATCTGGGCGTTATCTTTATTGACTACCTGCAGCTTATGTCAGGAAGCGGCAGAAGCGAATCGCGCCAGCAGGAGATTTCCGATATTTCCAGGTCTCTGAAAGCACTGGCAAGGGAACTGAGCGTGCCGGTAGTGGCGCTGTCCCAGTTGAGCCGTGCCGTGGAACAGAGGCCGGATCACAGGCCCATGCTTTCTGACCTGCGAGAGTCAGGGGCAATTGAGCAGGATGCCGATGTTGTTATGTTTATTTACAGAGATGATTATTATAATAAGGACTCTGAGAATAAGAATATTGCGGAGATTATTATTGCGAAACAGAGGAATGGTCCGATCGGGACGGTGAATCTGGTTTGGCTGCCTAATTATACGAAGTTTGTGAATATGAAAAAATAAAAAAGAGGTTCTGCGGCGGGGGTGCTGTGGGGCCTTTTTTGTTGGGAGCGCATCCCAAATCCGCCTCTGCCCCTCCCGGCACGCTTCTCATTCCCCTGGTATTCACACGGCCGCAGGGGAGTGGAGGAGGAAAGTGTCACGTTTGGAAGAGAGTCGCAGATGTGGAAGGGATAGGGAAAAGAGTGGGCAGGGGGTTGACAGTGAGGAAGAGGAGTGATATATTTGTCTTATTAAGAGATAAATATATCACTTTTGGAGGATGAGAGTATGAAGAGGGATTGGAAAGGGATTGGGTTGATTGGGGTTATTTTGGCGGAGTTTTTAGCGGTGGGGTTTGATGTGATCTTTAATGGGAGCAGGATCGTGAAACCGATAGATATGGAGACTTATGTGTTCAGGGGGACGGATTTGCCTTTGATAGCGGCTACGGCGGGGCTTGTCTGTTATGTGTTTTATCTGGTGATCAGGGCAGTAGTAGTGAACTTCAGGAAGGGAGAAACGGCGGCTAAGGGAGTGACCAGGAAGCTGAATCCTAAGTTTGGGTGGTTTGGATTTTTTGGATTTGTGGGATTTATGGGGATTCCGGTTTATATGGTGCAGGGGCAGGTCTGGCCGTTTTTCTTTTTTGTATTTTTCGGGTTTTTTGGATTTTTCTATGAGGCGAAGATGAGCTGTACTTTGATGGATGAAAGATTTAAGGAGGAACAGGCAAGGGCACAGCTGGTCTCTTACAGAACAGGCTTTGGGCTTCTGTGGGTGGTGGCCTGGTTTATGGGAATTACAGGAGGACATATAGATATACGTTATGTGGCTCTTATCTTTACCGTTGCCTCTTCCCTGATCATTGCGCTGGTACTTTTTTTAAACAGCTATCTTCTGTACAAATATGATACGGAGGAAGCAGAGTGATATGGGGATAGATGGATTTACATGCAACCTGAAAAAATACCGCCAGCTAAAAGATATGACCCAGGAACAACTGGCCAATGCTGTAGGCGTCCGCCGCGAAACCATTATGCGCCTGGAAAAAGCCCAGTATAATCCGTCCCTGAAACTGGCAATTGATATTTCAAGGGTTGTTGAGGCTCCCATAGAAGAAATCTTTATTTTTGATGAGTAGACAAAAATGCAGCCATCACTTTCCGAATGGCTGCATTTTTATTACGCTTTCTGTCGGTTGCGAATCTCCCTCTCTGTGAGGAAGAACGAAAGTGGATACATCCTGTCCTGGTGCCGGATGGAAGGCCGGGAGATGAATCGGAAGAACTATTCCCTTTTCGGCGTGTGCCCGGTGAGACAGTCTGGCACGTATCCCCATGAGCACGCTCGAAATGTAAAAAAGTTTTCCAGGTCATGGAACATCCGCTGCTATTCAAAAATATCATGAAAGGAAATTTCCTGCGCTTTCCTGAACACCCTAAAAAGCCTGTCTTATCAATTGATTTTTTCTAAATGGTTTTCACTTATATAAACCAAGAAGATCATTTACAAATATTTCATCATTGGTAAATTGAATTTTATTATTGTTTAAAAATCCATCCAATGATTGGATCGTTTTTTCAACAACAGAAATTTTCCATCTTTTGCTTAAATCTTTTTTAAAACTAATATAAATTTCATTTTTTAACGGTTCATATACGATTGAACTCAGAGTATTATCCTGACTGGTTTTGCTTAAAATTTCAAAGGCTTCATCTATTCCAAAGCTGTCCATATGATCGGAAATATATTCATAAGCACAAATATATCTGTCAGCACCTATACCACATACTTTATCATAATTTACATCCTCAAAATTTCCATTCGGAAAATTAGTCATAATAATAAAATCATTATGAATGGGACTTATTATATTTCTATCCTTTCCCTCTTCCAGAATAAATGCACCACCGGTTTTATCGGCAATCATAGTATGCAGTCCTAAATCCGGAAATAATGGATTCCTGGGATACGAGATCACTCTTTTATCAGGAAGTTCAAAAAATTCAGAGGATTTTCCTGTTTTCCTTAAGGCCTCGTCAAAAATCTCAAAAGCAAACCAATCGTTTTCGTCACAACTTGCTCTAAAACCCGGACCATATTCTACTGCCTGAGTACAGACAAAAAGCCCCTCACTATTAAAACCGGCGATATCCCTGTATCTGTTATCTAATAAAGCTGAAAAGTAAAATAAGTTCTTATCATTATAACTTTTGACTTTCAATCTTAAGTCAATATCATCAGTGTCGAAATTCATACCATAAATAGCTTTTTCCTGATGATATACTGCAAAACTTGTACACATTTTGAAGCCTCCTTTTAATATAATCTGTTTAGAGTATTGAAAGAATCATCTGGATATTTTATCATTGGCTTCACCACTTTTTTACACTTCTGTTCATATGATACCACAGACATCCTGACGGTTCAATCCACAACATTTTTGTCTGTATAACCCCTGTCCCCTATATTATCAAAAATATAAAGTAAAGAACTCTTTACATTTTGGCGGAATATGTTATAATACAAATGTAAAGAACTTTTGACATTTAAAGGAGGTATAGATCATGAAAAAAATGGATGAGATGGACAGGAATATCAGGCTGCGTTCTGAAGAATTAGGGTTTAAAGCTGCGGTTTTTGTTCTGGCAGTCTGGGTATTGATTGAATGCTGGCGTAATTTTTCCGGTGATGGGATATCGAATCCGATTCCCATGCTGGTGCTGGCAGCAGTTTTATGTGTTCAGGGATTTTCAGAGATGCAGATGAAAAGAAAAATGATTTCCGGTGATGAAGAGTACAGAGAACCAAACAAACTTTTATGGAGCATAATCTCAGCCATTGCCATAATAGCCATTATAATAACCATTGGTTTCTATCTATTATAATTCCGCAGAAAAGCAGGAGTCCAAATGAAAAACAACATCAAACAACTCAGAAAACAAGCCGGCCTCCGCCAGGAAGACATGGCCAATCAACTGGGTGTCACCCGCCAGACCATCATAGCCATAGAAAACGACAAATACAACCCCACCCTGGAACTGGCCATGAAAATAGCTCGTCTTCTAAACAAAAATGTAGAGGATATCTTCTTTCTGGATTAAAGATATCCTCTGTAAAAACAATCATATCCTCTTCCCCAACATCTCCGGATTAGAAGCATGCCCCAATGCCTCATGCCTGCTGATCCTTCCCTCCTTCACCAGCTTCTGCAGACTCGCATCCATAGAAACCATATCCCCCCCAGCCGAAGAATAAATAATCCCATCAATCTGATGCACCTTATTTTCCCGAATCATATTCTTAATAGCCGGCGTAGTCTTCATGATCTCAAAGGCAGGAGTCAGCCCCTCATTTACATCAGGCACAAGCTGCTGCGACACCACAGCCCGCAGCACAGAAGACAACTGCACAGCAATCTGCCTTTGCTGGTTCGGCGGAAAGACATCAATAATGCGGTCTATGGTATTAGCCGCACCCAGCGTATGCAGAGTAGACAACACCAGATGTCCCGTCTCAGCCGCTGTCATAGCTACTGCCATCGTCTCATAATCCCTCATCTCGCCCAGAAGGATCACATCAGGACTCTGCCGAAGAGAAGCCCTGAGCGCCATAATATAACTCTCCGTATCCGTATTGATCTCACGCTGGCTCACAATACTCTTCTTATGGCTGTGCAGAAACTCCAGAGGGTCCTCCAGTGTGATAATATGCTTTTCCTGCGTTCTGTTAATGGCGTCTATGATACAGGCCAGCGTAGTGGATTTCCCGCTTCCTGCCGGACCTGTCACAAGTACAAGGCCCTTATTTGTATTTCCGAGTTCAATGATAGAATCAGGAATCCCCAGATCCGATGGATTGGGGAGCTGGAAAGTGATGACACGGATGACAGCGGCCATGGACCCCCTTTGCTTGTAAGTGCTCACCCGATATCGGGAAAGCCCTCTGACGGCAAAGGAAAAGTCATCATCCCCTGTCTCCAGAAAACGGTTGATATCCCGGTTGTCTGCAAGCTGGTAAATTTCACGTATCATGGATTCTGACTGGGCAGGCATGATCTTGTCCGTATCCATGGTGACCAGTGAGCCGTTCTTCTTGTAGGAGAGCGGCAGACCTGCAACGATAAAGAGGTCTGACGCACCGGTATTGGTGGTTTCTGTTAAAAATGTAAGTGCATCCATTGCGGTTTCCTTTCTGTATCGGTTCAGCTTGTCTGAACGGTTGCTTCTTTCCTGCGTTATGTGTCGCTTCCGTAGACCGGCAGCGTCTCCTCGGGCTGCCATGTCTCAGTATTTATAAGCTTCCAGCTTTTGATCTGATAATAACTGTCCCCTGTCTTTAAGTCTTCAGGGAGAAGAAGGGCCACATGCAGTGCCTGCTTTTCTCCTGCGGGTACCTGATATTCCATGACCCGCTCTGAAGAAAAGAGGATTCCCTCTGTGTTTTCCAGCGCGGATTTTACGTGCTGCAGATATTCCTCTGTATTTCCATAGAGCGTATACTGCTCCTCCAGACACTGGTCAATGGTCAGGAGAATGTCATTTGCCTTGTTTTCCGCTTCGTAGTAATCCCTGGTGTGCTCCGCGTTTTTCTGGCTCAGACGGTAATCAGAGCGGGCGCTGACCAGAGAGAGTACGGCAAAGGTTATCATGCAGAGCAGGACAAAGATCAGCAGGATTGAGGATGTGCCGACACCCAGTATGGGTTTTCTGCTTTTTTCCAATTGGCGGACTCCTTTCTATTCAGACAACCCTGCTTTGCGGGCTATCGGGACTTTTGTGGTGAGCCGGTAGAGGCTGCCACCCTCAGAATCAGTAAAATCTATCTGGGCGGTCCTGCAGCTGCCGGAAACTGTCTGTTCTATATTGAGATAGTATACAGCCTCCTTTTGGGAGCAGGATTCCCCGTCTCTGTCATAGCAGAAGAAAATGGTTCCATCCTTTTTAAGTGCCTCAGGAAGAAGTTCTTTCACTGCCTCGTAGGAGCCGTCCGTGTGGGCCAGTACCTCAGCGGCACTGGAGGCATAGCCGGAGCCAAGAGTCAGTTCTCTTGCAGACTGGCTCATAAAATGCGCTTTTACAAAGACCTGGATACACACAGCGCTGGCCAGGGAAAAGAATAATATTGCAAGTATCAGTTCAATCAAAAACAGACTGGACCGTGTATTTTGCCGTTCTCTCACTGGAATCTCCTTTCTGACAGATTACTCACTTTGTACGTGGATCAGCAGGGACAGAGAATGTTTTTTGCTGTCCGCGGCTGTAAAACGGAAGAAGCCCCGGGATGTCTCCTGGATCGTAAAATCCGTGACCTCCAGTATGGACTCCCCCTGGGATTTCTTTGGTGTATTTTCTTTTTGGGTAAAAAGTTCTTTTATATATCCCTCATCTTCATAAATATAGGTGGCGTATTCTTTATCCTCTATGGTCTCTAAAAGGATCAGGGCATCCCTGTCCTCTATTTTTCCCATGGAAACGCTGCCAGACACATCGTGCTGGCGTATTTTTTCCGCCATGTAGGAGAGGGAAGTGCGGGTCGTATAGTTGGCATCCATATCTTCCGCCGTGGACTTATACACATGGGCGCCTATGAGCACCACAGCCAGGGCCGAAGCGGTGAAGACGCAAAGAAGGCCAAGGGTGAACAGGACATCTATAAAATGGTTCTGATGCTGTCTGGGATTCATGGCGTCACCTCCCCGCCCTTTAGTGGTATGACATCAACATCCGGCATCAGATTGGAGCCTACCACTTCGTAGGTGACCAGATATTTGTCGTGGTCATAGGTTATGCCGTAATGGTCCTCCAGATAGGCAAGACTTGCCGGATAGCTGCCCTCCACGGCATAACAGTGTACGGCACTTTTGATGACAGCCTGCTTCAGGCTCCGTTCCTCCTCCTTCTGTGTGGCAGAGGACACAGAGGACATGCCGTAAAACAGAAAGCACATAAGGCACAGGAACACAAGCGCGGGCAGAAGCAGTCTGTGAAGGGGACGGCGCTTTTCAATTTGAAATCGGTTCATATGACAGCCCCCTTTATCCGATGCTGGACATGATTCCCATGAGCGGCAGCATGACAGACAAAAGGATCATGCCCACCACCACTGACAGGACTGCGACCAGGGTTGGTTCCAGTTTTGATACAATACCGGTGATCCGTTCATTTACTTCCTCATCGTACTGTACTGCGATCTGCCGCATCACATCATCCATGGCGCCGGTGCGGAACCCGATATTGATCATGTGCGCATAAAGCCCGGAGAAAATATTTGCCTGTGAGAGTGCTTCGGAGAAGCCTGTGCCCTCAGCGATAAGGTCCCGGGCGGTTTTTATCTTTTCCTGCATGACAGGATGGTCGGTCAGACGTGATACCATCTCAAGACTCTGGTCTGTGTCCAGACCGCTGCTCAGGGCCAGGGACATGCCGCTTGCAAAGCGAGCAGCAGCTATTTTCTCCGAAAGACCTTTCGTCAGGAAAAAACGTCCGGCAAGATTTTTCAGGGATTCCCGCCCTTTCTCTGTGCAGGAAAAGTAAAAAAACAGGACAATGATAAAAACAGCAATCACAATAAACACCAGGGCATACCGGTTCAGGACCTGTCCGAAACCCATCACGCTTCTGGAAATACCGGTGAGACCTGTTCCGAGCTGTTCAAACACCTGTTCAAATATAGGCATGACCTTTGTGATCAGTACCAGCACCACAGCCAGCATCATGACGATCATGACCAGAGGGTAAGTGACAGCGCTTTTGATATTTTTGGATATGGCATCCTCCCGCTCATAATGCGCTGCCAGAGCTGACATGACATCATCGAGGCGGCCTGCCTGCTCCCCGATCTCCACCATATCGCACAGATATTTGGGGAAAACACCGGCTTCCTCCAGAGAGGTCCAGAGGCAGCCTGTCTGCTCGATCTGTTCCAAGACTGTTTTGAGAATCTGCTGCCCTTCCTCCTGGGGGGCATCCTCCAGCATAATGGAAAGCCCCTCCGTGGAGGAGATGCCGGAGCGGAGAATGAGAGCCATCTGGCTGCAGAAGGTTGAGAGTTCCTTGTTGGATAAAACTTTCATGCTGCTCCTTTCTAACGGGTATACCGTACGGTATAATTGCTTCCGTCACCAATGTATTTTAAAATCTTTTTGCTGTTTTTATTGCTGGAGGCAAAGGTGGGATCCATGCGTTTCCAGCTTTTGCCGTCAAATTCAATGATATTGTCGATCCACCCAACATCCTTGATATACACGCTGATCCACGCGTGGTATACCTTTCCGGAATATCCGATCTCCAGCTTCGCGGGGATATCCTGGGAGCGGAGCATGGCAGCCATCAGGGAGGCATAGTCAAAGCAGATGCCTTTGCAGGAAGTAAGCGTCTCGTCCAGATCCGGCAGATATCCGGTGGGGACGGTTTTGGCCTTCTCCTCATCATAGGATATGGTTTCTGTCACATAGTAATAAATGTCAGCCACAGCATCCAGATCTGAGGTGGCTGTCTTTACCTGTTCCTGCGCTGTCTTCACCGCCTTGCTTTCAGGGGTAAAATCCACATACTGGTTCGGGTACAGATAGGGAATAAAGTCGCTCTCCAGCTTTACATCAATGGTTTCACTGTAGAGCGTTGCGTATTTGTCGCCGGTTATATTTTCATATGTGCTTATGGTGTATGAGCCGTCCCCGGATGTAAGGGGCATGGTCACATAGGGACCGGAGGTTATGAAATACTTGTAATTTATGCCGTCAGGCCCGTCAATCTGTATATTGGCCTTATCCGCATCACCTGTATACTGAGCCATAATATAGCCCTGGTCTGTGTGGGAGACGTCGACGATCAGGGGCTCTGCTCCCAGTACGGCGGTTCCTGAGGCCTCGGGCATATGGACATTTGGCGTATTGGGACGTACCGTTTCTTTTTTCTCTGCTTGGGAAGTGCTGGATTTTTTTGTGGAGCCGGACGATGCGCTGGCGGAAGAACAGGAGGCCAGAATCAGTACGGGACACAGAACAGCTAAAATACCGCATAGCAGATGGAATATACGGTTGTGAGTCATACTGGACCCTCCTCGTGTCTGCTGCTTCTTACGTTCTGAATAATTGTTTTTATCATATCATTTTTTGCCTCATAAAGCAATAAGAGGGAAAACTTATAGAATTTGATATTGTAATATGTCAGTAAATTCGATAAAATAGAAATAGTTATGCATACTGGGAACCTTTTAGCCTATTGCTGAAAGGAGATATGCTGTAATGAATAAAAAGTTATGGATCGGACTGCTTCTGCTGTCCGTGCTGTTTGTTTCATCCTGCCAGAGACAGGAGGAAACCCTTCTGCTGTCGGAAGATAAGACAAAGCAGGAGGAAAGTGTACAGGAACCTGAAAAAAAGGAAGATTCCGGGAAAGAACCGGATGTTTCAGAGGAGGATGCCGCCCCGCAGCAGATCTGCGTCTTCCTGTGCGGTGCCGTAAACCAGCCGGGTGTGTATTATCTGAAGGAAGGGGCGCGGCTCTATGAAGGGATTGCGGCAGCGGGAGGATTTTCAGAGGATGCGGATGAGGACTGGTGGAATCAGGCGGCTGTTCTGTCTGACGGAAGCCGGATCCAGATCTATACCAGGGAAGAGACAGAGGTTTTTCGGGAAGCCGGACAGAACCCGGGAAGTGCCGGGGAGGATACGGCTTTGGCATCAGGAAACGGTGCGGAGCCAAAAGTGGATGAAGCAGCAGGGGAACCGGGCCGGGTAAATATCAACACAGCATCCCAGGAGGAACTGCAGACAGTTCCCGGCATTGGGGAGGTAAAGGCAAAAGCGATCCTTTCCTACCGGGAAGAACACGGGGAGTTTTCATCTGCGGAGGATATAAAGCAGGTGCCCGGCATCAAAGGCAAGACATACGAAAAAATAAAAAACTATATTTCTTACTGAGATATAGTCCTGTATAACGGGTAAACTTAAGGATGAGGAGATAATTAAATGAGTAAAAGAGTTTTGGTTGTTGATGATGAGAAATTGATCGTAAAGGGAATCCGTTTCAGCCTGGAGCAGGATAATATGGAAGTGGACTGCGCGTACGATGGGGAGGAAGCGCTGGAGAAGGCCAGGGAGAACAGCTATGATATGATCCTTCTGGATATTATGCTTCCAAAAATGACGGGACTGGAGGTCTGCCAGCAGATCCGTGAATTTTCCCAGGTACCCATCATTATGCTGACTGCAAAAGGTGAGGATATGGACAAGATTCTGGGGCTTGAATACGGTGCGGATGACTATATCACCAAGCCGTTTAATATTTTAGAGGTAAAGGCCCGCATCAAGGCAATTATGCGCCGGACCAAGAAGGATGATAAGCAGGCGGAGCGTTCCGGCTCCATCACAGTGGGAGATTTGCGTCTGGACTGCGAGAGCCGCAGAGTCTTTATAAATGATAAGGAAGTTAACCTGACAGCAAAAGAGTTTGACGTCCTGGAACTTCTGGTTAAGAACCCCAACAAGGTTTACAGCAGGGAGAATCTGCTGAATCTGGTATGGGGATATGAATATCCGGGAGATGTGCGTACCGTTGACGTACATATCCGGCGTCTGCGAGAGAAGATCGAGGAGACTCCCAGCGAGCCAAAGTATGTACATACCAAATGGGGTGTGGGATACTATTTTCAGGTATAAGGAAAAAGGGAGTCAGTGAAGTTGTTTGGAAAAAAAATAAAACATACATTTTTTAAGAGTCTGCGGTTTCGGATTCTGCTGATCCTCATAGTCATCGGCATTGTCCCCAGTATTATCGTGGAAAATGTCATTGTGAACAGTTACGAGAACCGGGCTGTGGATATCCGGACAGTCAATGTGAAGAATCAGTGTGATATTCTGGGCAACCAGCTTATGAAGGAGGATTATCTGAATCATCCGGAATCTGATGTGATCAATAACGAGCTTTCCATGCTCTCTGCCATTTACAACGGAAGAATCCTGATCATCAATGAGGACTTCCGGGTCATTAAGGATACGTTTGACATTGATGTGGGAAGATATGTGCTCTCTGAAGAGGTGATCCGGTGCTTTGAGGGGGAGAAAAATACGCCCCATTACGATAAGAAGAACTCCTATATAGAGCTGACAAGCCCTCTGACCATTCCGGGTAAGAAAAAGGTGAAGGGTGTCATGCTAATCAGCATTTCCACCAGCGAGATCGCGGACAGTATTGACATGCTGGAACAGAGGGGAAATCTTCTTCTCATTGCCATCTGCCTGCTTGTGGTGGTGCTGGGATATTTCCTGGCCGGTATATTGGTGAAGCCGTTTTCCAGGGTCACCAAGTCCATTGAGGATCTGACGGACGGGTATCTGGATGAGGAGATATCGGTGCCGGATTACACAGAGACGGAGCTTATCACCAACGCCTTTAATAAGATGCTGAGCCGAATGAAGGTTCTGGATGAATCCAGGCAGGAGTTTGTATCCAATGTGTCCCATGAGCTGAAGACCCCCATGACATCCATGAAGGTTCTGGCAGATTCCCTGGTGGGTCAGGAGAATGTGCCGGTCGAGCTGTATCAGGAGTTTATGCAGGACATTGCTGTGGAGATCGACAGGGAGAATAAGATCATCACAGATCTTCTCTCTCTTGTAAAGATGGATAAAAAGGCATCCGACCTGAATATTGCGGAAATCAATATCAATCAGCTTCTGGAGAACATCCTGAAGCGGCTAAAGCCAATCGCCGAGGCAAAGCAGGTGGAACTGATCCTGGAGAGCTACCGGCCTGTGGTGGCGGAGGTGGATGAGGTGAAATTAAGTCTTGCCCTGTCCAATCTGGTGGAGAACGGCATCAAATACAATTCGGAGGACGGATGGGTGCGTGTCACGCTGAATGCGGACCACAAGTATTTTTATGTGTCAGTGGCGGATTCCGGCATTGGTATTCCGGAGGAGAGTATTGACAGGATCTTTGAGAGATTTTACCGGGTGGACAAATCCCACTCCAGAGAGATCGGCGGTACCGGTCTTGGCCTTGCCATCACCAGAAATGCCATTGTCATGCACAGAGGCGCCATAAAAGTAAAAAGTGAAGAGCATAAAGGAACCACCTTCTCTGTGAGAATTCCTTTGACCTATATCGCGTAAAAGGAGGTGGCAGCGTTGAAGAAAATAGGACTTATGGGGATTCTTCTGCTGGCAGTGTGCGCTCTTGCAGGCTGCGGGGAGCAGGAAGGACAGGAAAATACAGAGAAAGCAGAATACAGTATGTATTATCTCTCACCCACGGAGGAATCGCTGGTGGAGGATGATTATGTACCGGAAGAGCGGGTGACTGCCAGTATGGTCAGCGAGATGGCAAAAAAACTGACAGAGCCTGTGGACAGTGATGATTATATGAAACTGCTTCCCGATGATGTGAAGATTCTGGAATATGAATTTGACGGGCGCGGTGTTGTGCTGAATTTTAACGATGCCTATGCAAAGATGAAAAATACAAGAGAGATTCTTGTCCGCGCGGGAATCGTGAAATCCTTTACCCAGATTCCGGGGGTCATCAATGTGACATTTCTGATGGGCGGGGAGCCGCTTACGGATTCAAACGGCAATGTCTACGGCACGATGGACAAGGAAACCTTTGTGGAAAATGAGGGGGAGAACCCCAATTCCTATGTCTATGCAGATGTCAATCTGTATTTTGCCAACGAGGCCGGTGACAAGCTGGTGAAAGTGACAAACGGAGGCGGGTATTACAGCATTAATGTCCCGCTGGAGAAAAAAATCGTGGAGCTGCTCATAAAGGGGCCGCCCGGTGATTCGGATGCCAAGCCCACAATTTCCAAGGAGACCAAGATCTTAGGGGTGTCCATTGTGGAAGGTGTCTGTTATGTGAATCTGGACAAAACCTTTATGAACCAGAGTATGAATGTACAGCAGGAACTGCCTGTGTATTCCATTGTCAATTCCCTGATGGACGCCTGTAAAATCCACGGTGTGCAGATATCTGTGGAGGGAGAGACAAAGGTGACTTTCCGGGAGAGCATGAGCCTGGATAAGCTTTATAAGGCAGATTACAGTTTAGTGGAGGACGCGTCAGATGAGTAAACGGCCGCTTTGTGCCTTTGCCCTGCTTTTTATGGCAGTTATCTGGTGCCTGAGCCTGGCGGGAGTTCCCTTTTTCGGGAACGCTCCCCCGGTTCTGCCGGAGGGCTGCAGTCCGGACGGAGCAGTACTGGAGGGCAGGGTTTATGAGACAAAAAACAATTCTTTTTATACCATTCTATATCTCAGACAAGTAAAAATTCTAAGTGATTCCAACCAATATTCCATGGAACAGGTAAAAGTAAATATAAAAAATGAACTGGCAAAAAGTACAGTGATGCCGGGTATGAAAGTGTGCCTTACCGGGGACCTGCAGCAGATTCCCCTGCCATCCAACCCTGGACAGTTCAATGAACGAAGCTATTATTACGCAAGAAAAGTCAAATGGTATCTGGAGGGCAGAAGTCTTGAGGCTGTTGGGGCGGATGCCCGGTCTTTCGACGCGCTGCGCTGTGAGGCAAAGGCTTTTCTGAAAGAGAAGATACTGCAGCTTGCGCCCGGACGCACCGGGGGGATTTTCTGCGCTATGATGCTGGGGGAAAAGCAGGAGATCGGCCGGGAGAACCAGATGCTGCTGAGGCTGGACGGAGTTCTTCACATTGCTGCCATCAGCGGAACACACCTTTCTTTTCTGGGATGGGGGCTGTACCGGATACTGCGGAAACTGCGCCTGCCGGTTCCCGGGGCGGGAGGAATCTCTGTTTTTCTCATGATACAGTACGGAATCTTCACAGGCAGCAGCGCTTCTGCCATGCGGGCAGTGATCATGTTTTCCCTGGCAGTTGGGGCAATGGCAGTGGGCAGGACATACGATCTGCTTTCCGCCCTGTCCCTCTCGGCAGTGCTGCTTCTTCTGGAAAGTCCCGGTTATCTGTATGACAGTGGATTTTTGCTGTCATTTGGAGCAATTCTGGGTTTGGCTGTGGTCTATCCGGCTTTTGTGGAAAAGAAAGAAGAAAGCAGGCTGGTTCTGGGACTTAAATCAGGTCTTGCCCTGCAGCTTGCCACCATTCCTATACAGATGTATTTTTTCTATGAACTGCCTGTTTTCGGGATTCTGGTTAACCTGCTGGTGCTGCCCACTGTGGGAATCGTGCTGGCGTCAGGCCTCTTTGGCTGTCTGTCCGGCCTGGCAGTTCCTCTTTTGGGGAGAATGCTGATGCTTCCCGGTGCCTTTCTTCTGGAAGTTTATCTTAAGATTGGTGAGTGGCTGCAGGGAATCCCCTTTGCGTCGGTGATCACGGGAAGGCCGCATATGTGGAAAATCATTGTGTATTATATTTTACTGGCTGTGTGGGTTCGGTATTGCCGGGGAAAGGAGCGGGGGGAAAAGTATAGAAGGCTGCGGTATCTTCCCGTGCTCCTGGGATGTTTCCTGCTGTTTGTAAAAATTCCGGATGAAAAACTGCGCATCACATTTCTGGATGTGGGGCAGGGAGACTGTTCTGTCGTCAGGTTTGAAGGAAAGACATATGTAATAGACGGCGGCAGCAGCAGTGTATCCGGTGTGGGAAATTACAGGATTCTGCCGTTTTTAAAGTGTATGGGAATCAGAAAGGTGGATGGGATCTTTCTGTCGCATATGGATGATGATCATATAAACGGAATCGCGGAGCTGCTTGAAGCTGTCAAAAACCGGGAGACCTCTCTGCGGATAGATAAGATTTTTTTATCAGAGTGCGGGGAGAAACAGGAGAAGCTGGCGGAAATGAAGCAGGCGGGAGAAAAAGCAGGCTGCCGTATTTTTTATCTGTACAGCGGGGACAGGATCAGAAAGGGAGAGATGGAACTGCGCTGTCTCTATCCCTACATAGATACAAAAGGGGAGAGCAACGAGAACTCCCAGGTTCTCAGATTGACCTGCGGGAAGTTCGGTGCGCTTTTCACCGGTGATACGGAAGGAAGCGGGGAGACGGCTGTCACCGGGATTCTGGAACAGGAACAGACAGCGTGCCAGCTTTTAAAGGTGGCGCACCACGGCTCCAAAAACTCCACATCCATCCGTTTTCTGGAGGCTGTGAAGCCTGTGGCAGGCATTATCTCCTGCGGGGAGGGCAACCGCTACGGGCATCCGCACAGAGAGCTGATGGAACGGCTGGAGGAGGAAAAGGTGGAGGTGTTTCAGACAAAGGATTGGGGCGCAGTATTTGTTGTGACGGACGGAAAAAGAACAGAAGTGTCTTTTCAGCATAAAAAATCCATGGTAAACTAGAATGTGATTGAAAATGCCGTCGGCAAGCTGTGCGTCATAATTTGCGGGGAATTTAACTTTGATGAGGGAGATGCAGCTTGTCGGAATAAAAAGGAGCATCTAAATGAAAAGTTTACAGGAAGACATAAAAAACCAGGATTTCAAGAAGGTCTATCTCTTCTGCGGAGAGGAGGCCTATCTGAAACAGCAGTATAAACATAGAATGAAGGCAGCGCTGCTGCCGGAAGACGACAGCATGAATTTTTCCATGTTCGAGGGAAAGAAGACAGAGCCGAAGAGTGTGATCGATCTGGCGGAGACCATGCCTTTTTTTGCTGACCGAAGAGTGATCATGCTGGAGGATACAGGATTTTTTAAAAACCAATGCACAGATCTGCCGGAGTATATGGCGGAACTGCCGGATTACCTCTGCATGATCTTTGTGGAGGACGAAGTGGACAAGCGGAGCCGGATGTTCAAGGCTGTGAAGAAATACGGCAGAATCGTGGAGTTTGCAAAGCAGGATTCTCAGACCCTGATGCGCTGGGTCTTAGGCATGATGAAACGGGAAGGAAAGAAGATAACCCAGGGGGATATGGAATTGTTTCTGACAAAGACGGGAACAGATATGGGAAACATAGAAAAAGAGCTGGAAAAGCTTCTCTGTTATACCATGGGCAGGGACGTCATTACAGCCGGGGATATTGAGGCGGTATGCACCACCCAGATCACAAACCATATTTTCGACATGATCAAGGCTGTGACGGAGAAGAAGCAGAAGCGGGCACTGGATCTGTACTATGATCTGCTCTCCTTAAAAGAGCCGCCCATGAGGATCCTCTTTCTCCTTGCCCGGCAGTTTAACCTGATCATGCAGGTGAAAGAGCTTTCCCGGGAGGGATATGACCAGCCTGCCATTGCCAAGAGGACCGGGCTTCAGCCTTTTGTGGTCAGAAATTATGCAGGGTATGCCCACAGGTACAGCACAGAGGAGCTGCGCGCCGCTGTGGAGGAATGTGTGCAGACGGAGGCAAAGGTAAAGACAGGATATATGAATGATGTGATGAGTGTGGAACTTCTGCTGGTGAAATTCAGCAGCAGCTAAGCAGCCTGAACCGCTGCCGGCATCCGGCCATGAAAAGACGCTGACATGGTCCGGATGCCGGTATTTTGCGGGATAAAAAAATCCCGGCTGATGACGGGCAGCCGGGATTTTAAATATTCTGTCTATATGATTAGAGTGCGTTTACAGCTTTGGATAATCTGGAAACTTTTCTTGCTGCATTGTTTTTGTGATAAACACCTTTGGATGCAGCTTTGTCGATGGTAGAGATAGCGTTCTGCAGAGCTGCTGCTGCTGCCTCTTTATCTTTTGCTGTAACTGCTGCTTCTACCTTTTTGATAGAAGTTTTCACTGCTGATTTGATAGATTTATTTCTGTCAGCTTTTGTTTTGTTTACTAAAATTCTTTTCTTTGCGGATTTAATATTTGCCAAACCGTACACCTCCAAAATTGTTTTCAATATTATTTTTTATTCGTGACAATAGGAAGACGCAGAACGCACTTTCTATCGTTTGTTATGGTTTTGTACCGGTTAGACACGGACACGCCGGTACCACATGCTTTTTTATTCTAGTTGATTTAATTGTAAATGTCAATACATAAAATCCCCCAAAATGCAAAAAATAGGAACAAATACCCCCGGAAAGGAAGGTTGGATATGGCTTTAGGAAGAATACGCACGGACCTGGCACTGGAAACAAAAGAGAAATTCGAGGAGGACAATGTGGAAATCCGAGGTGTGATCATCGAGGAGGACTACAATGAGGAGAAAGATATCCGCACCACAACCGTAAAAATTGAGACAGAGAACGGGGCAAAAGCCATGGGACGTCCTCAGGGTGTTTATATAACGCTGGAGGCTCCGAATATGTCTGTGCCGGATGAGGATTATCACAGGGAAATCTCAAAAGAGCTGGCAAAACATATCAGAAAGCTGGTTCCTATGGAAAAAGAGCTGACCGCCCTGGTGGTGGGCCTTGGAAACCGGGAGGTAACACCGGATGCTCTGGGGCCTGATGTGGTCTCCAATCTGCGCATTACCCGTCACGTGATACAGGAGTACGGAGTGCAGAGCATGGGCAGGGAATATGCCAACAGTATCAGCGGCCTGGTACCCGGTGTTATGGCCCAGACAGGCATGGAAACTCTGGAGATCATCAAGGGTGTGGTGGATGAGACGAAGCCGGATGTGGTGTTCGCCGTGGATGCCCTGGCAGCCCGCAGCACAAAACGCCTGAATCGGACGATTCAGATCACGGATACAGGCATCAATCCCGGCTCCGGTGTGGGAAACCACAGAAACGGGCTGAGTGAGGAAACTCTGGGCGTAAAGGTGATCGGCATCGGCGTGCCGACTGTGGTGGATGCAGCCACCATCGTGCAGGATTCCATGGCTCACCTGCTGGATACCCTGGAAGAGTCCGAGAAAAAAGAATTTCTGGAAGAAATGATCGCACCATCCCTCCACAGCATGTTTGTAACTCCAAAAGATGTGGATGAGACCGTGAAACGCCTGTCCTACACCATTTCCGAGGGACTGAACATGGCATTTGAGCAGGCATAAGGAAAAAGACACGTCCCTGTTTTTTCTCCGCAGACGCATAATTCATGTAAGTTGTCTCATATATAGATATGAGGTGATAGGGTGAAGAAGATGGATGATGGAAAGCTTCTGCGGATTGTGTTGTGGCTGCTCTTATGTGCTGTTGGAGCATATATTCTCATAAAAGGAATGTCTTTACATAAAAAAACGCTGGTGAACATGTGCAGGGATGCCCAGGAGAAAGCCATAGAGGCATACCTGCCGGGAATCCTGGAGACGGAAGGGGTCAAGACCCAGACGCCTGTGGAGTGGCTCTGCAGCAAAGTGGAGGAACAGCTTCCGTTTCTGGGGACCATCCAGGCAAAGGAGATGGAAGAGACAGAGAAGGACCGGGAGACAGACAAGAAGATCATGGAGGAAAATTCCGATTTTCTTGAGGCAAAACTTCTGGAAGAAAACCAGGAGGCAGGTCCTGTGGGGTCCGGCGAGGAAAACACAGGGGGCGTGGATGCTCAGAGTGAAAACCAACAAAGCGCGGAAAATACGGAAGCTCTGCAGGATGCAGCCAAAGAGAATGCACAGACAGCAGACGCGGGTGATGGCGGGCAGGCAGAGGCTTCTGCGGCCAATGCCATAGTAAATCCCATTTCCCTTGATATGTTCCAGGATTTTGACTATGTGATCAGCAATTTTTATACCATTGACAAGACCACCAGCATCAACAGCGACCAGTTAAACGCCCCGGCCCTTGTGTCGGAGGATCTGAAAATGACAACAGGAAATGATCAGCCGCAGATACTGGTGTATCACAGCCATTCCCAGGAAGAATTCATTGATTCCAACCCGGGAGACCCCAGTACCAGCATTGTGGGGGTGGGAGAATATCTGGTTCGTCTTTTAAGAGATACATACGGCTATAATGTGCTCCATGTGACAGATACCTTTGACATTGTGGACGGAAAACTGGACAGAAATAAAGCCTACAACTACGCCCAGGATAAAATCAGCCAGGTGCTGGAGGAAAATCCCAGTGTGGAAGTGGTCATTGACCTGCACAGAGATGGTGTGCCGGACGACAAACACCTGGTTACGGACGTGAACGGGAAACCAACGGCCAAAATTATGTTTTTCAACGGATTGAGCCGCACCAACCAGAACGGGGATATTGAATATCTGCCGAATCCCTACATTCAGGATAATCTGGCATTCTCCCTGCAGCTTGCGCTTCAGGCAAAGCAGTATTACCCGGATTGGCTGCGCACCATCTATCTGAGAGGCTACCGCTATAATCTCCATCTGCGGCCAAAAGCCCTTCTTGTGGAATGCGGTGCACAGACCAATACCGTGGAGGAAGAAATGAATGCCATGGAACCTTTGGCGGACGTGCTGAATAAAGTCTTAAAAGGGGAATGAACGGCGAAGAAATGCTTGATTCCCCCTAAACCTTCGTGCTATACTAACATGGGCTTGCTGTGAAATGCAGGAAGCCCATTTAAAGTGTAAGAATAAGAAAGTAACCATATTCGTATTTTGAGAAGAGATAGAGAAAAACAATAGGAGGAATCAAGCAGTGGCAGGAGTTGACCAGAGTAAAATCCGTAATTTTTGTATCATCGCACATATAGACCATGGAAAATCCACCCTGGCGGACCGGATTATTGAAAAGACAGGACTTTTGACAGAGAGGGAAATGCAGTCCCAGGTTCTGGATAACATGGATCTGGAGAGGGAGAGGGGCATAACCATCAAGTCCCAGGCAGTCCGCATTGTCTACCAGGCAAAAGACGGAGAGGAATATATTTTCAATCTGATCGACACGCCGGGCCACGTGGACTTCAACTATGAGGTGTCCAGAAGTCTGGCCGCCTGTGACGGCGCCATTCTGGTGGTGGATGCCGCCCAGGGCATTGAAGCCCAGACTCTTGCAAATGTCTATCTGGCGCTGGATCATGACCTGGATGTATTTCCGGTCATCAATAAAATAGATCTTCCCAGTGCGGAACCGGACAGAGTGAAAAATGAGATTGAGGATGTCATCGGTATAGAAGCCCAGGATGCGCCTCTGATCTCCGCCAAGATGGGACTGAACATTGAGGAAGTTCTGGAGAAGATCGTGGAGAAGATACCGGCACCCGCCGGAGATGCCCAGGCACCTCTGCAGGCTCTTATTTTCGATTCTGTTTACGATTCCTACAAGGGTGTCATTGTGTTCTGCAGGATCAAAGAAGGAAGCGTAAAAAAAGGTACGAAAATCCGTATGATGGCAACCGGCGCTGTGGAGGAAGTAGTGGAAGTGGGATACTTCGGAGCGGGACAGTTTCTTCCCTGTGACGAACTGTCTGCCGGCATGGTAGGTTATATCACTGCCAGTATTAAGAATGTAAAAGATACCCGCGTGGGTGATACCATAACAGACGACGAAAACCCCTGTGCAGAGCCTCTTCCGGGTTACAAGAAAGTAAACCCCATGGTGTACTGCGGTGTATATCCCGCGGACGGCTCCAAGTACCAGGATTTGAGGGATGCCCTGGACAAGCTTCAGTTAAATGATGCCTCCCTGCAGTTTGAGCCGGAGACCTCTGTAGCGCTGGGCTTTGGTTTCCGCTGCGGTTTTCTGGGATTGCTCCATCTGGAGATCATCCAGGAGCGTCTGGAAAGGGAATATAACCTGGACCTGGTAACAACTGCCCCGGGCGTTGTTTACAAAGTGCACAAGACCAACGGTGAGATGATGGATCTGACCAACCCATCCAATCTGCCTGACCCCTCTGAGATCGAATACATGGAAGAACCTATGGTAAAAGCAGAAATCATGGTGACTACAGATTTCATCGGCCCTATTATGGATCTCTGCCAGGAGCGCCGCGGGCAGTATCAGGGCATGGAATATATGGAAACCACTCGTGCTCTTTTGAAATACCATCTGCCTCTCAATGAAATTATTTATGATTTCTTTGATGCCCTGAAATCACGTTCCAGAGGATATGCGTCCTTTGACTATGAGATGCTGGGATATGAACGCAGTGACCTTGTCAAGCTGGATATTCTGGTGAACAAGGAGGAAGTGGATGCCCTCTCCTTTATCGTGTTTGAAGGCTCTGCCTATGAGCGCGGCAGGAAGATGTGCGAGAAGCTGAAGGAGGAGATTCCCAGACAGCTTTTTGAAATCCCCATTCAGGCAGCCATCGGCAGCAAGATCATTGCCCGTGAGACCGTGAAGGCCATGAGAAAAGACGTGCTGGCGAAATGTTACGGCGGCGATATTTCCCGAAAGAGAAAGCTTCTGGAGAAGCAGAAGGAAGGAAAGAAACGTATGCGCCAGGTAGGAAATGTAGAGATTCCGCAGAAGGCATTTATGAGCGTTCTGAAGCTGGACGATAAATAGGATTTTGTAACGATTCAGCCAGCTGAATCGTTACGGGTATTCGCCCATTAAAAATCGCTTCGCGATGGGGCGAATACCTGCCGCCACTACTCTTTTGCACGGTCAGCGCAGTAAATGCGCAGACCTGACTGAACAGTTACAGAATTTTCAGAAATACAGGAGAAGACAAGATGAAAAAAGATTTGGGGCTGTATCTACACATCCCTTTCTGTATACAAAAATGCGGATACTGTGATTTTTTATCCGCATCGGGAACCGGGGAGGAGAAAGAAGCGTATGTACAGGCTTTGGAAAAAGAAATCCGAAGCTACGGGGATTTTGCAAAAGGTTACAGGGTTTCCACGGTTTTTGTGGGAGGAGGCACCCCTTCCTGTCTGGAAGCGCCTCAGACAGAGCGGATTTTTCAGGCAGTAAGGGACACCTTTGATATAGAAAGAATGCCGGAGATCTCCATGGAGATGAATCCGGGCACTGTGACCCCAGAGAAACTGCAGACCTATAAAAACTGTGGTATCAACCGCCTGAGTATGGGGCTGCAGTCTGTCAGGGACAGTAATCTGAAGCTGCTGGGCAGGATTCATACCTACGAGGCGTTTCTGGAGAGCTATCATCTGGCAAGAGAAGCAGGGTTTCAGAACATCAATGTGGATTTGATCTCCTCCCTGCCGGGACAGACAGAAGCGTCCTGGAGAGAGGAGCTGAAAACAACCGCAGAGCTTTCCCCGGAACATATTTCCGTATACCAGCTCATTTTGGAAGAGGGTACGCCCTTTTATGAGAAGTATGCCGGACATCCGGAACTTCTTCCCGATGAGGAGACAAGCAGGGCTATCTACGAAGTGACCGCAGAGGTGCTTGCAGCGTACGGATTCCGCCAGTATGAGATTTCCAATTATGCGAAAGAGGGCAGGGAGTGCCGCCATAATCTGAAATACTGGGAGCGCGGTGATTATCTGGGCCTTGGCCTGGGCGCTGCCTCCATGGTCAGGAACATCCGCATGAGCAATACCGGGGATATGAAAACATATCTGGAAAAATGCGGGGAACCGAAAACCATGCGCACAGACGTACAGTTTTTGGAGGAGCCTCAGCAGATGGAGGAATTCATGTTTTTAGGGCTTCGCAAGACAAGGGGAATCTCAAAAAAAGAATTTCGCCGGGTCTTTGGCCGGGATATTGAACTGGTATATGAAAAAGCGCTGGAAAAGCTTCTGTCAAACGGAATGCTGCTGGAAAAAAAGGACAGGCTGTATCTCTCAAAAGAAGGGGTACTTTTAAGCAATGCTGTCCTATCGGAGTTTCTATTTGACTGATAAGTCAGGCGCGGGAGTTTGTGAACACAGGTTATAGAAATTTAATAAAGTTTTACAGTTTATCTCTGGAAAATTAATATAGAATGTGTCAGAATAAAGAAAGGAAATATATGTTGAAACGGCAGGTAATAACGGCCGTTTTGTATGACAGTGTGGGAGGGTATAATGAATATTTTATTTTTTCTCACTCCGAAGAGTGATGTGGCCTATATCTATGACACCTTCAGTTTAAGGCAGGTCTTGGAAAAGATGGAATATCACCGGTATTCATGTATTCCGATTATCGGGGAGAATGGAAAATATGTGGGGACAATTACAGAAGGAGACTTACTCTGGGGGCTGAAAAGCCGCGGCGACCTGAATTTAAAGGCTGCGGAGGAGATTCCGATCACCGCGTTCAAGCGGCGGGCAAATTATACGCCGGTGCGTGTGGACTCGGATATGGAAGATCTGCTGGACAAGGCTATGCGGCAGAATTTTGTACCGGTTATTGATGACCAGAAGAATTTTATAGGTATTGTGACGAGACGGGATATTATGCAGTATATCTGTTCTGAGCATCAGAATAAAAATAAGAAGGAGTGCAGAACCTATATTCAGCATGCGTCTGTGTGATGTAAATGTAAAAAGGCTTGCCGCGGGTAGCGGGGGCCTTTTTTGTAACGGTTTTTTTATTTGGGGGGATGAGGGCGGACGAAAGGAAATAGGAGGGGGCCGGGAGAGGGAAATGCCTGTGAGCGAAGCGTTCCGCTGCCACGGAGCTAACCTGCTCCCATTTACTAAATTCATCGGCAAGGGCCTCTTCATTAAGTAACTGGGGCAGGTGGATCTCCGCGGCGCTCCACTAAGACATCGCTCACAGGCATTTCCCTCTCCCGGCCCCCTCCTATTTCCTTTCTGACGTTCTCTAAGCCACAGGGGTTATTCTGCCGGATGTGACCGTTACACTCGGCTTTGTATTTTTTTCTTCCGGCAGAGAAAAGGAGGCCCGCGGACTTCCACGACATCCCGTCCGTTCTGCCATTACCATAAAATCTGTCTGAACATATGTTTGCAAATGTATAATGCATATGATATAATGGCAGGTAGCATAAAAACAAACATACATTCCCTGAAATTGGCAGCTTTCGGTCTCACGTGCAGTGGGTATGACGCTGTGTTGGGGGATGAGAATCTGATAGAAACTGTTGCGCTGATCACGAATAAGGAGATAAAAATGGCAGTAAGAAAACATGACAACCAATTTATCAAAATACGCGGAGCAAATGAGAATAATCTGAAGAATCTGGATGTGGATATTCCACGAAATGAGCTGGTGGTGCTTACCGGGCTGAGTGGTTCCGGGAAGAGTTCTCTTGCATTTGATACGATATATGCGGAAGGACAGAGGAGATATATGGAATCCCTGTCTTCCTATGCCAGACAGTTCCTGGGACAGATGGAAAAACCGGATGTGGAGAGTATTGAGGGACTTTCTCCGGCTATTTCTATTGACCAGAAATCCACCAACAGGAACCCCCGTTCCACGGTTGGCACCGTTACGGAGATATATGACTATTTCAGGCTGCTCTATGCCAGAATCGGTATCCCGCACTGTCCGAAATGCGGAAAAGAGATCAAAAAGCAGACGGTTGACCAGATGGTTGACCATATCATGGGTCTGCCGGAGCGGACCAAGCTTCAGCTTCTGGCACCTGTGGTGAGAGGAAGGAAGGGGACTCACGCCAAGCTTCTGGAGCAGGCAAAGCGGAGCGGTTATGTGCGCGTGCAGATTGACGGCAATCTCTATGAACTCAGTGAGGAGATCAAGCTGGATAAGAATATTAAGCACAATATTGAGATCGTTGTGGACCGCCTTGTGGTGAAAGAAGGGATTGAAAAGCGGCTCACGGATTCTATTGAGAATGTGCTGAATCTGGCTGACGGCCTTCTCATTGTGGATACTATGGATGGAAACCAGATAAATTTCAGCCAGAGCTTTTCCTGCCCTGACTGCGGTATCAGTATTGATGAGATCGAGCCGAGGATTTTTTCCTTTAATAATCCTTTTGGCGCCTGCCCTGCCTGTTTCGGTCTGGGTTATAAGATGGAATTCGATGTGGATCTGATGATACCGGATCAGAGCTTGAGTATTGCCCAGGGCGCTATTGTGGTGCTGGGCTGGCAGTCCTGCACAGATAAAGGCAGCTTTACAAGGGCGATTCTGGATGCCCTTGCGGAGGAATATCACTTTGACCTGAATACGCCTTTTGAGGAATATCCGGATAAGATAAAGGACGTGATCATAAACGGGACCCACGGAAAAGAGATAAAGGTCCACTATAAAGGGCAGCGGGGAGAAGGTATTTATGATGTGGCCTTTGAGGGACTTGTGAAAAACGTGGAGCGCCGCTACAGGGAGACCGGTTCGGAGTCCAGCAAGCAGGAGTACGAATCCTTTATGCGTATTACCCCCTGCCCGACCTGTAAAGGCCAGCGTCTGAAAAAAGAAGCTCTGGCAGTGACAATCGGGGATAAAAATATACATGAGGTTACATCCATGTCCATCCGCGCGCTGCAGGTATTTTTGAACGAACTGCAGCTCACCTCCACCCAGCAGATGATCGGTGAGCAGGTTTTAAAAGAGATTCGTGCCAGAGTGGGATTTTTGATGAATGTAGGGCTGGAATATCTGACTCTGTCCCGTGCAACAGGCACTTTGTCGGGTGGTGAAGCACAGAGGATACGTCTGGCAACTCAGATCGGTTCCGGCCTTGTGGGGGTTGCCTATATTCTGGATGAGCCAAGTATCGGTCTGCATCAGAGGGATAACGATAAACTCCTTGCCACTTTGAAGCACCTGAGGGATCTGGGAAACACTCTGATCGTGGTAGAGCATGATGAAGATACCATGCGGGAGGCAGACTGCATTGTGGATATCGGTCCCGGCGCAGGAGAGCACGGAGGCCAGCTCGTGGCAATCGGTACAGCGGAAGATCTGATGAAAAATAAAAACTCCATTACGGGCCAGTATTTAAGCGGGGCTATGAAGATTCCGGTACCTGAGGAGAGAAGAAAACCCAACGGCTTTCTGACCATACGGGGCGCTTCTGAAAACAACCTGAAAAATATAGACGTAAAAATTCCTTTAGGCGTCATGACCTGCGTGACCGGTGTTTCCGGTTCCGGCAAAAGTTCTCTGATCAACGAAATCCTATATAAGAGCCTGGCAAGGAAACTGAACCGGGCCAGAGTCATTCCGGGAAAACATAAATGCATTGAAGGGGTGGAGCAGCTTGACAAAGTTATTGATATTGACCAGTCACCCATCGGAAGAACGCCGCGTTCCAATCCCGCAACCTACACCGGTGTATTTGACCAGATCCGCGACCTTTTTGCAACCACTGCGGACGCAAAAGCCAGAGGTTATAAAAAGGGAAGATTCAGCTTTAATGTAAAAGGCGGCAGGTGTGAGGCCTGCAGCGGTGACGGTATTCTGAAAATTGAGATGCATTTCCTTCCCGATGTGTATGTTCCCTGTGAAGTCTGCCAAGGAAAACGTTACAACAGAGAGACTCTGGAAGTGAAATATAAAGGGAAGAGCATTTACGATGTGCTGAACATGACGGTGGAGGAGGCGCTCACATTCTTTGAACACCTTCCGTCTATCAAGAGGAAGATCCAGACGCTTTACGATGTGGGGCTTTCCTATATCCGCCTGGGCCAGCCTTCCACGGAACTGTCCGGAGGTGAGGCGCAGAGGATCAAGCTGGCAACAGAACTGAGCAAGAGAAGTACAGGAAAGACCATCTATATTCTGGATGAGCCTACCACAGGTCTGCATTTTGCGGATGTGCACAAGCTTATTGAGATCCTCCGGCGTCTGGCAGAGGGCGGGAATACAGTGGTTGTCATCGAGCACAACCTGGATGTGATAAAAACTGCGGATTATATCATAGATATCGGCCCGGAAGGCGGCGATAAAGGGGGAACCGTGATAGCTTCCGGTACACCGGAGGAGGTGGCGGCGAATCCTGTCTCCTACACAGGTCGTTACGTGTCAAAATATTTGAATTGATTGCCCCTTTTCATTTCGGGACAAGTTGGGTATAATGAAGAATATCGGTGGGCCCGGGACAGACATCCCGGGCAGAACACTGATATCCAAATATAGAAAGGGGTATTCTATGGCAGCGACAGATATTGGAATCGACCTGGGAACGGCCAGTATACTGGTTTACGCAAAAGGAAAAGGCATTGTACTGAAAGAACCATCCGTAGTTGCATACGATAAAGATAATAATAAAATAAGAGCAGTAGGAGAAGAGGCAAGGCAGATGATCGGCAGAACACCCGGCAACATTGTGGCGGTGCGCCCCCTGCGCCAGGGTGTTATCTCTGACTATGAGGTGACAGAGAAAATGCTCAAATACTTCATCTCCAAAGCCATGGGCAAGAAAGCTTTCCGAAAACCCCGCATCAGCATCTGCGTACCCAGCGGTGTGACAGAGGTGGAGAAGAAAGCTGTGGAGGAAGCCACGTACCAGGCAGGCGCCAGAGAAGTGAACATCATCGAGGAGCCGATTGCTGCGGCTATCGGGGCAGGTATTGATATCACAAGGCCCTTTGGCAACATGATCGTGGATATCGGCGGCGGTACCACAGATGTGGCGGTGATCTCCCTTGGCGGGACAGTAGTATCCACTTCCATTAAAGTGGCAGGCGATAATTTCGATGAGGCTATCATGCGTTATGTAAGGAAGAAGCACAATCTGATGATCGGCGAGCGCTCCGCAGAGGATGCGAAGATCCAGATAGGAACCGTTTATCCCCATCCGCAGCCGAAGACTATGGATGTGAAGGGACGTGATACGATCACGGGGCTTCCCAAAAGCATAACCCTCACCTCCGAGGAGATCAGAGAGGCTTTAAAAGACGCAACGGTACAAATTATGGAGACCATACATGGAATTCTGGAAAAAACTCCTCCGGAACTGGCAGCAGATGTGGCTGACAGGGGTATTGTCCTCACCGGCGGCGGTGCGCTTTTGGGTGGGCTGGAGACGCTGATCGAGGAAGAGACAGGCATCAACACCGTGGTGGCAGAGGAGCCTGCTATGGCTGTAGCCATCGGCACAGGCCAGTACATGGAGCTTATGAGCAAGATAAACGGGAAATAAAACAAATGAGGTAAGTTATGGAAGAAACCATAGAAGGATATGTGGACCATATTATCTTCCGGAATGAGGATAACGGGTACACAGTTATGGTTGTGATTGCTGAGGAGGAAGAGCTGACCTGTGTGGGCAGTTTTCAGTATTTAAGTGAAGGAGAAACCATCAAAGCCTATGGACATTACACAGAACACCCGTCCTACGGCAGGCAGTTCTCCGTCACCTCCTATGAGACCGTTGTGCCCCAGGATTCCATGGCCATGGAACGATACCTGGGTTCCGGCGCCATCAAAGGGATCGGAGCGGCTCTTGCCGCCAGGATCGTCAGGCGTTTCAAGGATGACACTCTGCGTATCGTGGAGGAGGAGCCGGAGCGGCTGGCAGAGATCAAGGGCATCAGTGAGAAGAAGGCCCGGGAGATCGCTGCTCAGGTGTCTGAGAAGGCGGATATGCGGAAAGCCATGATGTTTCTTCAGCAATACGGCATTTCCCTTTCACTGGGAGCTAAGATATTCAATCAGTATGGACACGAAATGTACGGCATACTAAGGGAGAATCCCTATAAGATGGCTGAGGATATTGACGGAGTGGGATTTAAGATGGCAGATGAGATCGCTGCCAGGATCGGCATCCATACAGACTCCGATTACCGTATCCGAAGCGGTCTTCTATACATATTACTGCAGGCAACTGCAGAGGGGCATGTGTTCCTTCCACAGCGCATTCTGCTGGAACGGGCATCTGCCCTTTTGGGCGTTGCAGCCGCTTATATGGAAAAACATATTATGGATCTGGCTATAGACAGAAAGATTGTAGTAAAAGAGGTTGCGCTCAGGGAAGGGGCACAGACGGAACCGGTCATCTATGCCAGCCAGTATTACCAGCTGGAGCTGCATGTGGCACAGATGTTAAAAGAACTGGCCTTAGAGGATACAGTGGATGAGGAGAGGATGGAAGCACAGCTTGTTCGCCTTGAGAAAAGCGGAAATGTAGAGCTGGATGAGAAGCAGCGCCAGGCAGTCATAGAGGCTGTGAAAAACGGCCTGCTGGTTATCACCGGTGGCCCGGGTACAGGAAAGACAACCACCATCAATGCGATCATCCGTTACTATGAGCTGGAAGGCGTGGACATCTGTCTTGCCGCTCCCACGGGAAGAGCCGCAAAGCGTATGACAGAGACCACAGGCTATGAGGCCAGAACTATCCACCGGCTTTTAGAACTCAGCGGAATGCCGGATGACTCCTCTGCCAGCATCCACTTTGAGCGCAATGCCCAGAATCCGCTGGAGGCGGATGTTGTTATTATTGACGAGATGTCCATGGTGGACATTTTTCTTATGCACGCACTGCTCTCGGCCATAACGCCGGGCACCCGGCTGATTCTGGTCGGGGATGTGAACCAGCTTCCAAGTGTAGGGCCCGGAAGTGTACTCAAAGATATCATCCGTTCTGAAAAATTCCCGGTTGTGGAACTGGTCAAGATTTTCCGGCAGGCTTCCCAGAGTGATATCGTGGTGAATGCCCATAAGATCAACCGGGGTGTCCCTGTTGTTCTGGATAATAAAAGCATGGACTTTTTCTTCCTGAAGCGGTATGACGCCAATGTGATCATCAGTGTTGTCATCACCCTGATCCAGAAGAAACTGCCAAAGTTTGTAGATGCAACGCCTTATGATATCCAGGTTCTGACTCCTATGCGGAAAGGGCTTCTGGGTGTAGAGCGTCTGAACAGCATTCTACAGCAGTATCTGAATCCCCCTTCTCCTGATAAGAAGGAGAGGGAGCACGGCAGCGGCTTGTTCCGCGAGGGTGATAAGGTCATGCAGATCAAGAACAACTACCAGACCGAATGGGAGGTCCGCGGCAAATACGGCATTCCGGTGGAAAAAGGCGTGGGTGTTTTTAACGGGGATACAGGAATCCTGCGGGAGATCAACACCTTTGCGGAGACCCTCACCGTGGAATTTGATGAGGGACGCTTTGTGGAGTATGCGTTCAAGCAGTTGGATGAGCTGGAGCTTGCCTATGCCATTACCATCCACAAATCACAGGGAAGTGAATACCCTGCGGTGGTGATTCCGCTTTTGGGAGGCCCCAGGATGCTGATGAACAGAAATCTTCTCTATACAGCCGTGACAAGGGCGAGAAAGTGTGTGACATTGGTAGGAGATGAAAATACTTTTTGGGAAATGGAAAAAAACCAGATGGAACAAAGCCGTTATACTACTCTGGATCTGCGGATAAAGGAAAGCTGTTAGCATCCTTTGCCCTTGATATGGTCTATCCCAGGCGCTGCCCTGTCTGCCATGACATTGCAGTTCCAAGGGGAAGGACCATATGCCGGGAATGCGTGGATAAACTGGTGCCCATCCATGGGCCGCGCTGTTTTAAGTGCTCCAAGCCCCTGGCGGACAGTGAGTCAGAGTTCTGTTATGACTGCGCATCGAAAAAACATTCTTATGACCGGGGAATCAGTATCTTTTCCTACGGTTCAGTCCTTTCAAAATCCCTGTATCAGTTAAAATACCATCAAAGGCAGGAGTACGGCCGTTTTTACGGCAGATATGCCGCGGCAATTGCAGGGGAACAGATCCGCCTCTGGGGAGTGGAAGTGCTGATCCCTGTCCCGCTTCATCCGAAAAGAATGGAGAAAAGAGGGTACAACCAGGCAGAGATCATAGCCGCGGAGATAGGAAAAGCACTGCAGATTCCGGTAGATACAAAAACTGTGATCAGAAAAATCAATACAAAACCCCAGAAAGAGCTGAACGACAAGGAGCGGAGAAGTAATCTTCGCAGCGCCTTTGCCGTGACGAAAACCAGACTTCCCTGGAAAAAAATATTGATCGTAGATGATATCTACACCACAGGGAGTACTGTGGACGGTGTAAGCCTTGCCCTGAAAGCAGCCGGTGCGGAACAGGTATATTTTTTAACCGCAGCCATAGGGACAGGTTTCTGCTGATAAGGCTTGATTCGCCTACTTTATTTATGCTATAATGCAAGTTGTATACATAGAATGGCATGTCCGGTACATCCCGGTATTGCGCTGTTTCATGTGTCATAAGACGGTACGTCCATACAGTCCGTGGTTTTGTGAAAGAATCAAAACAGACTGTGCGGTGTCCATAGAGTGCCGTATTTGTGGGATGCCATTTAGGAAATGCAGTAAGTGGCACATTTGTTGTGCCATAAATTGCAGACAGCCTTTTGGGGCATAATTATAGTAAACTGTGAGTACATATAAAAGCATTGTTTTCACAGGAAGTAGAGGAAGCTTATGTTAAATGAACAGAAAATCAAGAAAATGAGGAAATTAGCTGCTTACGAATCCGGTAAGGGCAGAGAAGATCTGTCAATCAGCAATTACTACAGAAGCGATTATATAGGCCTTGCAATGATCAAGAACTTTTTTATCACGACCATCGCCTATGTGCTGCTGCTGGCTGTCTACTTTGGGTATAAGAGCGAATATATGATGGATAATCTGCATAAGATCGACCTGTTTTCTCTGGGAATCAAAATTATCATCATCTATATCGCACTGCTTGTGGCCTACACCATTCTGACTTATATCTACTGCTCCGTCAAATACAGAAGCGCTCAGAAAGGCGTGGAGGAGTATTACAGAGAGCTGGGACAGCTGAAAAAAATATATGACAGAGAAGAAAAGAGAGCCGGGAGACTGACCGGAAGGAGGAAAGGCGCATGACAGCGTTACTGATATTGAAACAGAAAATCAAGGAATTTTACGGGGAGCATGACACCTGGATTCTTCCGATCCTGAAGTTTATATTGGCATTCGGTCTTTTCAAGGGGATCAACACCACACTGGGATTCATGGGCAAACTGGATAATATTTTTGTTGTCCTGATTCTGGCCCTTTTATGTTCCGTTATGCCCGTCAATACCATGACGATCCTGGGCTGTGTCCTGATCATCGGCCACTGCTATGCAGTGGGAATCGAGGTCGCAGGTTTTGCTCTGCTTCTTATGATCCTGCTGATGATATTATTCCTGCGGTTTACATCCAAAGATAACGTGGCTCTTGTGCTGACTCCGGTGTCCTTTGCCTTTCATATTCCGGCAGCCGTACCCATCGGCTGCGGTCTTCTACGCGGACCTGCAAGTGCGGTGCCCGCAGGCTGCGGCGTTATTCTGTATTACTTTATGCGTCTTGTAAAAGACAAGGCAGGGGTACTGCAGGGAAAAGAGACAGAGGCTGTCCAGAAGCTTCAGATCTTACTGGACGGACTGGTGAAGAATCAGGAAATGTGGCTGGCGATCATAGCGTTTGCAACAGTCACCCTGCTGGTGTACCTGATCCGCCGTTCCTCCTTTGACTATTCCTGGAGGATCGCAGTGGTTACCGGTGCGGTAGTGTACATTGTTCTGATGTTGTTCGGAAGCATGTTCATGAGCATCAGCATGGAGATGGGCAGCGTTATCATTGCCGGTGTGGTTTCCGCATTGATCGGCCTTGTCATTGAATTTTTTGTACTGGGAGTGGATTACTCAAGAAGTGAAGTGACCCAGTTTGAGGATGACGAATATGTCTATTATGTAAAAGCAGTACCGAAATCTCTTGTGTCACAGACCAAGAAGAGTGTGAAGAAATTTTCATCTAATAAGAAGTCAGATGACAGTGATCTGGACGATTTAGATGAAGAAACACCGGAACAGGATGCAGCGCCTGTAGAGCATGTTTCAGAGGAGGATTTTGACTTTGAGAAACAGCTGGAAGAATCGCTGAAAGACTTATAAAGATGATCCCATAAGGGAATTATACATAATTAAGGGGGTGGAGATATGGGGAATATGGTAGCCAGCATAAAAGAATATCTGACCGGTTTAACTCTTCCGCATATGTCATGGATTGACATTATTGAAATTCTTCTGATAGCAGTATTGGTTTATCAGTTTATGTTGTGGGTGAGAAATACACGGGCTTATTCCCTGTTGAAAGGAATTTTAATTGTCCTGGCATTTATCTTCATCGCTTATCTCTTGAAGATGAATACGATTTTGTGGTTGGTGTATAATGCCGGCGGATATGCGATCACGGCAGTGCTGGTTATTTTTCAGCCGGAGCTTAGAAAAGCTCTGGAAGAACTGGGACATAAGAAAATAGTAAGTACAATTCTTCCCTTTGACAGTGGTAAAAAAGATGAGAGCGGCAGATTCAGTGACCGTACATTAAATGAAATTGTCCGTGCCAGCTATGAAATGGGAGAAGTTAAGACAGGGGCATTGATTGTCATCGAGGAAGAGACGATACTAAACGAATATGCAAGAACAGGTATCTATCTTGACTCATTAGTGACAAGTCAGCTGCTGATTAATATTTTTGAGCATAACACACCCCTTCATGATGGGGCTGTGATCATCCGAGGGGACCGTGTTGTTGCAGCAACCTGCTATCTGCCGCTGTCGGATAATATGGAGCTGAATAAAAATCTTGGAACAAGACACCGGGCAGGAGTGGGAATCAGTGAAGTAAGTGATTCTCTGACAATTATTGTTTCCGAGGAGACCGGCAGGGTTTCTGTAGCCCAGAATGGTGCCCTGAGGGTTGGAGTAACCAGGGATGAACTGAAAGAAATATTGATAAAGGAGCAGAACGCCAACGCAGAAAAACAAAAGCGTAAGATATGGAAGGGATGGGTGAAGAATGAAGAAAAGTCTGATGAATAAATTTACCTTAAAAATCCTTTCCCTGCTGATTGCCATGTTGATATGGCTGCTGGTGGTTAATGTTCAGGATCCTATAACAACAGAAATTTTTACAGATATTCCGGTGACTTTTGTTAATGAGTCATACATTGAGAAAAGCGGTAAACTAGCCCTTATGGTGGAGGGAAAGGATACGGTAAATGTCCGTGTAAGGGGCGAAAACAGTATTATCAGAAATATGAGCAAAGATAACATCACTGCAGTTGCAGATTTGACTCAGATTATTGATATGACGACACAGCCGATCATGGTACCTGTTACCGTAACATGTCCAGGCATAAAAGATAAAAACGTAGAGGTAACACCAAGAAATATTCCTATAACTATAGAAGAGAGAGAGAGCATAGACTGTATCATCAATACAGAGCTTGTAGGAGAATCAAAACCGGATAAGAATTATGAAGTGGGAAAGACTACGGCTGAGCCGGAGAAAATTACTATCACAGGTCCGAAATCCGTTGTTAAGAATATTGACAATGTTACTGCAAAAGTTAATGTAGATGGAATGACCGAGAGCGGTGAAAGGAATGCGGAGCTGGTGATTTATGATAAGAATCACGATGAGCTTACGGATAAGCAGATGGCTTCCCTGAAATTTGATATACCAAGTACAACGGTAAAGGTTAATGTTGAATTGTGGAGAACGCTCCAGGGAGTCACAATTGATGCATTAAATTCTTATGTAGGAGAGCCGCTGAATGGATATCAGGTTGGAAAAATTACGTCTACTCCGGAGAAAATCAATATTATCGGTTCAGATGAAGCACTCCAGAAGTTTACGGTAAATGGCAACAAACTGACCATTCCCGCATCGGAGGACAGAGATATTACAGGTAAATCAGCCGACTGTGAATTTTCCGTTGATTTAGCCGAGCTTCTTCCAAAAGATATTAAACTGGCATCCGGTGTAAATGATACGGCACTCATAAAGGTAAGTATCCTTCCTCTTAACAGCAAGGAATACAACATCTCCACAACAGATATTAAGATTGAAAATAATCCTGGAAATATGAATGTTGTTCTCGACAAAGTGGAGGTTCTGGTCCGTGTTGAAGGACTTACGGAAGAACTGGATAAACTGGAGAAAAGCCAAATACACCTGAGCATCGATCTCAAAGGTTATACAGAAGCAGGCGAATACGAAGTACCGGTTAAGATTGAAGTGCCTGACGGTTATCAGGTGGTCGATGAAGTCAAAGTCAAAGCAACCTTGACAAATACCAATACAGATGCTGTAGCACAAAAGCCGGCATCGTAAAACAGAAATAGGGGAGTGATGAATAATGGTAAGCCAGAAAGTCAAAGTCAATAATTTAATAGGGCTGCACCTGAGACCAGCAGGCCGCCTCTGCAGTGAGGCTATGCAGTTCAAATCACTGATCACCTTCAGTTACAGCAATGTTACAGCAAATGCGAAAAGTGTCCTCAGCGTTCTTGGCGCCTGTGTGAAAGGCGGAGATGAGATTGAATTGGTATGCGAAGGGGAAGACGAAGAAGAGGCATTAAAACATCTGGTATATATTCTGGAGGAAGGTTTGCAGGAATAAGCATTTATCCCGGGGATGGGACAGTTAAGGCTGTCTCATCCCTCGATTTTTGCCTGACCGAATCGTTACATATATTTTACTTTAAGGAGAAAGCAATCATGCATAATAACATCAAAGAAGGTCTGAAAGACGGTATTCCCATAGCACTGGGTTATTTTTCTGTCAGCTTTACATTTGGAATGCTGGCAGTGAACAGCGGTATGGCACCTCTTCACGCGGTGCTGATTTCCCTCTTTAATCTCACATCAGCAGGTCAGTTTGCAGGTCTGAATGTCATTTTATCGGGTGCCTCCCTGTTGGAAATGGCATTGACACAGCTTGTTATCAACATGAGATATGCGCTCATGTCGCTTTCCCTGTCCCAGAAGTTCGACAGCTGCGTAAAGACGCGCCACAGGCTTTTGATCGCGTATGGAAATACAGATGAGATATTCGCGGTGGCAAGTTCAAAAAGGGGAAGTGTGGGTCAGTATTACATGTACGGCCTGATTCTCCTGCCGGTTCTCGGCTGGGTAGGGGGAACGCTGACCGGAGCCATAGCGAGCACGGTTATGCCCGCCTTTGTACGCAGCGCTTTGGGTGTGGCGCTGTATGGAATGTTTATAGCAATTGTAGTCCCACCGGCAAAAAAAGAATCCACAGTGCGGACTGTGGTATTTATTGCGCTGGCCCTGAGCAGTATGTTTTATTATCTCCCGGTGCTCAAACAGGTTTCCGGCGGATTTATGATCATTATCTGTACACTGCTGGCAGCGGGGATCGGAGCTGTTCTATTTCCTATTAAGGAGGGTGAGGAAGCATGATTTATGCGTATATTTTTGTTATGGCAGGCGTGACTTATTTGATCCGTATGCTGCCTTTGACACTGATTCAGAAGAAAATTTCAAATGTATACATACGCTCATTTCTATATTACGTGCCATATGCCTGTCTGACAGCCATGACATTTCCGGCTATCTTATACGCGACGGCATCGCCGATATCCGCTTTTGCGGGCCTGGCAGCAGCCATATTTTTTGCCATGAAGGAGAAAAGTCTGGTGATGGTGGCATGTTTTTCCTGTATCGGTGTTTTTATCACAGAACGTATTTTAGAGTTAATATGAGCAGAGTTCATGAGACTGTAAAAGAAATTTAATATTACATTTCTCCGGTTTGGTTGTAATAACCTGTAAAAAATGGTAAAATGGTGATATCTCTAGAGGGAGAGTATACCTGTTTGATACATATTGTATCCGGGAGATAAATAAGAGCGTAAAGCTGGAAAGTAGAGGGAATAATATGAAGAAGCGCAGGATGAAGCTGTTGGCACTGATGCTTACAGCAGCGGTTACATTCACTTCTGTTCTTCCTGTAGGAGCAACTGCTACCAACGGAAGCGAGGCACCGCAGCAGGTTACGGAGCTTACAGATCCGCTGGATGAAGGGGGCGGAGTAACAGACAATGGCCAGGGAAATACAGATGTTTCCGGCGATGTCCAGAATGGCATTGACCAGACCGGAGATGAGCAGCCTGGTGACCTGCCGGCTGAACCGAATCACGATGCAGAAACAGCCCAGGATGACCATTGGACTCTGGAACAAGCTGAGAATAAGATGATATTCCGGTATTATGAGTCAGTAGATGGGTTTGCAGGATATCAGAAGAAATGGGAATTGGATAAGCAGAGCGGTATCTGGACGTATTTTGAAGTTCAGGAAGACGGGACGGAAGCGGCTGCTACGCCTAAACCATATGACGAATTTGATGTAAATGGAACACACGTTGGCCTTTATGAGACCGTAGGATACTTAGACGAGGATCTGGGTGCAGTAACATTGGTTTACGCTTTTACATCAACAGAGGAGGGTCTAAAAGGCTATGGCGGATATTGGTATCAGAATGAGAACGGTTGTTTCACATATTATACAACAGAAGCAGATGCAGAGGGAGATCCGGATGCTAAAATGGCGGAAGGACTTCAGGTACCTGGAAGTTTCCTGGAAGGTCTGAACACGATCAAAGATGAAGATGGTGAATATACCTTTTGGCTGGATGCAGAAGGCAGACCGCTGACAAATGCATGGAAGATAGTAGTGGGAGAGGACGAAAACAAAACATTCTGTTATTTCGGCGAAGACGGAAAGATGCTGACAGAGGGCATGCCCACAGGACTTCAGACTATTGAAGGTTCTAACTATTGGATCGGAGAAGACGGTAAGCCTGAGACTGCTGTATGGAAAAAGCTGGATGGCAAGTATTATTATTTTGATGTGAATGGTGTGCAGACACAGGATAAAACAGGTCTTCAGAAAATAGACGGCAGTAATTACTGGGTGAATAAGGATGGAAGTTATGCCAAATCCAAATGGATAATCAGCGGCGGTAAATATTACTATTTTGGAGCAAATGGAAAGCAGACATCTAAAACCGGATTACAGACAATCAATGGCAAGAAATACTACGTGAACAAAAACGGCACAGTTAAGAAAAATACTTCTGTAATTGTAAAAGGTGTGCGGTATTTCTTTGGCAAAGACGGTAAATGTACCAAATCCTACAAAGTACATACTGTGGGTTGGAAATCAAATGGAAAAGGCTGGTGGTATCAGAAAGAAGATGGTACCTGGCCAACAAACTGCTGGTATCAAATAGATGGTAAAAAATATTATTTTGACGGCAGCGGATATATGCAGACCGGATGGTTGAAATTAGGAAATAAGTGGTATTATCTATCAGGAAATGGTGCAATGGTAACCGGATGGATTAACCTGGGGGGAACCTGGTATTATCTTACACCAGATTCTGGTGTTATGAAGACAGGTTGGTATAAGGTAGGCAATAACACATATTTCAGTAATGGCAGCGGAGCCATGATGACAGGCTGGCTGAATCAGGGAGGAACCTGGTACTATTTAAATGGCAGCGGGGCTATGCAGACTGGCTGGGCTGTGGTAGGCGGTGCATGGTACTATTTCACACCTGGAAACGGTGCGATGAAGACCGGTTGGTACAAGATTGGAAATACCTGGTATTTCAGTAATGCAAGCGGAGCTATGCAGACTGGTTGGTTGAACTTAGGTGGAACCTGGTATTATCTCACCGGAAGCGGAGCGATGGCTCAGGGCTGGGCTAATGTAGGAGGAACCTGGTATTACCTTACTCCGGGTAGCGGAGCAATGGCAAAGGGCTGGCTGAACCTGGGAGGAACCTGGTATTATCTGAACGGAAGCGGAGCTATGGTAACAGGCTGGCTGAATCAGGGAGGAACCTGGTATTATCTGAATGGAAGCGGAGCTATGATTCAGGGCTGGGCAGTGATAGGCGGTTCCTGGTATTATTTCACACCGGGTCACGGTGATATGCGGACCGGTTGGTATCAGGATAATGGCAAATGGTATTATTCTTACGGCAATGGCATTATGGCTATGAATACCTGGATTGACACATATTATTATGTGGGCGGAAGCGGAGCCATGCTGACGAACACTACGATTGGCGGGTATTATGTAGGTAAAGATGGACGATGGGTGCCGGGTTATGGTACGGTAAATGTCAATACTGCTGGCCAGTGGGAGCAGAAGGGCGGAGCTTATTATTTCCGAAAAAGTAATGGAGCATATGCGAAAGGTGAATACATTGCCTGGGATGGTAACTGGTATTATCTGAACGGCAGTGGTATCATGGTTACAGGATGGCAGTATATAAAGGGATATAAATTATATTTTGGTACAGGCGGACAGCTTCATCAGGATGTCAGTAATATGGTAGGCGGCCCTTACCAGATCAGAGTAAACCGTACGAGCTGCCAGATTACTGTTTTTGCAAAAGATGGAGGCAATGGGTGGATTATTCCGGTCAAATCAATAACCTGTTCTGTGGGTAATCCGATTACTCTTACACCGGCAGGAACATTTTACATCGGAGATCAGGACAGATGGCATATACTTATGGGACCGTCATGGGGACAGTGGACCTCACATGTAGTAAACGGTATCTTTATCCATTCTGTTGCAGGTACTTCCACCAGCCAGTATAATCTCTCTTCATGGGATTATAATTTGCTGGGACAGCCGGCATCTCATGGCTGTATTCGTGTTTGCGTAAGGGATGCAAAATGGATTTATGATAACTGCGGCAGAGGAACTGCGGTAATTATCGGAGATGGATATTACGAGCCATTTGATAAACCGGCAACACAAAAACTTCCTGCGGGAGTAAATTTGAAAGATCCAACAGATATTTGGTAAAAAATTAAAAGTGCCGTCAGGTGATACACATAGAGTGTATTAACCTGACGGCACTTTTTTATAATGGAAGATTATAATTCGGGATATTTGGGAATTTGATTCTCATAAAGGATCTCTTCACCATCTTTTGTGGTGATAGAAATGTGTTTGTATATATACCTTGTCATTCGATCTATTTCTTTTCTGGTTCCGTCGGATATATAGTAACGGACTGCATAAGGATTTACACCATGTGGGATTATCCGTTCACCTGGTTTGTAAAAAAGCCAGGCGTCTTTTACGCCCTTCATATTTGATAGCTGGGATGCAGCCTCCTGATTGTCAACCATCAGACCATTTTTTCCGTGAAAATATAGAACAGCACTGTTTTTTTCAAAAAAAGGTGTATGTTTTTTTAATGTGTTCCTCAGTGAAGTATCGTCATATAAATAATCCAACAGCAAATTTTCCACCTTGAGTCCACAGCAGTAATCTACAAGCTCATGCTCATAGCCGAAAAATCTTCCAGCAACTTCGCAAACGGATACGGGTTCACCGGGTGACCAAAAAAACTGCATAGATAGTACACCGCTGGTTTGCCCGGTATAATTTGCAACTTTTTGCAAAATATCTTTTGCTTCGTCATATACATTATGAATCAGACGGGATGGATAAACATTACGGGTGCTGATTGGTATGTCATTTGTACAAACCGGTGTTTTTTCCCGATCTGCAATACTGATCACATGTATCTCTCCGTCCAGAACCCAGCTCATCATGTTGAATTCATAACCCTCATTATATTCTTCTACCAAGATCTCTTTAATCTCTGAAGTTGCACAGATGAAATCATAATACTTCCTGATTTCTTCCACAGAATAAAGGACCAGGATACCCCGGGATCCATATTTATCTATGGGCTTTACTACTACAGGAAATTCCATATCATCTAGTAAAGAATCTGAAAAATCACTGGATAGCCGGACATATTTAGCAGTTGGGATTGAAAGCTGGCAGAACATCTGTTTCATGATATCTTTGTTTCGATAATAATCCAGTTTTTCTGGAGAAAAATAGCATTTCAGTCCGGCCTTGTTTGCAATTTTCACCATGCATTCAAATAAATAGTCTGAGAAGGATGTGATAATTCCGTCAACTCGCTCCAGCTGACAGATAGAAACAATCCGGTCCGTATCGCCCACATCGATGTCATAGGCTTTATCGGCATATTTTTTGCCCTCACTGTCTGGATAACCATCGCATACTATTGTATAAATTCCACGGGATTTTGCCAATTGAATGAGTTGGACAAATTCTCTTAATGAACCCAAAATTAACAGTCTCTGCTTCATCATATGTCCTTCTGACCTTTCATCAATCGTTTTAAAACAATTAGGATCCGCTCCATTTCTTCCGTACCATAACGCTGGTCACAGGGAAGAGGAAGTATATTTGCTGCATAGTCGTAGTCCAAACTTTTTTCTGGCATTTCCTGTATGACATTCGACCAGTAAGTCGGAACAAAAATTTTTTCTTCAGCCAGTCTTTTTCGCATACGGATACCGTCCCGACAGTAAAGAGGGTAAACAAAGGGGCCTGTTTGCGGAATAAGAGTCAGTTGGTTTTCAGAATCCAGAACCTCACTGAGAGTCGCATAATTTGCATTACGAATATTACATACCCGCTGGTAGTCAATACCTTTTAATAGATTTTGTGTTAATCGTGACATCCTTTTGACGGGCTCACTGCATAAATTATGTGCAGTATTCAGCATTGATGAATAATACTCAGAGGCTGAGTGTTCATACCGGCCGAGAATATGCTGCATACGTTCGGCAGAGCTGTCTTCAGGAAGTATATCTATAGTAGAATGTTTCTGTTGCCCAAGGGACAAATAGGCACCGTCCGGCAACCCGAAAAATTTTCTGCAGGAATATAAGACAGGAATCGTACCCAGTGGTTCTTGAAAAAAAGCATGGGTATTATCTAATAATATATTGCCATAAATATTCTGAAGTTCCAACAAGCGTTCTTGAGAAAATTGTCCATAATAGTTTACAAGATACAAATATTCACCGGTGTCCATTTTTTTTAGAGGCAGTGCAGGTGAAAAATCCTTTTGAATATGATACCAAGCCAATTCTATTTTAGAATTTTTACATACAGAGGTTACGGAATCGCAGAGAAGAAGAGGCAGCCACAGTTTCCTAATGTGTAACTGCTCCAGAGCGAAAACAAGTGCATTTCGGCCGAGATTAAGTTTGATAAGGTCAGGATAATATTCTTCTCCAGACATTTCTTCTAATTCCAGATAACCGCCAATTTCTTTCATAATCTATTTTCCTCGAATCTAACAATATTACAAATCTTTTTTGCGTATTACATAATTAGGCATTTTCTTAGCTTCATTTAATATGTTCATTAAATATTGACCGATAATACCTATGGCTAATAGTATAATGCCGTTATAGGCCAGTATGAGCAGGACAAGAGTTGTCCAGCCCTCTACAGATACACCATAGATAAAATAGCGGACCAGATAAAACAAACCCAGCAATATACTTATGATAAAACTGAAAATCCCCAAATCTCTCACTAAAATTAAAGGAAATGCAGAATTTGATGTAATATCATATATCAAGTCCCTTGCCAGATGACGGAACGTATAATTACTGCGTCCCACTTTACGCGAATCGTGCTGAACAGGGATATTGATAATGCGGTTGCTGCTTTGTACCAAAAGATTACCAATCTGCGGCAGATGGGTATTCGTATTCAGGATGGCTTCTACAATAAATCTCCGCATAAGCCGGAAACTTGTGATTTCAAGGTTGGGATCTTTATTGAGCATCTTGGATGTTGCATAGATCGAAATTTTAGTACCCAACTTCCGGATGAAATTGTGCTTTCTGTTTTCGTATTTAGCGATTATTACATCCACATCGTCACGTTCGTTTATAGCAGCAGCCATTTTGGGGATTTCTTCCGGGCGATGCTGAAGATCATCATCCATAGTGATGATAAAATCGCCCTTTGCAAAAGAAAATCCGCAGAGAAGAGCAGGATGCTGACCAAAATTTTTTGCCATTTGAATAATTTTAACCCGGGAATCCGCTTTATGAAGTTTTTCCATTACTTCATACGAGTTGTCCCGGGAACTGTCATCTACTAGTATCAATTCGAAGTTTTCTTTCATTGTATGGTCAAACACATCACGGATTCGAGTATATAATTCTTCTAATGTCTTTTCTGAATTATATACAGGAACAACGATTGAATATAAACTCATAATTATTTACCTCCAGGACTGCTTTTCTTCTATTTTATAAAATGACAGCAGCCACCTGGCCTATTATAACATTTTACGACAGGGGTTTCAATAGACTTGTTCCGGAAGAAGAAGGGTGTTATAATAAAAAAAGCTGTGCAATATTAGAGATGTGTACAGAAAGTATGTTAAGAAAGAAGGGGTGTAAATGGCTGTTTCTAAAAACAGCAGGATAAAAGATTATATTTTTCTGCATATCAGTATTATGATATTCTCCTTTACTCCTGTGTTTACAAAAATGGCATCTATAGAGTTTAATAAAAATGGCATCTGGGGAATAAAATTGTATTTTTTCTTTTTCCTTATGCTTTTGGATTGTTTCATTTATGCGTTGGCATGGCAGAAAAATATTCAAAAATTTGAATTAAGTGTTGCATATGCGAACAAAAGTGTCTATCTGATTTGGTCACAAATATGGGCAGTTTTAATTTTTGGTGAAGTACTGTCAATTAAAAATGTGATTGGACTGTTAGTAGTATTAATTGGAGTATTGGTGGTGCAAAAATATGAATAAATATATGTTGATACTTTTTGGAGGTACTTTTTTTACTGCATTTTCACAACTTTTATTAAAACAGAGTGCAAATAGAAAATATAGCCATCCAATCTATGAATACCTGAATTGGAGAGTCATTACTGCATATGGAATCTTTGGGGGTGTCCTTCTTCTGAATACATATGCGTTTACTGGAGTTGATATGAAATATGGCTCTGTGATTGATACATTCAGTTATGTATTTGTTATGCTTCTATCCTATTTTATATTGAAAGAAAAGTTCAGCAAAGGGAAATTGATTGGAAATCTGATCATTATAACAGGTATTTTTATCTATACTTTAGGATAAAAGATGCGGCCGGTTTCATGTAGAGACCGAGCCGCATCTTTTTTCAAGACAGGATTTTAATTTATCGTGATTGATGAAAATATTTGAAAATAGTATCCACAATATATTCTTTATCTTCTAATGTAAGATGGTAGTACATGGGGAGTCTGACCAGTCGCTCACTTTCTTTAGTAGTGTATTTGTCCTCTCCGGCGAAGCGGCCATATTTGATACCTGCCGGAGCAGTGTGAAGAGGAACATAATGGAAAACACTTAGAATCCCGTTTTCTTTCAGATAGGTGATGAATTTAGTCCTTTCTTCCAAATCGGAAAGCTTTATGTAATACATATGGGCATTATGTTCACATTCAGCAGGTACATAAGGCAGTTCCAGATAACCCATATCAGCCAAAGGTCTCAATGCATTGTCGTAAAATTCATAGCTATCCATGCGGTCTTTTTGAATTTCATCTGCTATCTCCAACTGAGCCCACAGATAAGCCGCATTCATATCGCTGGGAAGATAGGATGACCCATAATCCTGCCAGGTATACTTATCTATCTGACCGCGGAAGAATTTGCTGCGGTCAGTACCTTTTTCTCTTAAGATTTCCGCTTTTTCCTGATAGGCAGTATCCTGGAATAAGAGTGCGCCGCCCTCGCCCATGCTTAGATTTTTTGTCTCGTGAAAACTGAGACATCCAAAATCCCCAATGGTACCAAGACTTTTTCCTTTATAATAGGAAGAAAAACCTTGAGCAGCGTCTTCAACAACCTTCAGTTTGTGCCTTTGAGCAATGTCCATAATGGTATCCATCTCGCAGGAGACACCTGCATAATGGACAGGAACGATGACTTTCGTTCTGGAGGTGACAGCGTCCTCTATCAATGTTTCATCAATATTCATGGTATCCGGACGGATATCTACAAATACAAGGGATGCGCCTCTTTGTACAAAGGCATCAGCAGTGGATACGAAGGTGTAGGAAGGAAGAATGACCTCATCTCCCGCGGTGACTTCTGATAATACGGCAGCCATTTCTAAGGCATGTGTGCATGAAGTTGTGAGAAAGACCTGATTTACGCTGAACTTGTCTTTCATCCAGTTGCTGCAACGCTTTGTAAAGTCACCGTCACCGCATATTTTACGGTTCATGACAGCTTCTTTTATATAATCCATTTCTTTTCCAACATAAGGCGGAACATTAAAATCAATCATGAAAAACTCCTTTAACTTATCAATACAAACGCCAATTTCTTAAAAAACATAATCATTGTAGCACAAAGTAAAAAAAAAGGAAACATTAAACTGGTATTCCATTGATTTCTTTAGAGTATTATTGTATAATATTTAATAATTACTTAATAAAATTAATAAGTTTGCAAGAAACACAAACAGAAAAGGGGTAAAGAATGAAAAGAGCAGGGAAAAGGCTCCTGTCATATCTGTTGGTTCTGGCCATGCTGATGAGTTTGTATACACCAGTATATGGCGCGGATGCATCAGTTTCAGCAGGAGCAGGTACACAGGCAGTTGAGGAGGAACAGCAGACAGGCCAGAAGGAGCCAGCCGCAGAGGAAGGAATAGAAGATGAAGGGAAAGAACCGGCTTCAGAGGGAGAAGATCCGCAGAATGTAAATGATGAAGCCGAGAGTCAGGACGAAAAAAATGAAGTCCAGGACGATGAGAATTCTCCAAATGCAGATGATGTGCAGACGGATTCAGAAGTAGATGTAATAACAGAAGGGGAGAAAGCAGAGACAGAAACACCTTCTTTGGTTTGTAATTATATCTTTACGCAGGAAGATGACGCTCACCAGTCTGTTATCGTAGAAGTGGGAGATCAATCCTCTACCATATTGGAAAGTGCTCAGATTACCTATCAGGATGGTAATGGGGAATTACATACAGCAGATGCAGAGGAATTGGCAGAAAATATTGCAGCGTTCTTACTGGAGCTGCCGCAGCAGGGGCAGGAAAGAAAGTTTGTGTCCATGAAGGCTGTTGCCGGGGGACAGGAATATAATATTTCTCTGAGCCAGGAAGAAGAAGAGATGGCTCAGATAGAGATGGGAGCGGAAGAAGTTACCCAGACTATAACGGAGAGTCAAAATGAAGAGGCTGGTCTTGATGCTCAGACAGCAGAGCAGGTAGAGAAGGGTGTTATCTCAGCAGATGAAAGCGGTATTTCTTCAGATGATATCAAAGATGCAATAACTGAGAATAATCAGTTGGGACAGGCAGCTTCCAATGAAATAGCGGCATTTTCTTTGGGCGATGATACAGATATACCGGCTGCGGTTTCTGTAGAACCTAAAAAGAAGGATCACTACATTGTCGTGCTGGATCCCGGTCATGGTACTGTTGACAAAAATGGTTATGATCCAGGAGCTGATCATAAATTCAGTGACGGTACGAAATTTGTCGAAGCAGACTTGACTATGAAAATCGCCAATTACGTGAAAAAAGAGCTGGGAAAGTACTCTAATATCACAGTATATATGACACATGATACGGTAGGAGCATCAAAGGCCATTAATATGACATTAAATGAGAGAGTGGACTTTGCTGCAAATAAACATGCAGATCTCTTAGTAAGTCTTCATCTGAATGCTTTTGATTATGAGACAGCTCATGGCGCAGAGGTTTTGGTACCACGCACTGGACGGTATAATACAGAAGTTGCAGAAAATGCCCATAAAGTGGCAAACAATATTTTGAAACGTCTGGTTTCTCTGGGACTCTACGATAGAGGATTAAAAGAGCAGGATTCTAATGATAGTGTTTATCCTGACGGCAGTAAAGCAGACTACTTTGCCATAATAAGAGGCGGTCAGAAAGCAGGAATACCGGCAATTATAGTTGAACATGCTTTTTTGACAGGACAAGCGGATAAAAAGTATCTTAACAATGAAGCTTCATTGAAAAACCTGGCAAAGGCGGATGCATACGGAATCGCCCAGTATTTCGGTATTGAAACAGGCGGTGAGACATACGAGCCGGTACCAGAGTCAAAAGGTGAATGGCGAAAGGTAGGAGGCAAATATTATTACTATGTAGGCGGTAAGAAACAGACCGGCTGGCAGAAGATAGACAATGTCTGGTATTATTTAAATAGAAGCGGAGTGATGCAGACCGGGTGGCTGAATCTGGGAGGAACCTGGTATTATCTGAACAGCAGCGGACATATGTTGACCGGCTGGCAAAAGATCAATGGCAGTTACTATTATCTGAATGCCTCCGGATCTATGCAGACCGGCTGGCAGAAAATTGATGGAAAACGGTATTATTTACAGAGCAATGGTGCCATGCTGGAAGGCGGCTGGCATAAGATTGGCAGTGCATGGTATTATATGTCAGGAAATGGAGCCGCAGCAGAGGGATGGATTTCTGTAGGTGGTTCCTGGTATTACATGAAACCGGGCAGCGGTAAAATGTGCACCGGCTGGTATAAAGTAGGAAAGAAATGGTACTACAGCAACGGAAGCGGAGCGATGCAGACCGGTTGGCTGAATCTTGGAGGAACCTGGTATTATCTTCTGGGAAATGGAGCCAGAGCAGAAGGATGGAATGCCATAGGCGGTGCCTGGTATTACCTGAATCCTTCGGATGGGAAAATGCGGACCGGCTGGTATAAAGTAGGAAAGAAATGGTATTACAGCAACGGAAGCGGAGCGATGCAGACCGGTTGGCTGAATCTTGGAGGAACCTGGTACTTTTTATCCGGGAACGGGGCTATGGCAGAAGGCTGGATAGTAGTCGGAAGTCATTGGTATTATATGAATCCGTCAAATGGCAGCATGTGTACCGGATGGTTTAAGGTTAATAAGAAGTGGTACTATTGTGATGGAAGCGGGGCTATGCGTACCGGCTGGCTGAATCTGGGAGGAACCTGGTATTACCTTCTGGGCAACGGAGCTATGGCGGAGGGCTGGAATTATATTGGAAATGGCTGGTATTATCTGAATCCGGGTAATGGAGCTATGAGAGTAGGCTGGTTTAAGGCAAACGGAAGATGGTATTACTGCAATGGAAGTGGAGTGATGCAGTCAGGCTGGCTGAATCTGGGAGGAACATGGTATTATCTGACTGGCAGCGGAGCTATGGCAGAAGGTTTTACTACAGTCGGAGGGGCTAAATATTACTTAGCACCAGGGAATGGAGCGATGCTGACCGGCTGGTATAAGGTAAACAATAAATGGTATTACAGCAATGGCAGCGGTGCAGTGCAGACTGGTTGGCTGAACCTGGGAGGAACCTGGTACTACTGTGATAAGAACGGAGTGATGAAAACCGGCTGGATAACAGTGGGTGGTAAAGAATATTATCTGAATGGCTCCGGTGCCTGGATTCCAGACGCAAAAAAAAACGATAATTCATCCAGCAGTAACTCTGGCAATTCAAGTACAAATACAAAAAATTTATATAAAATAGCAGGCGACAGCAGTGTGACTGTGGATCAGATGGTAAAGTATTTCAAGCAGTCTAAATGTACATATCCATCAAAAGATCTTTCCAAAGGAGGCGCCAAAGATATAAAAACTTTTGCCAAAATTGTATTGGAGGAGGCAAATGCAGAAGGCATAAAAGCTGAGGTGGTTTTTTGCCAGGCCATGAAAGAAACCGGCTGGTTACAGTTTGGCGGAGATGTTTCTATCAAACAGTTTAACTTTGCCGGCCTTGGTGCAACGGGCGGAGGTGTGAAAGGAAACTCCTTTAAAGATGTACGCACAGGGATTCGTGCACAGGTTCAGCATTTAAAAGCGTATGCGTCTACTGCAAAATTGAAAAATAAATGTGTAGATGTCCGTTTTGAATATGTAGAACGAAATTCAGCGCCTTATGTGGAATGGTTGGGAATACCAGATAATCCGAATGGAGGCGGTTGGGCAGCGTCCGAAAACTATGGGAAAGATTTAGTAAAAATGATTAAAAATCTTAAAAAGCTTTAAAAAAACAGATGCATGATAGGATGAATTCTATCATGCATCTGTTTTTTGTTTATCTTCTTTGTCCTGTCCATGCACCGCTGGCATTTACAAAATAGCCGTCAGGCGTCCAGGTGTTAGCATACATCATATTGTTTTTGGGATTCAGGTAATACCAAGCACCATTGATGTAATTCCAGCCGGATACGGCAGCTCCGCTGCTGTTGAAATAATACCACTTTCCGTTTAACTGCAGCCATCCGGTGTGCATGGCGCCTGATCCATCCAGATAGTATCTCTGTCCATTTATAGACTGCAGGCCAGTGACCATAACACCGGCATTGTTGAGATAATACCAGGCTCCATTGATATAATTCCAACCGCTGACAGCAGCGCCGTTTATATTGAAATAGTACCATTTGTTGTTTAACTGCAGCCATCCGGTTCGCATAGCTCCTGAACCGTCTAGATAATATTTGCCTCCATTTATATTTTGAAGGCCGGTAACCATGACGCGGTCATTGTTGAGATAATACCAGCTGCCATTAATATAATTCCAACCAACAGCAGCTGCACCATTGCCATGGAAATAATACCATTTGCCATTTAATGAAACCCAGCCGGTAAGCATAGCACCGGAGGCACTGAGATAATACGTTTGGCCATTTATAGTTCTCAGACCAGTGAGCATAAAGCCATTTCTGTCCAGATAATACCAGGTACCACCCAGTTCAATCCAACCGGTGAGCATAGCACCGGAACCATTTAAGTAATACCATGTGTTCCCAAGATGCAGCCAGCCAGTTGCCATAGCACCGGAACCGGTTAGGTAATAATATGTCCCTCCTGAATTGATCCATCCAGTGATCATCTGGCCGGAACCGTTTGAGTAATACCACGTTGTTCCAACCTGATACCATCCGGTAGCGGCAGCACCGTTTCCTTTAAAATAATACCATTTGTTTTTCAGCTTGTACCACCCGGTGAGCATGGCACCGGAAGAATTAAAATAATACTTTTGACCGCCGATAGTCTGAAGTCCTGTGAGCATAGCGCCGGAACTGTTTAAATAGTACCAGGTACCGTTTATTTCCCACCATCCTGTTTTCATTGCACCATCGGTACCGAGATAATACCATTTTCCGCCGTCCTTCAGCCATCCGGTTGCCATATAGCCGGAAGAGTTAAAGTAATACCAGCTTCCATGAATACTCAGCCACGCATTTTGGGGATAACTTCCATCCGCAAAACGATACCAGTATCCGGAAGAATTCTGCATCCAATTGGAATCTGCAAAGTCAGGGCGCCATTTGCCGGAAGCATCATAGTATTGTCCGTTTACATACTGGTCAGCAGCCATAGCACCTGAAGAAGAGAAGTAATAGTAGTCCTGACCAATTCTCTGGCGGCCGGTGATCATCTGGCCGGAAGAATTCATATAATACCATTTTCCCTTGTCTTTTTGCCAGCCGGTAGTCATCACACCGGTAGAATCCATATAGTAATAATGATTACCTACCACTACCCAGCCTATGGCCATTACACCGCTGGGCTTCAGATAATAATATTGCCCTGCAGAATTTTTTATCCATTTTCCGGAAGATGCATTGCGTGAATTTTCAAAGTAATACCAGTCTTTGTCAGCAGACTGAGCCCAGCCGGTATATACAGATGGAAAACCATTGCGGTAATGGATTCTGACATTCGGTGATGGAAAGTCCGTCACTGCAACAACGGATTTGTTTTTAGGTATATTATTGCTGAGCTTTTTATCCAGATTGATTACAAATGCTCTGGTAAAAGAAGAATAACATGCCGTTGGATATAATTCCATGCCTGATTTGGACATTTCAAGCAGAGTATCCAGTGTTCCTATTTCACTTCCGATTGTATTATTAGTGACATAATCAAACTTTCCGGTCATAACAGCAATTTTCGGTGACAAAGTTTTTAGATACGTATAGGTATTGGAACCGTATGAACCGTGGTGTCCGAGTTTTAAAAGGTCCACATGGCCGAGTGTTTTAGCTAAGCGTGTTTCTGTTCCATTAAAATTGTTGATATCAGCAGCCAGGAAAGCAGTTTTTCCAGTAGAAACAGCCGTTACTTTTACACCAAGGCTAAAATAGTTGGCATCCTGTTTGGGACGGGAAACACCGTAATTCATGATTTCCAGTTTCATTCCGTTTTTTCCGCCCAGATAAAATACCGGTGTGGATTCTGCACCAATCTCATCTTCGTAGATTCCGCTTTGAGCAGGTGCAGCTCCTGCGTAGGCTTTGCTGTTCATAGGGTCATCAGGATGATTGGGATCTACTTGGTCTGTGGCAGGAATATCATATGTCGTCATATTATCCGATTCAATATTCTCAGGTTCCTCAAGTGATTCATCGTCCGTACCGCTGTTTTCCTGGATGGCTTCGATTTCAGGATCATCCGCAAGGTCTTCTGCTGTTTTGCTGTCACCTTCTGCAATAGGAGCTGACAGCGCATTTACAGAGTTAGCTTCACCTATAAAATCATATGGGGTAGCTCCTTCTATCGGGGAAAAGCTATAACCATCTGCAGTGATTACAACAGAAAGTTTTAATTCTTTTTTTGTATTATCATATTTCTGCAGGTTTTTGAACTCATATGTCCAAAGATTATCGTTGATTTTTGTTATGGAACCAGCTGATGAGCTGGAATCCGATGATATTGTTACCGGTTTTGGCACATCAGTATCTTTATCTTTGGAAGTATAGCTGACAGTTATAGAGAAAGAATCTGGTCCTTTTACCTGCACAGCCATGTTGGTCTCACTTTTACCTGTTGATGAATCGATGGCATTGTCTGCAGGCATAGATACATCTGGCTGTTCAGCGTCCGGAAGCGTATCCTGTTTTGTATCAGTTGAGGTATCAGAATCAGGTAAATCTTCTCCACTCTGATTGGAGGTATCCTGGTTCAAATCTGCAGTTTCCGGCTGGGCCTGGTCAGAATTTTCCTGAGGAGAAGCTTCCAGTGTTTCATCATTTTCTGCTTCATTAAAAGTATTGTCCTGTGTTTCCGGATCATCTGCCGGCGGTTCATTTTCTGATGGTTCACCAGGTGTTTCCTGGGAGTGATGGGATGTATCTTCATCCTGGACAGAAGGATCGGTGTCCTGATCGGGGGCCTCTTCTGTTGTACTATCTGCATCAGTGTTTTCTTCAGGTTCTGTTTCCGTAATCTGAGGGAAAAGGATTGTGCCGCGCAGAGTGACTGTTTCCGGATAAAGAGGCGCATCTTTTCTAAATGCCTGAATTAAAGTAGCCCCTGTATCTTTTGCAGCCTTAACCATATGGTCATACACATAAAGGTTATCCCATAGACGGGAACTGTCTGTAATGTCACTGTCAGAGTATTTCTCAATATATACTCTTTTAGGATGAAATTCATAGATCACCTCATCGGCAGAGCCGATATGGTCACTGTGAGGGTGTGTGCCTATGTAAAATTCAAAATTGTTTTTTGTGACACCTACGGAATGCATATAAGAAAGAACCTCTCCCTCAAAGCCCTTTCTTTTCACAGTTCCCTCACGAAACGGATACCTGGAATCCCTGCCGTTTGGATAATCACTGTCCTCACCGGAATCTACCATGCCAAACTTACCATTGCACTCAAGCAATATGGCATCAGTGTTATCCTGCAGTGTCAAAAAGTGGATTTTGCACCCGTTTGCTGCTGCCTGAACCGTTTCTGCCCTTTGCGGAAAGGATAGATTTACGCAGAAAATCATTACACAAACAATCAGGTAACATATAAGTTTTTTCTTTTTCCTATGCATGAAACTATTATAACCCCCTGTCGTTTTTTATTTAATACCATTATAACAAATATAATCTGAAATACAAGTTTTCAATATTAAGAAGAAAAATAAGTTGTGAATATAGGATGGACAAATAAATTATAACAGGATATAATAAAAAAATTAGGGAGAAAGGAAGAAATTCAGCATTGTACAGAGAATACGACGAAAAAATATTGACACGAATAAAAAATACTGAAAAGGATATCCTGATTTATTTCCAGGATATATGTGAAAAATATAATCTGAAATATTTTGCAGCGTTTGGAACTTTGCTCGGGACAATACGTCATGGTGGTTTCATACCCTGGGATGATGATATAGATGTTGCGATGCCGAGAAAGGATTATAACCGCTTTCTGGAAATCATGCAGAGGGAGGAGAACAGTAGATTTTCCCTACAGATTCCGGAGACTGACAGTAAATATCACCTGACTTTTGCAAAATTGAGAATGAAAAACACAAAATTTTTGGAAGAGCGCCTGGTAGAAGCAGATGCTCAGGAAGGTTTTTACATAGATATTTTTCCATATGACAATATTCCGGATGATGAAAAGCAGGCGAAAGCCCATATGAAAAAATGTGCCTTGTGGATTCGGCTTTTTAGTGTGAGCAGAATAAAGGAGCCACAGATTGGGAGCCGCGGCGGTATTGATATCTTTGTCAGGATTATCTGGTATGTTTTATATTATCTTTTAAAATTAATACCGTCTGCGGATAAACGAATATGGAAAAAGTGTAATAAATATTTCACTATGTATGAGAACTGTGATACGAACAGGTCAACTCTTCTGGTGAGTGAGCCGGAAAAATGGGTAATATACAAAAAAGAAATGGAGCAACTGGAAAAACGGCAGTTTGAGGATATCCAGGTCGCGGTGCCGAAAGACTATGACGCTGTTTTAAAGAGAAATTATAATAATTATATGGAACTTCCGCCCCAAGAGGAGAGGGTGAACCATGTACCGGTTGAGGTTCAGTTTCCGGGGGAAGAAACCATTATACTTAAAAAGTGAGGAGTAAGGGATGCAGCCTGCTATAACGATAATCGTACCTGTTTATAATACGGAAAAATATCTCAGAGAATGTTTGGAATCCCTGGTACACCAATCCTTTCAAAATATAGAGATTCTGCTGATAAATGATGGGAGTACAGATAAATCACAGAATATAATTGATGAATATAGTGAAAAATATACCTTTGTAACAGGAATAACAAAAGAAAATGGAGGAAGTTCCTCTGCAAGAAATTTGGGACTGCAGCATGCAAAAGGTGAATTTGTTATTTTTATAGACAGTGATGATTATGTGGATGAACGTTACGCTGAAACATTGTATCGTACTGCTGTCCGTCAGTGTTCTGATATGGTAATCTGTGATTTTGTGAGAGTAACGGATGATGGAAAAGTGACAAGGGATTATAAGCTTGATCTGGGTAAGGAAAAAATCCGCATCTTGACGTTTCTTTCGTGTAATCGAATTATACGCAGAAGTTTATTTGAAAATTTTAATATCCGCTACTGTGAGGGGATTACATGTGAAGATATACCGGTTATATTGCAGTTGGAAGCTGTGGCCCGGAATGTAAAGATACTTCCCTACGCAGGATACTACTATCGGATGAATCCGGAATCCGCAACGTCAGGATTTAAAAAAAGAGGTATCAGGAAAGAAAAAATACCATTTGATGCCTTAGATCAATGTATACAATTCTGCCTAGAAAATGGGAAGAATTTTACAAAACCTCAATTGGAATTTTATATCTGCAGAATCGTTACCAGCTTAATATTTGAAGTGGCAAAAGGCGGGGAACGTGATGTGATCATTTATATGTGCAGGCGGCTTAGAAAAATGTTTGAATGTTATTTTCCGGATTATTATAAAAATCAATACATCAAGCTGACGGCCGTGCCCCATATACCTTTCTCTCAAAGAGCAGGAACCTGGCTATGTATCCATCTTATGAGAAGAAAATGTTTGGAGCCATTTGCATGCTTATACGCAGGGATCAGCAAATAGACGAGAGAATGGTGAATCATGGAAAATAAAAAACTATCTGTTCAAAAAAGTATATTGTGGAATTCAGTAGGAAGCCTTATCTATCTGGCAACACAATGGCTGATTACTATATTGGTTGTCAGACTGGCCGGAGTCGATGCGGCCGGAAATTTAGCGCTTGCCATGTCTGTGGGAAATCTCATGTACAGCATTGCGCTGTTTGGTATGAGAAATTTTCAAGTGTCTGATATTGCAGAAGAGTACAGAAATGGCGTTTATATAGCAAGCAGATTGATTACCTGTTTTGTCTCTGTGATAATAGGGACTGTTTATGTACTTTGTATGTCCTATACAGCGGAGCAGAGATGGTGTATTGGTATATATTGCGTCTTTAAGGCATCCGAGGCTCTTTATGATGTCTATGCCGGTATCAGCCAGAAAGTATGGAGAATGGATTATATTGGTAAATCCTGGGTGATAAAGGGAATCTGCACCTTTGTGGCATTCTGTGGGGTGCTTTATCTTACAAAAAATATAGTATTCGCCATATTGGCTATGACAATTGTATCTTTTGTTGTTATTCTGATATATGATATACCGAAAAACAGAGAGATAGCTGAAATCAGTATTTTGTGGAAGGGGAAAGCAATCGCGTCTCTTCTGTATAAATGCATTCCTCTTCTGGTTTATTCTATGCTGACAACAGCAATCGCTACGATACCCAGGCTCATACTTGAAAAAATCTGTGGCAGCTATGCGCTTGGCATATATGGCTCGGTGGCTGCGCCAACTATGATCGTTCAAATGGGGGCATCGTATATCTATTCGCCGTTTATTACACTGTTTGCAGAAAGATATCACCATAAAGATAAAAGAGGCTTCTGGATAGCTTTCAGAAACTGCTTTTTAGCCATTGCGGTTCTCTCTGTCTGTGCTATGATTGGAGGAAAGCTGCTTGGACACTGGGGATTAATGCTGCTTTACGGGAAAGAAGTGGCAGTACATGAAGCGCTGCTTCTTCCTTTGATAGCTGCGACCATTTTAACAGCGATACTATGGCTGTTTTGTGGTATACTGACAGCGGTCAGGGAGTTTAAGGGACTGATCGTAGGAAATGTGGCTGCGGTATTATTCAGTGCTGTCTGCAGTTTTGTTTTGATCCCTAAGATGGAGATGCAGGGGGCTACAATAGCGCTGATCATAGCGCTGGGTATTTCCTGCTGTATTTTATTCGGATGTTTGTGCAGAAGCTGGAGAGAGAAATAAACAGATGGGAGAAGATATGAAAGAAGAACATATTTTTGCTATATGTGCTTATAAAGAGAGTGCATATTTAGAAGCGTGTATTCAATCATTAAAGAGGCAGACCAGAAAAAGCAAAATTATTCTGGCTACATCCACACCGAACACATACATAGAGAATCTGTGCAGTAAATATCAAATTCCTATGTATGTAAATCATGGTGAAAAGGGTATCACACAGGACTGGAATTTTGCATACCAGTGTGCTGACAGCCGTTATGTCACTATAGCGCATCAGGATGATGTGTATCTGCCGGATTATTGGGAAAAGGTTTATAATCATATAAAAAGGGCAAAAAAACCATTGATTGCCTTCGGTGATTACGGAGAACTTAGAAATAAAACCGTTGTCACAGATAACAAACTGTTAAAAGTAAAAAGAACCATGCTGCTTCCGCTGCGTATTCGGAAATTTTGGTCCTCAAAATTTATAAGAAGGCGTATTTTGTCATTTGGATGTGCAATATGCTGCCCTTCTGTTACATTTGACAAAAAGAATCTGCCTCAGCCGGTGTTCCGTCCAGGATTCAGGAGTGCAGAGGACTGGGAGGCCTGGGAACGGCTGTCCAGAAGAAAAGGCAGTTTTGTCTATGTACATGATGTTATTATGTATCATAGAATTCATGAGGCATCGGAAACAAGCATCATTTTGAAAGACAATGCCAGGAAAAAAGAAGACTATACCATGTTCAGAAAATTCTGGCCGGCACCGATTGCCAAAATGCTGGTAAAATTATATAGCAGCAGCGAAAAATCAAACGAATTATAACTGAGGGAATAAACTTATGAAGAAGCTTATTATTATACCGGCATATAACGAAGGGGAAAATCTGAAAAACACCATTAAAAATATACAGACGTATGCGCCCAGCTTTGATTATGTAATTGTAAATGACTGCTCAAAAGATAATACAAGGGAGTTATGTAAGACAGAAAAATTCCATGTGATCAATCTTCCGGTTAATTTGGGGATAGGCGGTGCTGTCCAGACCGGATATCAATATGCAATGGAAAATGATTATGATCTTGCCGTTCAGGTGGATGGTGACGGACAGCACGATGCCAGATTCCTTAATACTATGGCAGATTATTTGCTGGAAAATAAAGTGAACATGGTGATTGGATCCAGATTTATCGAAAAAAAAGGATTTCAGTCATCCGGGATCCGCAGACTGGGCATTCGTTTTTTTACGGGATTGATTCGATGCCTCACCGGAAAAAAAATCACAGACCCTACATCCGGGCTTCGGATGGCGGATAGTGAGATCATTAAAATGTTTGCACAGAACTATCCCAAGGACTACCCTGAACCGGAAACGGTGGTATCTGTAATAAGAAAAGGTAAACGGGTGGAGGAACTGCCGGTTGAAATGCATGAAAGGCAGGGAGGCGTATCCTCTATATCCCCTAAAAAATCTATTTATTATATGATAAAAGTGAGTTTGGCAATTATTATCGAATGTCTGAGATAAGGGGGAGGATCATGAACATTAAGACACAGATTGTGGTAGCAGTGATTGTAATATTAGCGTTCTTTTATCTGGGAGCAATGGTCAGGAAGAATAAGATAGAAATAAAATATGCATTACCCTGGGGTTTTATGGGATGTGTGATTTTAATTCTGGATTTCTTTCCGGGGATTATTGAAGAGATGGCAAAAATCAGCGGAGTTGGAGTTCCTATAAATTTTATATTTTTTCTGGGTTTTTGTTTCCTGCTGGCACTTACGTTTACTCTGAGCGTTTTGGTATCTGATTTGTCTCAAAAAACAAAAACATTAACACAAAAAATAGGTATTTTGGAAGAAAAGCTGGAGAGCAAGGAGAAAACAGAGAAGCATGATTAAGATAACTGCAAAGAATGAAAAAAAATCTTTTATTATATACGGTCTGTTGTTAATGATAATGTGCCTGTCTCTCTTATGTTTTTATTTTTTTATGGTCAGGCCAGCAAGTTTTGAGGAAGTTTCCTATCAGCCGAACTATCCTCAGGAGGCGTCTGCAAAGGAGATGAAGCTTCAAAAGGGTCAGACATGGGTACAGACTATAAAAGGAAGCAGAAACGAAATCACAAGCTTTGATATTATGTTTGGTGCTGGCAAAAGTGCGAATGTGAGTGTTGATTTCCATGAAAAAAAATCAGGGCAGCTTTTGGGCAGTTGGAAATTGGAAGTGCCGGAGGCTGAGGAATCACATTATCAGCATTTTGCTTTTGAAACTCCTGTTGATAATGCTATGGGGAAAGAGTATGAGATAAAGATACAGACAGAGGAGACATCGGAACCGACGGTCAGTCTGCCATATACAGAAAAAGATTTTTACGGAAATGGCAGTTTAACAGCGGGGGGTGAAAAACTGGATGGAGATTTATTCTTTCTTTTAAATGCGACAAGTGGATTTATGCGCAAATTATTTATGGGGTTTGCCGCATGGGTGATTCTTGGAGGTGCTGTGCTTGCATTTTTAGTCATTCGCAGAAAGTGCAGAACAGAGAATTTATTTTTGGTTTTGGGTCTTACATGGGGAATGTTTTTCGTGATATTCTTTCCGCCAAACACAGCTCCGGATGAAAATGCCCATATAGCAACTGCCTATTCAAATGCTGACAGAATCATGGGCAGAGAAGCAGAAGACGAGCAGGGAAAAGTATCTGTCAGAGCGTCTGATTTAAATATACCTGTGATGACGGATGTCTCCAGAAAGACATTTAACATGGTTTACGAAAAATGGCAGGAGCCTGTGAATGATCAGGCTGTGTCCTATATCAGGGGAAGGCTGGGAACCCCTATAGTTGCACATCTTCCACAGACAATCGGCGTTGTTTTGGGATGGCTGACAGGGCAGGGGGCAGTGCAGACTCTGTATCTGGGGAAATTTATGGGACTTTTGTTCTATATTTTCTGTGTTTATTGGGCTATCAGATTTATACCATGGGGAAAAATGAGTTTGATGTTGATCGCGCTGTTTCCAATGTCTCTGGAATTAGCCGGGTCTTTCTCTTACGACTGCCTTGTTAACGCGCTGTGTTTCCTGTTTATTGGTTATACCATGCATCTGATTTATAAAAAAGAAATAGTAACATGGAAAGATATACTTTTTCTTGCGGCAATTGCGGGTATCATGGCACCATGCAAAATAGCTTATATATTTGTATGTGGTATTTGTTTCCTGATACCCAAGAAAAAATTCAGAAAAAAACAGTATTTTATCGGATGCGGAATGATCATGGCGTCCGGAGTGGTGTTTCTCATTATTGAAAGAATGAGTTTTCTATATAACAGCCTCGTTGCAACCGGTGAATCCGCAGGTGCTGTAGAGGGGGCTGTAGGATTTTCTCTCCATGATATCATAAGCCAGCCCATCAACAGTCTCAAGATGGTATTTAATACTTATTTTGAGCAGGGAGAATATTATCTGGGTACTATTGTGGGACAATCCCTTGGGTGGTTTCAGGTTAATATATCCTGGGTTGTGATTGCCGGCCTGCTGCTTCTTTTGTTTATGACCACTTTCTCCAGTGCGCAGGAAAGCGAATGTATGACTGCAAAAGAAAGAATTGTGGTGATAATGCTAAGCCTCATCATGATAGGTGGTACGGTAATGGGGATGTGGCTGAATTTTACACCTGATTTCTGTACTTATATCGCAGGGGTGCAGGGACGTTATTTCCTTCCGTTTTTACCTCTGCTGGTTCTTGCGGTTAAAAATAAAACAATTTATATCAGAAAAAAAATGGATTATGGTCTGGCGGCTGCAGTGTTTGCCCTGGAATTTATGGCTGCACTTGACGTCTGGAGATATATTATTAAATAGGAGTATAGATGGAAATGTATGATTATGTGATAGCAGGCAGCGGTCTTTTTGCAGGGACGTTTGCCTATCTGGCAGGGCAGAAGGGAAAAAAATGTCTTGTGGTGGAGAAAAGAGACACAATGGGAGGAAATCTGTACTGCCAGGACATAGAAGGGATACATGTCCATAAATATGGCGCGCATATATTCCATACCAGCAATAAGAAAGTATGGGAGTTTGTAAATTCACTGACGGAGTTTAACCGGTATACCAATTCTCCCATTGCAAATTACAAAGGTGAAATATACAATCTGCCCTTTAATATGAATACATTTAATAAACTTTGGGGTGTGCAGACACCAAAAGAAGCAGAGCGTATCATAGAATCACAGAGAGCTGCCATGAAAGGGGAACCTGCAAATCTGGAGGAACAGGCTGTTCGGCTTGTGGGAACAGATATCTATCAAAAATTGATCAAAGGGTATACAGAGAAGCAGTGGGGAAGGGACTGCCGGGAACTTCCCACGTTCATTATCAAGAGGATTCCGGTGAGGTACACCTATGATAACAATTATTTTAATGATGCATATCAGGGAATCCCAAAAGGAGGATATAATCCTCTGATAGACCGCTTGTTTGCAGGATGTGATGTTGAACTGGAAACGGATTTTAACCAGTATAGAGACAAGTATGAAAAACTGGGGAAAAAAGTTTTATATACCGGAACACTGGATTCCTATTATGGTTATCAATATGGCAAACTGGAATACAGAAGTCTTCGGTTTGAGAGTGAAACATTGGATATTGAAAACTATCAGGGAGTTGCTGTCATGAATTTTACTGACAGGGAAACTCCTTATACAAGAATCATAGAACATAAACACTTTGAATATGGAACGCAGGAGAAAACGGTCATCACAAAAGAATATCCTCAGTCCTGGGAGGAGGGAAGAGAGCCGTATTATCCGGTTAACGATCACACAAATCAGACATTGTTTGAAAAATACCGGATACTTGCTGCGCAGGAGCACAACGTCTTGTTCGGAGGGCGCCTTGCGGAATATAAGTATTATGATATGGACAAGGTAATAGAGGCTGCGTTTGACCTGGCTGACAGGGAATTGGCATAAAAGATTGAAATTCTGACAGGAAAATGCTATAGTATATAAGATTCAAGCACGGAAAATCAGGAGGCAGACGGCAGTATCCAGTGGGTACTGCTGGTTTGCGTATAAGGAGAAATGTTTAAGATATGGAGAAAAAACGGAAATGGAGATACCTGAAAACATTTGCCGCGGCAATGATGTTGTGTACCTGTCTGATAGCAGAACCGGCTGCAGCAGCAGTTAATAACGGGACGGTATATCCCATAACGAGCAATGAAATGGCCGGCTGGCCCCAAGGACCTGAAGTGGCATGTGAGACGGCGGTCTTAATGGAGGCAGACAGTGGAATCATCCTTTATAATAAGGGAATGGATGAACTTCGTTATCCGGCAAGCATTACAAAGATCATGACAGCGCTTCTTGCCATTGAGAATTGTTCTCTGGATACCCAGGTGACATTTTCAGAGACTGCGGTTGCGGCAGAACAGGTCGCAGGCAGCAGTACAATCAATATGCAGGTGGGAGAAGTGATAACGATCAGAGACTGCCTGTTTGGGCTGATGATCCAGTCAGCCAATGAGGTGGCGATCCAGCTGGCTGAGACCGTGTCGGGCTCTGAAGCCGCTTTTGCAGAATTAATGAATCAGAAAGCAGCAGAGATTGGCTGTAAGAATACACATTTTGTCAATGCCAGCGGGCTTCCGGATGAAAATCATTATACAACAGCGTATGATATGGCGCTTATTTTTCGCGAAGCTTTGAAAAATGATACCTTCAAAGAGATAATTGGTACGCAGACCTATTATATACCTGCAACAAATCTGACAGCCACAGAGCGCAGACTCCATACGCATCATCCGCTTTTGGCAGAGGAGAGTGCAGAGCATTATGAAGGGTGTATCGGTGGAAAATCAGGCAGTACAGAAGCCGCAGGCAAGACTCTGGTAACAGGAGCTGAACAAAATGGAGTGACATATCTGGCTGTTGTCATGAAAGGTGCTGATATGGCACCGAATTGTGCAGATACCACAAATCTTTTTAATTATGGATTTCAAAACTTTGAGAAAAAGGAATTAAACGGTGGTTCTCTTCTGCTTCCAAAGGGGATTACCATGGAGCAGCTGGAAACAACGGAGGAAAAACAGGAAAATGGTAATACCCTGGTCAAATACAGCTATTCGGGGCAGTATTTGGGCAGTGAAATAAAAGAACCTCCAAAAGAGGAAAAAATTAAATCAGAAGAGAAGCAGGAAGATAAGACATCTGATAATACGGCTGCTGCAAAAGACAAAGAAGACACGAACTCAAAAGACGGCACAGAGAATATTTCGCTGACAAGCATTCTTCTTATTATAATGGCCGCTTTAATTATTGTTTTGATCGTACTTCTTGGGGTTCTTGTGCGGCATGACAGAAAGAGAAAGAAGAAAAGGCGTAGGAAGAAAAAATAGTGTACCACAAATGTATAAAATATAATTTAAATGAAAAGAGGACAAAACAATGGGTAAAATTACTGTAGAAACATGTGAGATTGAAGGTTTGAAAATCATCACTCCGGCCGTATTCGGGGATGAGAGAGGCTATTTTATGGAAACATATAATTATAATGATTATAAGGCTGCAGGCATTGATATGGAATTTGTACAGGACAATCAGTCAAGTTCAAGAAAAGGTGTTTTAAGAGGCCTGCATTTTCAAATCAATTTTCCACAGGATAAGCTGGTAAGAGTAGTGAGCGGAGAAGTATTTGATGTGGCCGTAGACCTGCGGCCAGGTTCAAAAACATTTGGAAAATGGCATGGTGTTCTTCTATCAGCTGAAAATAAAAAACAGTTTTTTATACCAAAGAACTTTGCGCATGGATTTGTAGTATTATCAGATTCGGCTGAATTTGCTTATAAATGCACTGATTTTTATCATCCGAATGATGAGGGCGGACTCAAATGGAATGATCCGGAGATAGGTGTTGCATGGCCGCTGCCGGAAGGAATGACAGAGGAGGACCTGATTATCTCTGAGAAAGACCATAAGTGGGGCGGCATTAAAGAGTACACAAAAAACAGGTAAACAGGAGCAGAATATGAAAGAAAAAATATTTGGATTGCCATTGGAACTATATCATAACAGAGGTTTGATTTTGACCCTGGCTAAGAATGATTTCAAAACAAAATACGCAGGTTCTTATCTGGGTATTGTCTGGGCATTTATCCAGCCGATCGTTACGATTATGGTGTACTGGTTTGTGTTTACAGTCGGGCTGAAGGCAGGAGATATGGCTGAATATCCCTTTGTACTTTATCTGATATCCGGTATTGTTCCATGGTTCTTTTTTCAGGATGCCCTGAATGCAGGAACAAACGGTCTGATTGAGTATAACTATTTGGTCAAAAAAGTGGTATTCAAAATCAGCATACTTCCTATGGTAAAAGTGATTTCAGCTTTGTTTGTGCATGTGTTTTTTGTTGCGTTTGCTTTGGTTGTATGTGCGGCAAATGGTTATCCGCCAACCATACATACAATCCAGATTATTTACTATACAGGATGTACTTTTGTATTTTCACTGGCGCTTGTGTATATAACCAGTGCGGTTGTGATCTTTTTCAGGGACCTGACTCAGATTATCAGTATATTTCTGCAGGTGGGTATCTGGCTGACACCAATTATGTGGGATTTAGGCCGTATGGCTGATCATCCGCTGTTTGTAAAAGCGTTTAAGCTGAATCCAATGTATTACATCGTTTCCGGGTACCGCGATTCCATTCTGGGACGGGTATGGCTGACCGATCATCTGAAATGGGGATTATATTTCTGGTGTGTGACAATTGTACTGTTCGTTCTGGGAACTGTAATATTTAAGCGCTTAAAGCCGCATTTTGCAGATGTGTTATAAGAGAGGATAAAATATGTCAGAAATTGCAATTGCAGTAGATCATGTTAGTAAAATGTATAAATTATATGATAAGCCGATGGACCGCCTTAAAGAGTCTCTGGGCTTATCAAGGCAGAAAAAATATAAAGAGCATTTTGCCCTTGATGATGTATCATTTCAGGTACATCAGGGAGAAACTGTGGGTATCATTGGAACAAACGGCTCAGGAAAGTCCACAATTCTGAAAATTATCACCGGTGTACTGAATCCCACGGCAGGCGAAGTGCGTGTAAACGGACGAATCTCAGCACTGCTGGAGTTGGGAGCTGGATTTAACGGTGAGTATTCCGGTATAGAGAATGTTTATCTGAACGGAACCATGATCGGTTTTTCCAGGGAAGAAATAGATGCGAAGATGGATGATATTTTAAGTTTTGCAGACATTGGAGAGTTCGTCCATCAGCCTGTAAAGACTTATTCAAGCGGTATGTTTGTGCGTCTGGCGTTCGCTGTTGCCATTAACATTGAACCGGAGATTCTGATTGTGGATGAGGCACTTTCTGTAGGTGATGTGTTTTTCCAGGCCAAGTGCTACAGGAAATTTGAAGAATTTAAAGAAATGGGGAAGACTATTTTATTTGTCAGCCATGACTTAAGCAGTATCGGAAAATACTGTGACAGAGTAGTGCTGTTGAATCAGGGACATAAGCTGGCTGAAGGCGGCGCAAAAGATATGGTGAATCTATATCGCAAAGTGCTGGTCAATCAACTGGATGATGATGAGGCGGAAAATCCGGGAGAAAATATGGAAAGTGCACCGGAGGAGGATAGCCTTCAAAAGGAAAAACTGAATCTGAATCCTGAAGTCCTGGAGTATGGGAGTAAGCTGGCAGAAATCGTGGATTTTGGTATCTATGACCATACGGGACTGATCACGAATGCCATAGACAAAGGGCAGCAGTTTTCGGTTAAAATGAAAGTTAAGTTTAATGATGATATCAGTGAACCTATTTTTGCATTTACCATTAAAGACCTGAAAGGGACAGAAATCACAGGTACAAATACCATGTATGAAAATTCTCCGGTCACACCAAAAAAAGCCGGAGATATCCAGGAGATAACATTTACCCAGATGATGAGCCTGGAGGCCGGTGAGTATATGCTGTGTCTGGGATGTACGGGATACAGAAACGGTGATTTTACTGTTTTCCACAGGCTTTATGATGTCTGCAACCTGACGGTCATTACAGATAAGAAAGCTGTCGGCTACTTTGATATGTTTTCTAAAGTTACGCTGAAATAAGCAGTTTGCGAAGGAGTTTTGTATGGCAGAGTTGAATTACGATTATGACACGCAGAATGGACAGTATTCAGATGGTGATATAGAGGAGCGTATGCTCGAAATGGCCAGACAGGGGATCACCTATGAGGAACTGCCAAAAGAGCAGGTTGAATTTCCCATGGTTTATCATTTTGCGGGTATCAGGGAAAATATTTTAAACTGGTATCCTTTTACAAAGCAGGATTCTGTTCTGGAGATAGGGGCAGGATGCGGTGCTCTGACGGGAATGCTGTGTGAAAAAGCAGGAAAAGTGACTGCGGTTGAGTTGTCAGGGAGACGTGCAGCCATTAATTATGAGCGTCACAAAGATTATGATAACCTGACGATTATGGTTGGAAATTTAAATGATATGGTGCTGGAAAAGGACTTTGACTATATTGTCCTTAACGGGGTTTTGGAGTACGCAGCCAGTTTTACGGATGGTGAAACGCCATATGAATCTTTTCTCAATAAAATGGCATCATTTTTGAAACATGACGGAAAACTGCTGGTAGCTATCGAGAACCGTCTGGGACTGAAATATTTTGCCGGGGCGCCTGAAGACCATACAGATATGTACTTTCTTGGGCTTAACCGCTATGCAGGAAATAATTCTGTACGTACATTTTCCAAGTCAGAGCTTACCAGGCTGTTTGAGAAGAGCGGCCTTTGTCATATGAAATATTATTATCCTTATCCGGATTACAAATTCCCAACAGAAATATTTACAGATGAGACTTTAAAAGTAATCGGTTACGGGAAACAATATCCTGTATTTACAGAAAACAGATTCAGTTTGTTTAATGAGACGGATGTGGCACATAGCCTCCTTAGAGAAGAAGTGATGGACAATTTTGTTAACTCCTTCTTGGTGGAAGCCTCCAGAGAGGATGTCATTAGAGATACAGAGATACTATATGCAAAAATCAACAGTGAGAGAAAAGAAGAGTTCCGGGTAATGACATTGATCCTGAAAAGGGAACAGGAGATCTTCGTTAAAAAGCAGGCCATGAATGCAAGGGCAAAAGAATTTTTGCATCAGATGGAGCGTTATGGACAGGCAGAACTGCCGGGCAGCTTTAAAAATCTGAAGTCTGTATACAAAGATGGTGCCGTGTCATATGAATTTCTTACAGGTAAAACTTATTACAATGTAATAAAAGATTACTTAAAAGAAGGAGACAGTAAAAGTATTGAAAAGCTCTTTCAGAACCTATATGAAACATATTTTACAGACAGTCTGATGGTTGAAGATTATCACACGGAAGAATTCGTCGCTATGTTTGGTGAAACAAAAGGAAGAGTTCCGCTTCGGTGTATTTCTCCTGCAAATATTGATTTGATCTGTCAGAATATTTTCCTTGAAGGGGAAGAGAAAACCATTATTGATTATGAGTGGATTGCTGACTTCCCTGTGCCGGTTGATTTCATTATGTGGCGTCTTCTGAATGAAATATATACAAAAATGCCCTCCTTAGATGCGGTCTGCCCGCGGCACAAGATAATAAAGAAATTGGGGATAACCCTGTCTGACCAGGAGGTGTATCTGCAGTGGGCACTGCATTTTGCTTATACTTATGTAGGATGTGATCAGCTGTCAAAATATGAAAAGCCTCCTGTTCCCATTTCTCTGGAACAGATTGCAGAGCAGGAAAAACTTAAAAAGTATCTGGACAGTAAAATCTATTATGACCTGGGAAGCGGTTTAAATGAAAATCAGGTGGTGGCTGCAAAGGTTCGTTTAGAGCGCAATTGCTTTAAAGCAGTCTATGATCTGCGGGGGATTTCCGGTATAAAAGGTCTGCGCTGGGATCCTGAAAATGGGTATTTTTGTAAGTGCAGGATAGATAAGGTGGATTGTAACTGTCGTGCGGTTTTAGTGCCAAACGGACTGCATCTGCAGGATAAAGACAGTACCGTATTTATAACAGAGGACCCTAATTACATTATCAGTACCCTGGAGCCGGACAAAGTGGAATATCTGGTGATCGAGGGAAAATTCTGGTACATGGACGATCAGTACAAGACAGAACTCCTGAGAGAGATGGCGTGTGAAAAATTACAGCCTTCACAGCCGGCTCCTGTACAGACCGAAACAAATGTGGAGCCGCCGGCAGTCACAATGAAAAGCAGAGCAAAAAAAGTGCTCCGTCCGGTTGTGCGTAAGCTTAGAAGAGAAGGTGATCCGGATAAGCCGCGTATATTGATCTGTCCGGGCAGCGTGGATCAGATTTCATATGAAAATAAGCTGCTCACTGTCATAGGGTGGGTATTTGATCCGGCCCATGAAATGGGAAAGCCGAGGATTGCTTTTTATCATGGTAAGAACAAGGTCAGTGAAACCGGTTATCAGGTGATCTATAGAAAAGATGTTGCGGAAAATATGGGAAATCAGGAGGCGGAAAGCAGCGGATTTTCAGTAACTGCAAGTGTCTATTCCCCGTTTGACCTGGATGTTTACTTTGAATTTGATACCATTGACGGAACTGGAGGCAGGTTACTGGGAACGATTCCGGGAGACAGGACACTGCCTGCAGATGCTGATATTCAAGTGTTTTCGGCAGAAGATGAGACAAGTATCGGTGATATCCGGTATTTTAAGAAGTGTTATGTGGATAAGCCGCTTCAGTTTCCGGAGGATTATCTTACACATGAGATAGATATTGTTGTTCCGGTCTATAACGGTCTTTCGTATTTTGATGCGCTCTTTGCAGGTGTAGAGAAAACCAGGATGAAGTACAGACTGATCATCATAGATGACTGCAGTCCGGATGAAAAAGTAAAGGAATACCTGGAGACATATGCAAAAGACCGACCGGAAGTGATTCTGCTTAGAAATGAACAGAATCTGGGATTCTTAAAAACAGTGAACAGAGGACTTAAACTGATACAAAATCACGCGGTGCTCCTGAATACAGATGTGGAGGTGCCTGAAAACTGGCTGGAACGTCTTATGTATCCCATTATATGCGGAACAAAAGTGGCTACAACCACACCGTTTACCACTTGCGGTACGCTCTGTAGTTTTCCTGAGTTCTGCAAGGACAATGCCATTTTTGAGGGTATGAAGCTATGGCAGATTGATGATGTATTCAGAAGTATGAAACCTCAGTATCCATCTATGCCTACTGGAATCGGTTTTTGTATGGGCTTGAACCGTGAAGCACTTTCTGAAGTTGGGTATCTGGATGAAGAAAACTTTGGCAAGGGGTACGGGGAAGAAAATGACTGGTGTCAGCGGGCTTTGCAGGCTGGTTATCGGAACGTGCATGTGGATAATCTTTATGTATATCATAAGCACGGGGGCAGCTTCCTGTCAGAAGAAAAAATGATGCTTCTGGAGAAGCATTCTAAAAAATTACTGGAAAAGCATCCGGATTATAATAAAGATGTGGCAGAATACTGCAGAATTGATCCGGCAAGAATGGTAAGGCTTTATGCCATCATGCAGCTTCTGAACCAGAAGACAGAGGTAAAAACAATTGTGGCCTTTGATCATAATCTGGGCGGAGGTGCAACGGAATATCTCAATAAAAAAGTGAAAGAGGAGCTGCTGAAAGGCCGTCGTTTTATTGTTATACGGTATGATATATATACGAATAAATACCTGTTCTTATACCAGTACAAAGACTATAGGATTAAGTTCTTCTCAGAGAACCTGCAGCTTTTGCTGGATATGGTAAGGCGTGTTGATGAGATCTGGATCAACGAACTGGTAACATATCCGAAACTCTATGATTTTATGGAAAGAATAGTTGGCTGGAAAGAAGAGCACTGCGCTGTTCTGCGTATGCTGCTTCACGATTTTTTCTGTATCTGTCCTGCGGTCAACCTGATGGATAAAAATGGGGCGTACTGTAAAGCTGCATCAGATGAGATTTGTAACCAATGTATACCGGATAACAGAAGCAATGCCTGCCTGGAATATGAAAGCGGGAGTGTCTGGCGTTGTAAGTGGAAAGAGTTTTTAAGGCACTGTGATGAGATATTTGCATTTTCTGATGATTCCGCAGACCTTTTAAACAGAGCTTACCCGGAAATATATAAAATCAGGGTCATTCCTCACGAACCCCATTATCTTCCGCCGATCAGTAAGAAATATAAGACAACCCCCACATTGAATATTGGCCTGCTCGGTGTTCTGTGTTATAAAAAGGGCTTGGATGTAGTGAAGGAAATGGTACGTGAGATAGAAAGGAAAAATCTCAACATACGTATCCATCTGATTGGAGTCAGTGATGAAGAGATTGACAGTCCGGTATTTTCGTATACAGGAAGATATACAAGGGAAATGCTTCCGAAACTTACCTTGGAAGAAGATATAGATATCTTTTTTATACCGTCAATCTGGCCGGAAACCTTTTCATATACAACCTCAGAAATCATGTCTATGAAGATGCCTATAGCAGTCTTCAACATTGGTGCACCGGTGGAGAGAGTGGCGCGTTATGACAGAGGAATTGTACTTGACAAGACAGATGCACCATCCGTTTTGGCGGAGATTTCAAAATTCGCGGAGGAAGTCTGCCATATTGATGAAATGCCGGTGCGGGAAGAAAAGATACTGTTTTTGGGAGAGGAGATTTCTTTTGCATCCAGATATCGTGTAGAGCATCTGAGGGAACAGCTCTTATGTCAGGGATATGCTTCCAGGTTTATCCAGATGGATGAGGCAAAAGAGTGCAGGCTTAAGGATTACAAAGCAGTGGTATTTTACCGCTGCAGTAATGAGGAGGGAGTCCGGAAGATAGTCCGTAAGGCAGAAGAACTGGGAATTCCGGCTTATTACGATATTGATGATCTGATATTTGATTATGATAGAATCGCTTCTCTGCATTTTCTGGAAGGTGAGGAATACAAAGATTTCAGGAGTACAACTCGTAAGATCCACGCCTGTATGGAGCAGTGCAGTGGCTATATCACTTCCACAGTAACCTTGGCAAGGCAGATTTCAGCTGAGTTTCCGCATAAACCTGTGGTGATCAACAGAAATACTGCAAGCATGGAGATGCAGATCCTTTCTCACGATGCAATAAAGACGAAAGTACCTGAAAAGGAAAAAATCTATATTGGATATTTCAGTGGTTCCAAGACTCATGACAGGGATTTCGCTGTTATCGAGGATGCTCTGATAGAAATGATGGAAAAATATCCACAGGTTATGTTAAAACTGGTGGGAGTTCTCTCAGAGGATAAGATGAAACGTTTCCAGGACCGCATTGAAAAGATGGGATTTATGGAGTGGCAGAAGCTTCCGGAGGCTCTTGCTGGAGTTGATATCAATTTGATGCCTCTTGAAAATACAGTGTTCCACAGCTGTAAATCAGAAAACAAATGGATGGAAGCAGCACTTGTGAAGGTGCCAAGTGTTATGAGCCGAAATGATGAGTTGGAGCCGCTGATCCAAAACGGTGTGGAGGGATATCTCTGCAGCACCAAAGAAGAGTGGGCAGAAGCTTTGGAAGCACTGATCACAGACAGTGAACTGCGACATAAAATAGGAAAAGCAGCGAATAAAAAAGTACTTGATCAGTATGTAACACAGAAGACAGGGCAGGAGGCTGTGAAGTTCCTGATGAAATAACAGAAAGGATTTAGCATGTCCAGAGAAATATATGAAGTGAAAAGAGAGCGGTTTCATCTCACTGACAGAAATTTGTATCTTCTGGAGGGTACCTGGCCAAAAGGTTATGAGGTGGAAGCTGTTCTGGATGGAAAAAAAATATCGGTTGAGGCAAAGCCGCAGGAATATGTCAGCGCAATGGACCGGTTTCAGGACATGCAGCTGACAAGCGGCATGCGTATTCAAATACAGGTCACGCTGCCTTCTCATCTGGAGCAATACAAAAAACTGATTATCTATGCAGTGGACGGCCAAAGCAGGCAGAAATGGTTTTCTGTCTCTGTCGTACAGCTTCAGAGAAAGCAGGGAAAGCCACAGTATTATCTGGAAGAAACTGCAGTGGACAGAAAAGCTGGTACCTGCAGGCTGAGAGGGTGGGCTGTCTATAAAAAGCCACTCAGTATTTATTTAGAGGATGAGAATAAAAAACGACTGGCTGTTCAGGTGCAGAGAACAAAAAGGCCTGATGTTCAGGCTCAGCACAGGGAAGCCAGGCTACAGGAGGATACCGGTTTTTATGTGGAATTTCCTTGCGGAAATAATCCATATATTTATCTTGTATTTGACGGGAAAAATGCGAAAACCATAAGAAAAATACATTTAAAATCCTCAAAGCTTATGGAAGAAAAACTCATACGGTACTATCACAAAGGGACACGATATTTAAAAATGCATGGTGCGGGCGCGCTGCTGCAGAAAGTAGTCAGAAAGGCGACCAATCAGGAACCAGGACCGATTCCATATGAGAAATGGCTTCCCAAGCATGTACCTACGCCGGGACAGCTGGAAAACCAGAGAAGAACGCAGTTTCCATATTCACCTCTGATCAGTGTTGTGGTACCATTGTACAAGACTCCTGAGAGATACCTGAAGCAGATGATTGGTTCCCTGCAGAGTCAGACTTACGAAAATTGGGAATTGTGTCTGTCAGATGGCAGCGGCGGTGAATCTCCAATAAAGACGCTGCTTGAATCATATCAAAGGGAAGATCACCGCATTAAGGTGTGTTTTCATGATAAGCCTATGCAGATTTCAGAGAATACAAATGCTGCAATTGGATTGGCAGAAGGTGAACTGATAGCTTTTGCGGATCATGACGATGTGCTTACGCCGGATGCGCTTTTTGAATGTGTAAAAGCACTGAATGAACAGCAGGAGATTTCCGTTTTATATTCAGATGAAGATAAGATGACCATGGATGGCAATAAATTCTTCCAGCCTCATTTTAAGCCTGATTTTAATATCGATCTGCTGTGCACCGTGAATTATATCTGCCATCTGTTTGTCGTCAGAAGAGAGATCATAGAACAGGTGGGGATGCTGAGAAAAGAATATGACGGAGCGCAGGATTATGATTTCATATTCCGTTGTGTGGAATACGCAGGCAGAAAGCACATTTATCATATTCCCAGAGTATTGTATCACTGGCGCTGCCATGAAGATTCAACAGCAGAAAACCCGGAGAGTAAGAAATACGCCTTTGAAGCAGGAAAGAAAGCTATACTGGCACATTATGACAGAATCGGTGTGAAGGCCAGCGTGGAGAACGGGGAATACCTGGGGCTTTACAGGACACATTATATCAGGGACTATGATCCGCTGATTTCTATTATCATACCGAACAAAGATCATACGGATGATTTGGAACGCTGCATCAGGGCCATTGAGGAAAAAAGCAGTTACAGAAATTATGAATATGTGATAGTAGAGAACAACAGCACAGAAAAGACCACATTTGCCTATTATCGGAAACTGGAACAGGAAAATCCAAAAGCCCATGTAGTTTACTGGGAAGGAAAGTTTAATTATTCTGCAATTAACAATTTTGGTATTTCCCATGCTAAAGGAGAATATCTGCTCCTTCTCAATAATGATACAGAAATCATCAATGCAGACTGTCTGGAAGAACTGCTGGGGTATTGTATGCGCAGTGATGTTGGTGCAGTTGGCGCCAGATTATACTATGAGGACGAGACAATTCAGCATGCAGGTGTAGTTATCGGATTTGGAGGGATAGCAGGCCATTGTTTCGTACAGCAGAAGAGAGGAGAATCCGGTTATTGCCACAGGATCATCTGCGCACAGGATTACAGTGCTGTTACCGCAGCGTGTATGATGGTGAAAAGAAAAGCGTATGATATGGCAGGCGGACTGAGCGAGGAACTGGAAGTGGCTTTCAATGATATTGATTTCTGTCTGAAGCTTCAGAAGGCAGGATTTCTGGTTGTGTATAATCCTTATGCGGAGTTGTATCATTATGAGTCAAAGTCAAGAGGATTGGATGATACACCTGAAAAGGTGGCCAGGTTTGCCAGAGAAATTGAGACATTTGAAAAAAGATGGCCGGAGATACTGAAAGATGGAGATCCGTATTACAATCCGAACCTGACTTTGGACAGCCAGGATTTTTCACTGAGGCGTAATGGATGAAAATGTTAAGGAGACCCATGATAAGAAAGAAGTTACCTGAGATTCTGTTTTTGGGGGCAGTATTTATATTTTTGCTCTGCTGGGCAGTGATACAGCCTCTGAATGCATCCCCAGATGAAGGAATGCGCTATCAGATTGTGGAATATATTATGAAACATGGCAGCCTGCCTCACGGTGGAGACCCTGAGATCAGGAATGAATTTTGGGGCATTTCCTATGCTTTTAATCCTATACTTCCATATATAATGGGAGCAATACTGGGGAAAGCAGCATCTTTGTTATCAGCAGCAGAGATGGCACCTGTAATTGCGGCAAGGCTCGTAAATGTGTTTTTCGGTACTGCTACTGCATTTTTGACACTTAAAATAGGAAAGCGGATGTTTAAAAAAGAAGCTGCAGTATTTTTTACCGTTCTTGTCTGCTTTTTACCGGGGGCTGTGTTTATTCACTCTTATATCAATACAGATTCCATTGCGGTATTTTCTGCGGCATGGATCGTTTGGTGCTGGATAAAGGCCATGGATAAAGGCTGGAATGTGAAAGTCTGTATAGAATTAGGAGCAGCATTGTCAGTCTGTGCATTGTCTTATTATAATGCCTATGGCTTTATTCTGTGCAGCGTGTTCTTTTTCTGCGGCAGCATTCTGTTATGTGAAGGGAAGCGTTGGAACTATAAGAAAATGCTGTCTCTCGGGATACTGATCACAGTGGTCATTATACTTCTGGCAGGCTGGTGGTTTATTCGAAACGGCATTCTCTATCACGGAGATATTTTGGGGATGAATACATCTTCGGAATATGCAGAGCTGTATGCCAGGGAGGATTTGAAGCCCTCTAACCGCATGACGCCGCAAAAGATGGGAATGGGTATTACAGATATGTTTTTTTGGATTCCCGGAGAATGGAAATGCAATTGGCTGACAACAGTTGCGGTCAGTTTTGTCGGAACATTTGGTTTTATGGATATATTTATGCCCAGAATCTGGTCAGCAGTCTATTGCCTGGTATATGCGGTTGGAATTTTGGGAATGTTGCTCTGTATCAGACAGCAGTTTTTTGTAAGCGGTAAGGAAAAAGAAGTAAGACGCAGAAGGGATAAATCAGGAACCACTCTGTTTATAACCATCAGAAAAGAGCGCAGATGGGATACAAAGAATCTATTTCACATTTGTATGCTCATCGCCATGGTGATTCCCTTTATTCTTTTGGTAAAATATGCATATTCCAGTGAATTCCAGGCCCAGGGGCGTTATCTTATGCCAATGTTGATACCTTTTATGTATTTTATCACGCTGGGATATGAAAACATAATGGACAGGTTTGTGAAAAAAGAAATATACAGAAAATGGACTTATATTATACTGAGTGTTTTATATATCATTTCCGCTGTCGCTGTATATTATTTTGTATTTAAACCTAATTACAGTTAAAAAAGAAGCCGTACGCATATCATTCCGCGTACGGCTTCTTCTTAATCCTCATCCTTTTCAGGCTTTTCCTGACGGTACAGCTGACGTACAACAAACTGAGGCGATTTATTCTGACTGATAAAAATCCTTCCGATATATTCTCCCATCAACCCCAGCATGAGCATATTCAGACCGCTGACAATGAGCAGGGCACACATGAGAGAAGTCCAGCCGATGATCGGTTCCGGACAGATAAACTGGCGGATTACCATAATGATAGTGAGCAAAAAACCAAGGAATGCAAAGAACCCTCCGAAAAAGCTTGCGATCCTCAAGGGTTTTACAGAAAAAGAGGTAAAACCATTCAGCCACAGCATGATCAGTTTTCCGAGGGTGAAAGTAGTTGTACCAACTTCACGTTTTTTATGATCAATAAAAACATTGGTAATGTGATCTGTTGTGCGCAGGATAAGTCCCCATATATAAGGGAAGGCACTGTCATAACGCAGCATCTCATCTTTTACAAAGGAATTCATGATAAAATAACTGCATAAGGTAAGGTCCTTTGGCTTTTTCAGAAGCATGGTAGCCATCTTATCATTCAGGCGGCTTCCCCAGTTTTTAAAGGCACTGTGCTGCTTTACATGATATTTTCCAAACACAGCATCATATCCTTCTTCTATTTTCGCGATCAGTTTATGAGCCTCTATCGGAGGATTCTGGCAGTCATCATCCAGGGAAATGATATAGTCTCCTGTGGCATAAGTGTATCCGGCCATCAGAGCAGCATCCTGACCGAAATTCTTGGCCAGATTCACGGCAATGACCTGCGGGAATTTATCTGCCAGACCTTTGATCACGGAGAAGGTATTGTCCTTGGAGCCGTCATTTACCAATATGATCTCAAATTGATAATCCTCTTTTGGAAATGCTTTGAAAATATCATCTACAACAAGAGAAATTGTTTTTTCCGAATAATAGCAGGGAATAACAAAAGAGAGTTTTTTATCCAGTTTCAAAATATGACCTCCTTGTATTTCTAGTTACGGTTCACTCCGTGAACAGTAACCGTTTAAACTCAATCTTCTTTAGTATAGCACATTCGAGGTTCCCTTTAAACAGAAAATGTGGTAGAATGTACGGGTATATAAGTAAAAGGACGGGTAAATCTGCCCAAAAGAATGGAATTTGCAGAGGTAAAAGTTATGTCTAAAGGAAAACTGGAGTGGGGAAGAATTTTGAAAAAGCTTTCTCCGTATACCATACAGAAGGGGTACCGCTATTTAAAACATTATGGACCGAAGGAATTTTGGATTCGTCTGCACGAAAGATTTGAACCGGAAGAGGTTCCGTATGGTCCCTGGTATGAAGCTTACCGTCCCACAGAAGCAGATTTAGATAAACAGCGGAAACGGGTATGGAAATATTCTCCTAAGATCAGCATTGTGGTACCGGCATACAAAACACCTGAAAAATTTCTGCGGGAAATGATGGATTCTCTGAGAGAGCAGACCTACAGCAACTGGGAACTGTGTATAGCCAATGCCAGTCCGGAAGATGCCTCCATGGAATTTACACTGAAAGAATATTCCTCTTTTGACAGCAGAATTGTGTGGAAGAAATTGGACAAGAATCTTGGAATCGCAGAGAATACTAATACGGCCTTCGCCATGGCCACAGGTGATTACATTGGACTTCTGGACCATGATGATCTGCTTGCCCCTAATGCTCTGTATGAAATCGCGTCAGCTTTGGAAAAAGATCGGGACATTGATGTGATCTACACGGATGAAGATAAGGTGAGGGCAGATCTGTCGGAACATTTTCAGCCTCATCTGAAGCCGGATTTTAATCCGGATCTGCTTCGGGCGAATAATTATATTTGTCACCTGTTTGTGGTAAGACGCGGAATCATGGAACGGACAGGCGGTTTCCGCAGTGAATTTGATGGTGCCCAGGATTATGATTTTATATTCCGATGTGTTGAGAGCGCTGAAAAAATACATCATATACCGGAAATTTTGTATCATTGGCGGACTCATCAGGCTTCCACAGCGGATAATCCGGCCAGCAAAATGTATGCCTATGAAGCGGGAAAGCGGGCAATCGAAGGCAATTTAAAGCGCAGTGGTCTTAACGGAAAGGTCAGCCATACAAAAGACTATGGTTTTTATCGAGTGGAGTATCAGGTGAAGGAGTCTCCTCTGGTTTCCATTATCATCCCTAATAAAGACGAGAAGGAAGCTTTGAAAAAGTGTATAGACTCCATTTTTGAGAAATCAACATATGAAAATTTTGAAATCCTTATTGTGGAAAATAATAGTGAGACAGAGGAGATTTTTTCGTATTATCGCGAGCTGAGCAGACAGGACAGAATACGTCTTCTAAAATGGAAGAAGCCATTTAATTACTCTGCGATCAATAATTATGCGGCATCAAAAGCAAAAGGAGAATATCTTCTGTTTTTAAATAATGATATGGAAGTGATTTCTCTTAATTGGATGGAAGAGATGCTCGGACACTGCCAGAGGCCGGATACAGGGATTGTGGGAGCAAAATTGTATTATCCGGATGGAACCATCCAGCATGCAGGTACAATCATCGGTATCGGTGGAATCGCCGGACATATGTTTGTCAACATGCCGGGAGAGCGTACCGGTTATCTGCATAAGGCTTCCCTGCAGCAGGATTTAAGTGCGGTCACGGCTGCCTGTATGATGGTAAAACGCGAAGTATTTTTTGAAGTCAATGGATTTGAGGAAAAACTGACAGTTGCATTTAATGACGTGGATTTTTGCCTTCGTGTACGCCGGAAGGGATATCTGGTTGTTTATGATCCTTATGCAGAGCTGTATCATTATGAATCAAAGAGCCGTGGGACAGAGGACAGCAAAGAGAAGGTGCGCAGATTTCAGAGTGAGATTGAGTTCATGCGCTGCCGGTGGGAAACACTTTTAAAAGAAGGGGATCCTTACTATAATAAAAATCTTTCTCTTACAAAATGGAACTATTCCCTGCGGCCAAAAGAATAAAAATCTCAGGACACAGTCTTATTCTAAGACTGTGTCGGAAAGGTTTCCGAAAAACATGTATGAAGTATCTGTAATTATTCCTAATTTTAATGGAAAAAAATATTTAAAAGACTGTTTGGACGCATTGCTCATGCAGGATTTTCCTTCATTTGAAATCGTAGTGGTGGATAATGGGTCAGAAGACGGCAGTATTCCATATCTCAGCCAGAATTATCCGCAGGTCAGACAGATCGCTCTAAAAGAGAATACAGGTTTCTGTGGGGCGGTCAATGTGGGAATACACAGTTCACAGGCAAAATATATACTGCTTTTGAATAATGATACTATCGTCCAGGAGGGATTTATTCAGGCTTTAGTTCAGGACATTAAAAAAAGTCCTGATATTTTTTCGTGTCAGGCAAAAATGCTGCAGATGCATGATCATAGCAGGATAGATGATGCCGGAAATTATTATTGTGCCCTTGGATGGGCTTTTGCCGACGGTAAAGGTAAGCCGGAGGAAAATTATAATAAGCGAAAGAAGATATTTGCCTCCTGTGCGGGAGCTGCTATCTATAGAAAAAGTATTTTAAACGAAATCGGATACTTTGATGAGGAGCATTTTGCCTATCTGGAAGACCTGGACATTGGGTACAGGGCCAGGCTTCATGGATATGAAAACTGGTTTTGTCCCACAGCACGCGTATACCATGTGGGAAGCGGTACCAGCGGCTCCAGGTATAATCTTTTTAAAGTCAGATATTCTTCCAGGAACAATGTGTACATGATATATAAAAACATGCCGCTTTGGCAGATCGTGCTGAATTTGCCGCTGTTTGCAGTGGGATTTGGAGTGAAGGCAGTTTTTTTTGCTGTTAAGGGGTTTGGAAGAGAGTATATTGCGGGGATAAAAAATGGGTTTGAGATTTCCGGGAAGAACAGAAATAAGAAAGTAAGATTTAATACTATAGAAATATCAGAATTTCTATTTATGGAAGTTGAATTGTTGTATAATATAATACGGAGATTAAAGGGATAGAGATAGCAAATAAATTGGAAAGAGGTTTTTCTTGTCGCATAATCAAAATAGTGATATACTTTACAAGAATATTATAATCGTATTACAAAAGTATTTGCCAAATAGTAATTTGGCAGCATCTGTTAACGGGAGATAAATTTTATGAAGGTTCAAGAAAAGTTTAAACGTTTAGTCAGATTGCTTTTTTCAGCAGTACTAATAACCGTGGTTTCAGGAATTTATGGTTATACTTGGATTAATTATTTTAACAAAATAATACGTCTGCCTTTTTTTCGAAGAGGAAATTGGATGATGATTTTTTTGTATATTGTCATTCTGTTTTTTATGATGAAGATGTATGGAGGTTTTACTGTTGGATTGCAGGAGAAGGGGAAATTAATATTTTCTCAGCTCTTATCGGTTATTTTTACAAATACATTTACGTATTTTCAAATATCGGTACTTGCAAAGAGATTTTTCAATCCATTTTCTATAATCGGAATGACAATTTTACAAGTAGTGATAATAATAATGTGGAGTCTTATTTATCAAAGGATATATATACATATATTTCCTCCAAGAAATATGCTTTTAATTTCAGGAAGACGTTCGGATTATTATTTGATGGAAAAAATGAATTCCCGTATGGACAAATTTAAAATTGAGAAATCTACTAGCTATAAGAATGGAATAGAAAACATAGTTTCAGAAATTGATAAATATGATGGAATTATTATAGGTGACATGCCAGCACATGAAAGAAATCTTATATTAAAATATTGTTTTGATAAGGACATAAGAACTTATAGTATTCCTAAAATATCAGATGTACTGCTTCGGAGTTCAGAACAACTTACACTTTTTGATACACCATTACTTTTATCAAAAAACGATGGATTATTAATTGAACAGTTGATTATAAAAAGATTAGTAGATATTATATTATCATGTATTGCAGTAATTGTAACGTTACCTTTATTTCTGATTATAGCTGTTTGTATTAAGTTGGACGATTGGGGGCCGGTGTTTTATAAACAGCGGCGTTTGACATATTGCGGTAAAGTTTTTGAGATTTATAAATTTCGAACAATGATTCAAAATGCAGAAAAGAAAAGTGGTCCACGTCTTGCAGGAAAAGAAGATGATAGAATTCTAAGAGTTGGTAAGGTTTTAAGAAGAACCAGATTGGATGAATTACCTCAGATTTATAATATTTTGAAAGGGGATATGTCTTTTGTCGGTCCAAGACCAGAACGGCCGGAACTTGCACAAAAAATTGAAAAAGATTTACCTGAATTCCGTTATAGGTTGAAAGTAAAGGCAGGACTGACAGGTTATGCCCAGATATATGGTAAGTATAATACTACTTCATATGACAAATTGAAACTTGATCTCACTTATATTAGGAATTATTCTATTTGGTTGGATTTTAAGCTGATGATATTAACTCCTAAAATAATGTTGATGAAGGAGAGTACGGAAGGCGTCGATAGTAAGGAAAATTTATGTGATAAAAATGTATAGATAGAAGATAGGGGTTTATTTAAATGCAGTTTTCTGTTTTGTTATCTGTTTATAAAAAAGAAAAGCCAGAATATTTAAAGATGTCTTTGAATAGTATTAGATTTCAGACTTTGGCGCCGGATGAGGTAATCCTTATAGAAGATGGGCCGCTTACGAAAGAATTGTATTTGGTAATAGAAGAGTATCTGAAGATTTTGCCAAATATGAGAGTTTATAAGTTTGACGAAAACCAAGGACTTGGTTTGGCTTTGAGGAAAGGCATGGAATTAAGCAAGTATGAATTAGTGGCGCGTATGGATACAGATGATATTGCTGAACCAGAACGTTTTAAGATTCAGAAGGATTTTATGGAGAAAAATCCGCATATTTCTGTTTGTGGTGGGTTAATGCGGGAGTTTGATGATAGAGGTATTATCTCACAGGTAAAAAATATGCCAGAGACGCAAAAGGAAATATGGGAATATGCTAAGTACAGAAATCCCATAAATCATATGACTGTCATGTTTAGAAAAGCTGATGTGCTGAAGGCTGGTAATTACAGGGATTTTTCTTTTCTGGAAGATTATGATTTATGGTGTAGAATGCTCGCGAAAGACTATAAATTTTATAATGTACAAAAGGTTCTGGTTAAAGCTCGCGTATCTGATGAGATGTATAATAGACGTGGGGGGATTGTATATTGTCGGAGATATTTGAGGTTAAGACAGATGCAGAAAGAAATAGGATTGCTGGGATTTGGGGAGTATGTAAAAGCATGCGGAGTTACAATTTTGATTACTTTAGTTCCTAATATGATACGTAAATTGGTATATATAAAAATGTTGAGAAAAAGAAATGGATAATAAATTAAAGAAATATCAAGATCATCTCATGGAAATGTTAATTGAATTTCAGTGTTTTTGTGATGAACATAATATTAAATTTTTTTTGGTGGGTGGAAGCGCTTTAGGTGCTTTTCGTCATCAGGGATTTATTCCGTGGGATGATGACATCGATGTAGCTATGTTTCGTGATGATTTTGAAAAAATGGAAGCATTCATGAGTGGCAATAATAATAAATTAAAGGGGTTAGATTACTCACCGGTAGAAGATAAAATAATACCAGAAGCGCCTATTGGGCATCTTTATGATTTCAATATCACAGAGGTGTATACTCATGCTCCTAAGATAGATATACATCCTATTGATGGAGTACCAAATAATCAAGTGCAGCGCATGATACAAAAATATTTAGCCCTTATTTATTATTTGGGTATTTATCATTTACCTGTAAAAAATAAGGGGAGGTTTGCACGTGAGATTTCCAAAATTTTATTAAAAATAATACCGGATAAAGTATGGAAAGTGATAATCAGGCTTTGTAAAAAATATATTATCAGATGGAGTATTGAAAAAAGTTCTAATATATGCAGTTTATTTGGGGTAGCAGGTTATTCAAAAGAAATTATGCCAAAGGAGTGGCTTGTACCATTGCAAAAAGTAAAATTTGGATGTTCTGAGTTTTGGGCACCAGCTATGCAGAGCGAATATTTAACACAGTTATATGGTAAATGGAAAGAACTACCGGATATCCAACAGAGGAAACCGCAGCATGATTCTTATTTATATTGTAAACTTTAAAATGTGTGAATTTATGCTGGAGTGTGATAGATGAAAAAGAAAAGATTACTGATTAAATTGAAAAAATTAGTGAAAATATTTGTTCTGTATACAATTGAGAACGATTATAAGATTTATAGGATTAGAAATACCAAAATTAATATTAGATTCTCTTTGCAAAAAAGGTATCAGAGTAAATGGGGATATATACCTATACAAAAAAATAAGATTATTTTTGATAATTATATGGGAATGGGATATGGATGTAATTGTAAGTACGTTGCAGAGCGATTATTAAGAACGCCTGGAACGTATGATTTAGTATGGGTTGTAAAGGACGTTGCGAATAATAAACATCTTTTTCCGAAAAACATAAGATTAGTAGAGTATATGTCAGAAGAGGCATTTAAAGAATATGCATCTGCGGGTATTTGGATATGCAATTATCATTTAATTGCATATTTAAATAAAGGTCTTCAAAAGAAAAAGGGACAAGTATATATTCAATTATGGCATGGATCATTTGGCATTAAAAAAATTGAAGGTGATTGTAGGAATTTGGTGATAGACAAAAATTGGGAGTATCTTGCAAAAAAAAATGCAGATGTAACTGATTATTGGATTTCAAATAGTGATTTCGAAACAAAAATTTATAAACAGGCATTTTGGAATGTTAAGAATATTTTGGAATACGGACATCCAAGAAATGATCTCTTTTTTATGAAAAATGATGGAGTAAGAGAAAAAGTTAAAAAAAAGTTGGGAATTTCAGAAGAAAGTAAGATTTTATTATATGTGCCTACATTTCGTGATAATGGTCTATACGAAGCGGAGTATTTGGATTCAGAAAAAGTAGTAAGAAAAATTGAAGAACGTTTTGGGGGTAATTGGGAATTTGTTGTTAGATATCATCCAAAATCTGAACTTTGTCTGGAAAAAATAAAAATAGGTATAAACGCAACAAATTATCCTGATATACAAGAACTTTTATTAGCATCTGATGCTGTTATTACAGATTATTCTAGCTGTATATTTGATTTTATTTTAACTGGAAGACCTGGTTTTATTTTTGCAACAGATAATGATATATATAATGAAGTAAGGGGGTTGTATTATCCGTTAAAAAACACTCCTTTTTTGATAGCTGAAAATAATGAACAGCTTTGTAAAAATATAGATGATTTTGATGAAAATGTATATGAAAAAAAGGTAAAGCAATTTCTTTCTGATAAGGGATCTGTAGAAGACGGACATGCCGCAGAAAGAGTGGAGAGATTGATAAAACAATTAGCGAGGAATGAAGAAAATGAAGAAATATCTAAGGACTTTTTGGAATCGTAGATTCTTATTATCAGAATTAGTAAAGAAGGGCGTAAAATTAAAATATAGAAGGTCTTATTTAGGCGTTTGCTGGTCATTGCTGGAACCTTTGCTTACAACATGCGTTCTTACTATTGTATTTGGTACATTATTTGGAAATAAAAGCAGGGATTTTCCGATGTATATATTATGTGGAAGATTATTATATACATTTTTTTCGCAAGCTACAAAGACTGCAGCGAGATCAATACGTGCAAATTCTAAAATGATTTGTAAAGTATATGTACCAAAGTATCTGTATCCTCTCTCCTGTATATTATTTAACTATATAATTTTTTTGATATCTTTATTAGTACTTGGCGTTTTAGGGATTTATTGTGGAGTCAAGCCAACCTGGCATGTAGTGCAGATAATATTTCCGTTAATACTACTTCCGATTCTTACATATGGTGTAGGAATGATTTTAGCAACAATTACTGTGTTTTTTAGAGATATGGAATATTTGTGGGAAGTTATTTTAATGTTAATAATGTATACATGTGCTATTTTTTACTATCCTGAAAAAATAATGAACAGTGGTTTTTCCTGGATACTAAAGCTGAATCCTTTATATTGTATAATCCAAAATTTTAGAGATGCCATTTTAGGACAGCAGATGAATATCCATTTGCTGGTTTATGCGGCTATTGTTAGCGTAATTGCATTAGTTATAGGAAATATAGCTTTTTATAAAAAGCAGGATCAATTTATATTACATGTGTAGGTGAAAAAATGAAAAAAGAAATTTTAGTTGTTGATAATGTCAGTATGCAGTTTAATTTAAGTAAAGAAAAGGTGGATCATTTAAAAGAGTATTTTATAAAGTTGATAAGAAGAGAGCTTAGAAAAGATAGCTTTTGGGCATTGCAAAATGTTAGCTTTAGTGTGTCTAAAGGAGATCGAATTGGTATATTAGGACTTAACGGAGCTGGAAAGAGTACTTTACTTAAAATTATTGCTGGTGTTTTTAAACCGACAGAAGGAACTGTAAAGGTTAAGGGTAAGATCGTACCGTTATTAGAATTGGGAGCGGGATTTGAGCCTCAATATACGGGGAGAGAAAATATATATCTGTATGGTGCTGTGTTAGGATATAGCAAAAAATTTATCGATCAAAAATATGAAGAGATTGTTGAATTTTCTGGACTTCAAAAGTTTATAGATGTGCCTTTAAAAAATTATTCATCAGGTATGAAGAGTAAACTTGGATTTTCAATAGCAACTATTATGGATCCGGAAATTTTGATTTTAGACGAAGTACTTTCTGTTGGGGATGCAAAGTTTAGAAAAAAGAGTGAAGGAAAAATAATGAGTATGATGGATGGAGAAACAGCAGTTTTATTTGTTTCACACTCATTAGATCAGGTTAAAAGGATATGTAATAAAGCGATGATTTTAGAGCAAGGACATTTAGTTGCTATGGGAGATATTGAAGAAATTGCACAACAATATCAGGATATGATAGACAAATAGAAGAAGGTAATGAAGGAATAGAAAAATGTTATACAGAATTGATGAAGCGTTGTTAGTTATTAAATTAGTAGATATTCAATGGGAAAGAATTTTTGTTCATTTTAATATAGAAATTGAATTTAAAGATAATACAATTGATTGGAAAAGTCTGGAGTTTTATGCAGTAAATGGGATTGGTGCTGCAAAAGCTAGGTTAAAATTAAGTTTTATAAAAGAAAATCAGTATTGTTTAAGCCTTAACATTACAAATAATGGTGAAAAGCGTTGTTTACCAATTGGGACCTACAGAATTTTGGCTTGCGTAGGAGATGAAGTATTAGCTGAATGTGCAGCTGATTTTAATTATCCCATTAATATGGAAGAAAAATCAAGAAATTTTGAATATGCAAACGGACATAAGGTATATACGATTAAATTTTATATAGAAGATGATGAAGAAGAATTGCCTTTCAGAATGCATATCCTGCAGGCATCAGAAAGCAGAGAAGGATTTCCATCAAATAAAGAGTATCGTATATATCGTGGACCATATAAATGTATCAAAAGATATTTTGGAAGTAGCAGGGTCTTTTTGCGCAATTTATATAAGTTTTTTTCAGTGATTAATAAAAGAAAAAGAACGAAAACCATCCTATTTATGACTGAACAAAATGATTCAATTAAATCAAATTTAAAGGCAGTAGTTGAAAGAATGCAACAGCGCGGAATGGATAAAGAGTATTGTATATTGATTTCTGCTAGAGCAGCGGCTGCTGAACCACAGTCATATAGAAGCTGGATAAAATTAATTTACAAATTAGCTAAGAGTGGGATGATTTTTTTAGATGATCATGCTCCAGTGTTAGATTGGTTGAAATTAGATAATGACGTAAAAGTAATTCAATTATGGCATGCGGGTGCTGGATTCAAATCTTCAGGATATAGTAGATGGGGACATAAAGGATGTCCAAGCCCACAGAGTTGTCACAGGCAGTATACTTATGGAATAGCAGGATCAAAAAGTATTGCGCCTTTTTTTTCTGAGGTTTGGGGAATTAATGATGAGCTTGTTTTACCTACAGGAATGCCTAGAATGGATCAATATTTGGACAATGATTATCGTAAGAAGGTAACGGAAGATTTGTATAAGAGATACCCTATATGTAATGGAAAAAGAGTGGTATTATTTGCGCCGACATATAGAGGGAAAAATAAAAAAGAAGCATATTATCCGTATGAATTAATAGATTTTGAAAAGTTTTACGAGTTGTGTGGAAAAGAATATGTGGTATTATTTAAGATGCATCCGTGGGTTAGCGAGCCTGTTCCTATACCGGAAAAGTTTAGTGATAAATTTATTGATGTTAATTTATATCCGAATATTAATGATTTATTTTATATTACTGATATATTGATAACGGATTATTCATCTAATATATTTGAGTATTCATTAATGAAAAAACCCATGTTGTTTTTTGCATACGACAAGATACAGTATTCTTTTTCAAGGGGATTTCATCGGCCTTATGAGGAGTCGGCACCTGGTAAAGTATGTTACAACTTTACAGAGCTTATGGAAGCATTTAGGACAAAAGATTTTGAATATGAAAAAGTAGAGGAATACGTTATACAGCATTTTGATTTTATTGACAGTCATGCATCAGATAGAGTAATTGATTGGATCGTTTTAGGTAAAATGCCAGAAAAGATAGAACAAGAGATTAATATAGTAGAAAAACAGATAGAGAGAATGAAGGAGCTGGATTTTTTACAGCCATTGTTGGATAATGATTTGCAAGAAAGGAAAAATACGATATGAATATAGCTATTATTTTTGCTGGTGGTAGTGGAGTGAGAATGGGCGCTGGAATACCAAAGCAGTTTTTAGAGGTAAATGGAAAACCTATTATTATTCACACATTGCAGCTTTTCCAATATCACAAAAAGATAGATAAAATTTATATATCCGTTTTGGAAGATTACATTCCTTATATGGATGGACTTGTAAAAGAATATCATCTAACAAAAGTCGCAGGTATAATGCATGGAGGAGAAACTGCACAGGACTCTATATATATATCGTTAAAAAAAGCCTCGCAAGAAAATCCAGAAGATTCAATTGTGCTTTTGCATGATGGTGTACGTCCATTTGTTGCTTATGATGTTATTTCTAATAATATTAAAAGTGTTAAAGAATATGGTAATGCTATAACGTGTACATCATGTTATGAGACCATTTTGTTAAGTAAATATGGAGAAAGGGTAGATAAAGTTCCTTATAGAAAGGAGACTTATGCTGCACAGGCACCTCAGAGTTTTTATCTAAAGGATATTTTATATGCTCATGAACAAGTTAGAAATTCACCAAATGGATATGAAAATATGGTCGATGCTTGCACAATTATAAAGAGCCAGAATATGGAAGCGCATATGGTAATGGGGAATAGAGGAAATATTAAAGTGACAACGCCAGAAGATGTATATATGTTTCGGGCATTGCTTCAATATAAAGAAAATGAGCAGGCTTTTGGTTTGGGCTTAACAGATTATATTGATGCGCGTATGAAAAATATGGTAGAGAATGGAGAAGATTAGAAGTATGTGTACAGAAAGTATTAAGAATCCAATATTGTATACAGATTTGTGTGATGCTGCAAGCAGTGATTTTTTTAATGAAATAGATGATGAAAATACAGTACTTGTCACTGGAGCAACAGGTATGATAGGTTCACAAATTGTAAAATCCATAGTATTGTATAATAGTATTCATAATAAAAATATAAAAATTATTGCATTGGCAAGAAATAAAAAGAAGGCAGAGAATGTATTTAGAGGATTTCTGGAAAATAGAAAAGTAGATTTATTTATCTGTGATATAAATGAAAAAATAAAAATTCCTGAGCATGTTGACTATATTATTCATGGGGCAAGTGCAACAAGTTCAAAATATTTTGTTTCTAATCCTGTTGAAACGATTCTTACGGCGTTACGTGGAACAAAGAATATTCTGGAAATTGCAAGAGAAAAGAGCATAAAAAAAATGGTGTATTTGTCTTCCTTAGAAGTGTATGGTTCACCTGATGAAAAAGTAAATTATATTACTGAGAAAGATTATGGATATCTGGATCCAATGCAGGTTCGTAGTAGTTACTCTGAAGGAAAGAGAATGGCAGAGTGTCTATGTGCAGCTTATGCAAAAGAATATAATGTGCCTGTTTCAGTGGCAAGGCTATCACAAACTTTTGGGGCGGGTGTTTCATATGATGATGGCAGAGTGTTTGCAGAATTTGCGAGATGTGTAATAGAAAAGAGAGATATAGTTTTGCATACATCAGGAAGAACGATTAGAAGTTATTGTTATACAAAAGATGCAATAACAGCTATAATATGTTTACTGACAAGAGGTAAAACTGGGGAAGCCTATAATGTTACAAATATGGATACTGTTATTTCTATAAAAGAAATGGCTGAGTTGGTTTCTGAGCTTTCATCTGATAATGATGTTAAAGTCGTATACGATATACCAGAAAATGTTGCAGAGTTGGGTTATAATCCTGAAATGGTAATACGTTTGGATAATACAAAGCTGAAATTGTTAGGCTGGAAGCCTACTGTGAATTTAAAAGATATGTATACCAGACTAATAAAGAGTATGCAATTCGATAAAAAATAAATATGGGTAAGGTAAATATAAATGGAAAAGTGCGGTGAAGGATATCATTGGGGGTTGCTGAGTAAATATAGAACTAAGCTGATGGGAATCGCCATTATATGGATTGTTCTGTATCACGGGAATGAAATTGGAATGATATTACCAAAGCCTTTAGAGATTATTAATTTTGTCTTAGAGAAAGGAAGAGGAGGCGTAGAAATATTTCTTTTTCTTTCAGGTTTAGGGCTTTACTATTCATATAATAAGAATCCTGATATGAAAAGGTTCTATAAAAGAAGAATGGTCAGAGTGATTTTTCCATATCTTTTAATTTCGCTTCCTTTTTGGATTGGACAAGATTTGTTTATCCATAGAAATTTTTCAGCATTTCTTAAAAATATAACATTAATATCTTTCTGGACTGAGGGATATACAAGACTATGGTATTTTGGGCTTCTGATACCTCTTTATTTAATATTTCCATTCTTATATAAGTGTATTTTTGATGGTAGTGGACAGGGAAAATCAGAGGTGACAAGAGTTTGGATAATGATAGGATTAGTTATAATATTTAATATTAGTATTAAACTGATCTTTCCTGATTATTATAGTAAAGTAGAAATAGCATTGACAAGGATACCTATATTTATTATTGGAGTTTTATGCGGCTATTTTGCTAAAGCCAATAAAAGAGTGACTTATGGGGAGATAACAGCACTTTTTATAGGATATAGTTATAGAATGTTTACATATGAGTATCATATTGGAGGGATGACAGTCAGATACTGGTATTGTACATTGACGCTAGTGATATGCCTTATATGTATTTTCTGCTTTGAATATTTCGAAAAAAATCATAAACGTCATGGGTCTAGAGACTTTAATATTCTCCAAATAGCTGGAAAATATTCTTTGGAATTATATATTGTCCATATTTGGATTAGAACATTTTTTAGAAAATATAATTTTGATTATAATTTAAATGGGATACAGTTAAACAGATATGGATTGTTAAATTACTGTTTGATTATTATTATTAGTTGCATCGTAACGTTTATTTTTGTTCAAATACAAAGTATTATTAAAAGAAGATCAGTAAAATGAATCCATGTTAGGAGCATTAAACTGATCTAAAAATTATATTATGAGTTATAAAATTCAGGGTAGTGACGGCCCTGAATTTTATTTTATACAGGAGTTCTATAAATTACATATCCATCAGTTATACCTATATTTTCAAAAGAATTTTCCTGTAAAAAATCACAAATAGGTGAAGTATCATATAAAATGATGTAATTAGTTTTGGTTTTTTCTATTGCATTTATAAATTTATTTTTTTGGGAAATATCATTGTAATAAACCACTTCCATGATAGCATCTTGCACTTGATAGCTAGGAGTATTTTCGTCGAAAACAAAGTTTGGATTTCCTAATCTATAAAGGAGAGTATTCCGATCAATGGTAAGTAGTAAAGATGGATCATACTGTCTAATTAACATATGAATAGTTGTATCAGGTGCAACTATTTTAGGATTTTCGTCTTCGGAATCTCGGTGTATGATATTACATATTTCTAAAAGGCTGTCAGGAACCTTGAAAAGATTATCAGGCATGGATATATCTGTAAAGATGTTTTTCACAGGACTTCCTGTTAATATTATTAGTATCGTTAATACAAATGATAAGGCATACGTACCAAATTTTGTTTTACTATAATCTATAATATTTACACAACAATATCCAAGCAGAATACTTACAGGAAGTAACCAGAAGAATCTATAATAAACTTCATCAGAACCAAGTTTGCTGAAAATATATTTAACAAAAATAGGATTATAAATAGTCAAAAACAGAAACGCGGTATAAATCAAAAATAGATTTGTACTGTGTTTTTTTCGACAGAAAAACCATAAAATACAGGCAGCAAAAAAACCGAAAAAACAGATATTGCCCCAGTAATTATTTAAACAGACCTTGACAAAACTAAGGCCGAGCTCATCTATATTTACATCACCCATGTTCTAAACTCCTTAATTTGTGTAATGATTAAAATGCTAAATCGAAAATGAAAGTATACCTTTCGTATAAAGCAGATAAATAAATCCTGTCATCAAATTTGGAAGAGTATATAAGATATACCACCCAAGACTTCGGTATTGCTTTTTTATAAATATGACAGTTAGAAAACCTGCGCTGACTGCCAGTGGTACGATCAGCATGGAAGAAGAGCTGAAAGTTACACTGCTCAGTGTGATAAAGAAAAGCAGGAATTTATAAAACAAAGGACTTTTTCCTCTGTATATCTGCAGACAGCACAGGATAATTCCTGTAATGATAGTATTGGCAAGAACAGCCTTTCCTTCATAGGTTCTTAAGAGCAAAAAATTTGCAGAAGTATAAATTGTGTTGCTGTATAGGTTAATAAGGAAAATCCAGAACACAAAAAGTGCTGATTTTTTGCGATTATTTTCGGTCAGTATCATACCTACCTGGTAGTAAAGAATATTAGTGACAAGGATAATTATCTGAGGCATTATGACTTTAGCCTGTTTTAGTGCGTGCAGATTAAAAAACTTGGATATGACTGCATTATAATCAGGAAAACAGGAAAACAGGTAACGGACATTAAAGCGTGACAGTTCCGCTCCGGTATAGGGATTGAATAGACCGAGGCTGTTTTTATAAACGTCAGTTGCTGCTTTTCCAACATAATAACTGGCATCAGCACTGTTGTCCATATGAGTGAAAACGATCAGCATCTGAATCAGTATACTTGCAAATAATATAAGTAGTGTCCATGTGCTTTCTTGGAAAAATTTGGGAGAGCACACGACTGCGCTTTTCCAATCTCTGCGGCAGAAGTATATGGCCAGTAAAACAATAATGCAAGAGAAAGTCATCCAGATAACTGTTAAAAAAGTCAGTGGAAGACGTAATAGTGTACAGGGAAGAGCAAAAAGTTCAAACAGGGCAAAGTTAATAAAGAATCCACAGGATAAAGTAAAGAAAATGGAGTTTTGTACCTGTTTAAAAAAATGCAAAAAAAGAGAACCAAAACAAAAAAAGACTAATATTTGAAATAAAAAAATCAAACCAATTATTATAATGTTCAAGATACTGTACCTCATTAAAGTTTTGTTCTATTTTATCATAATAATTGAAATTTGAAAACTGATATTATTAAAATACTTTTCGATTGCTTGTACCTGCCCAACCCCAGTGGTATAATTATATAAATTATATAATAAGATTTTGAATTATCAGCATAAATACTGCATTTATAAACAGTTTCATAACTGAAAAACACTCATTTTACCACGAATTTACCACGATTGAATGAGCCTTGATATGATGATAAAACCGTAGCTGTAAATCACATACTGTGAATTACAATCTACGGTTTTTCTTCGTTGAATTTATAGCCAACACCCCAGACAGTTAGTATGTACTGCGGATTGTCTGGGGACGGCTCTATTTTCTTTCTTAGCTTCTGTATGAATGATGTAAGGTTGCTTCCCTCTGGGGCATTGTGAAAGCCCCAGACATTTTCATATAGTTGGTCTTTCGTAAATACCTGCCCCTTATAGCAAAAGAGAAAATAGAGTAAGTCAAATTCTTTAGCAGTCAGATATACGTTTTCACCGCTTTCAGAAGTATAGGTTCTAGTAAAGGGGGCTATGAATAAATCAAGCTTACGTTCAGTCATAGTGATAGGATAGTATGACAAATTATGAGATAACCATTCTATAGTTTGTTGAAAGACAGCTTCTTCATTTTCATGAAATTCAATTACTACTATTTTCCCATTTTTATCACCTACTTTTTCCAACATTACATGAAATCATTGTTATGGATAAACAAAAGCATTCCGAAAACATCTAAGCTTTCCTAAACAACTGCATACTGTTTCCATTTGTTACTTTTCCAACGCCAATAGAAACAAATACATCTGAATGTCCAATCCATAAGCATGGCTATCCATACGCTAAGAACACCAATACCTAAACCATATGCTAATATATAGCTGAAACCAATACGAAATACAACCATTGAAATAGCAGAGATAAACATAGGATATTTGACATCCCCTGCTGCTCTAAATGTATTAGGCAATGTAAATGACATAGGCCATACAGTTATCCAACCAGCAATGTGCATAATCATAACTATTAGTGAAAGGGAAAAGGTTTCTTCTGATAGATTATAAAGGCTTAGTATTGGCTTCAATAATATAAATATTCCAAAATTGAATAAAAACATATATAGCCATGAAGATTTAAGCAAATGTTTAGAATATTTGACAGCTTGCTCAAATTCTTTAGCACCGACACATTGTGCAACAACTGTAGTCATAGCCAGACCCAATGCCTGTCCTGGTATCGTTGCGACATTAAGTAAACTACCAGTTACTGCATTAGCTGTAATTGCACTTGTACCAAACATAGCGATAAGACTTGTTAATATAATTCTTCCAATTTGAAAGACACTATTTTCAAGACTGGCAGGAATACTAATTTTAAAAATACTTTTAATCATTTTTAAATCTATATCCCAAAATTTGTATGAACGTATTGTAATAGACAAGTTTTGATTACGTAACATTATCATAATTGTTATAGTTGCAATAACCCTTGAAAGTAAAGTAGATAAACCAACACCAAATGCACCAAGATGTATCATATATATAAATAACGCATTACCTACTATGTTAATGATATTCATAACAAATGAATTTACCATTGCATTTTTTGTATTACCCATCGCTCTAAATAAAGCTGAAGCAGAACTATAAACAGCAACGAAAGGAAATGAAATGGCAGTTATATAAAAATATGTGAATATTCTTGTGCGATGAAATCGCACTTCCGGAAATTTGGGAATCAGATGTCCGGAAGTGGAAATCACCTATGTAATTATGCGAGTTTACTCGCGTAGTTCTTTATCCAAACCATAT